>JBKDZR010000120.1:0-27386 GCA_047971485.1 Qingshengfaniella sp. | reverse complement strand
CTCCGGGGCGATTGGACGACGCGGCAAAGGTGACCGGCCGCGCGATCTATGGGGTCGATGCCACCTTGCCAAAGATGCTGTATGGATCGGTGGAATACCCGCCCCATGTCGGCGCGGAACCGGTTTCGGTTGATGACGTGGCCGCTCTGACGGTTCCTGGGGTGCGCCGGGTCGTCCCCCTGGCCGATGGGGTCGGTGTCGTTGCCGACAGCACCTGGGCCGCGCGACGGGGCCGCGCCGCGCTGACGGGGCAATGGTCCACACCCGACACCCCCACCTACGACAGCGAGGCGACCAAGGCAGACGCCCTCAGGATCGCGAACGACCCTTCTGTGGACGGCCTGATCAACCGGGCCCAAGGCGATGTCGCCGCGGCCCGCGGCACGGCGGCCCACGTCCTTACCGCGGATTTCGTCTCGGAACATGTGACCCATGCCTGCATGGAACCGATGACGGCGGTTGTCGCCGAACTGGCAGACACCCGCCCGATCCGCGTGCTGCGCTATTGGGCTGCCGTGGACCCGGGGTTGGCCATTCATCCCGGCAACGTCGTGGCCCAGATCGAAGGGGCGCTGACCATGGGCACCAGCATCGCCCTGCGCGAGGCGGTTCCCTTTGTGCGGGGCAAACCACAGTGTCCGGCCTGCGCGACTACAGGGTTCTGCGCATGTCCGAGGCACCGGAAATCTCGGTCCGTCTGCTGGAAACGCCGGATATCGGGCCGCAGGGCGTCGGCGAATCCGGCGTCCCCCCCCGCCGCAGCCGCAATCGCCAATGCAGCCCTTGCAACCTGGGACGAGGCACTGAGTGCAATGCCCTTCAAAGCCTGAGGTTTCCGGCAAGCTGTGTGCCCAACCCGACCAGTTTCTGCGTGCCATAGGGCAGCGCAGAAACCGGCGTGTCGGCCAGCGGTGTCAGGTCCACAAGATCAAGGATCCCAGAGATTTCGGCCAGGTGCACCTGTTCCTGCCTGCGCACCCCGGGCAGGCCCCGCAACTCGGACAGCGGATTGGTACGGATCATCCGGTGCCGCGCCGCCATCAGATTGTCGGCAACCGTGAGGCGGGCAAAGGACAGCGAAATGGCATCAACCTCCAGGTCCGTCATGATTGCGCCTCCCCGCGTTCTTCTGCCCGGCGACGGGCCTCGGCCACCGCGCGGTAGCTGCGCCGCCCTTCGGTTCCCGTGCCGAGATAGGCGTTCTGAACCGCACTGTCGGCCTGCACAGCCGCAAGCGGACTGCACCCCCTCCGGCCCTTTGCTCAGCAATCCCGGACCGCGCCCCGCGCCTTGGCATCTCAGGTCGCTGGAAGAACCTCGCGACCGTTGACCACCACCTCGGCCTCGTCGTGATCCGCGAACAGTTTCAGGAACCGTTTGCGCATGATCATCCCGGGACGGTCAGTCACCATGTGCATCTCGGACCGGATCCCCAGATCCATGATCACCTCGGGGTCAGTGGTTTCCAGAACATCCTTGTCCTCGCGGACGATAGCGGCGTCCCAGGCCACCAGATCGGCCGTCGGACAATCCTCTTCGGTGTCGTTGCGAAACAGGATCTGGGTCAGTTGCATATGGCCATCGTCAATCGGTGTCGCACAATTGAACAGGATATGGCGCAGACCCGACGGATAGGTCACATCCATCCGCCGACAGAACGGCATGTACCACTTGTTGACCATCTCGCGCATGGTCCGCCCCGGCCCCTCACCGGTGATCTTGCGGGCATGGGGCGGGTTGACGACCTCCTGGTTGACCGAGGCGGTAAAGCCCTCGGGGGTTTCCTCGATCCGGTACTGTTCGGGCACCGGATCATTGATGTCGCCAAAGGTGTTGCGATGCACGAAGGCGATATGGGCCGCATCGAACGAGTTCTCCATCAACCGGAACGATGACGTCGCCCAGTGTTCATAAAACTGATGGATCCGCCGAAAGCCGGGATCGCGATCTTCGGGGATATCGGGAATGTCGGCAATCGGATCGTCCAGCGCGACCCAGACATAGCCATAACGTTCCCGGGCGTGAAAACTGCGGGTCCGGGCATTGGGCACGGCCTGACGTTCCGGGAATTGCGGCACCATGACCAGCTTGCCGGTCCGGTCATATTCCCAGCCGTGATAGCCGCAGATGATGTTGCCATTCTTGCACCAGCCGGTGGACAGCTTGGCCGTGCGGTGACAGCAGCGGTCCTCCAACGCGGCGGGTTGTCCATCACCGTCAAGGAACAGGACGATATTTTCACCCATCAGCACGAAGGGTTTCGGGCCATCGGCCAGATCCGAGATCGGCATGACCGAATACCAGAAACGGCGCAGGATGTTCTGTTTGGTAGCCAACATGTCGGTCCCTCCTCAGTTCAGGTCGCTTGCGGGGGGCAGAAATTCCAGCGTGTAGGCGGTACTTTCATCGAAATCCGGCGCCAACAGCCCCTGTTCTTTCAGCATCTGCGCATGTTCGCCCCAGCGCGCGGCGGTCATCATCCCCAGATCGGACGGGTCGGTTTCATACAGCAGATGTTCCTCCAGCATCTTGGCAATGGCAAAATCCATCTGCCCCTCGCTTTGTGAAGGGTTGCGCGCGGCAATGATCGCCTTGGCCGGGGCCGGATCGACCAGGAAATCCTGCCACCCCCGGATCGAGCCCTCGACCAGGCAGCGCACCGCCCCGGGCTGATCGGCGATCGTTTGATCAGCCACGGCGATCAGCCCGCCATAGGACGGATAGCCCATATCCGCGATCAGGAAATACTGCGCCGGCTGGCCCGTATCCTGTTCATAGGCATAGGGCTCGGAGCTGACGAAACCCTGCTGAACCGCCTCAGGCGTGGTCATCCACAGGGCGATCTGGCCGTTATAGGCGCGCAGATCCGCATCCGAGAGCCCATATTTCGCCTTGAGGAAGGGCCAGATCGTCACCCGGTTCGACTGGGACATCAGGATCGGCCGGCCCGCCAGATCCTCGGGGCCGGCAATCCCCTGACCGTCGTGGTACATCAGGATCTGCGGGATTTTCTGAAAGGTGGTCATCACCGCTTGCGCAGGAAAGCCCGCCGCAACCATCGCCATCACGCCATCGGCCTGCGAAACCGCCGCCGCCTGCACCGCCCCGGTGCTGAGCAACTGGGCCGTGTCCATCCCCGGCCCGCCGTCGCGGACGATCATGTCGACACCGCAGGCTTCATAGAAGCCACGGGCCACGGCCTGATGAAAGCCACCGTGTTCGGCCTGAGCCTTCCACGTCATCTGAAGGGTCATGGGAATCAGATCGGCGGCATGGGTACCGTTCGACACAAGGCCGAGGGCGGCGGTAAGCAAAGAGGTCAGGGTTCGGGGGGATTTCATGGGGCTCTCCTGCTGGATGGCGCGGTGCGTTCGGGTCCAGAGCAGCCATCCGCCTTTGGGGGCGCACAGGCGGGGTCCCCACGGATCATATCTGCTGGCTGGAAACGGGCGGGGGCCGGCGCATTCGCGGACCTTCCGAAACCGGCCGCAACAGAGCGATCGGTCAGCATGGAAGGCGCACTACCTGTCCAGATCCCGCCTGGGCCCTGCGGTCCGGTGAACCGTCAGGAACCCTGAAACTCTGGCACAAGTGATCGCGAAAGAAACGTGCAATCTTTCGCACCCCCGGTTGCCAAAAGGGGAACGGACACGACGGGATCGGCCAGGCATCATGTTGCAGGCACAGCGCCCTGCCGGGAAGCCCCCCGGGCGAACAGGATCACGAAAATCCTAGCTGCAGGCCGCCACAGCCGCAGAAATGGCACGGTCCAGCCGATCGCAGATCATCTCGATCTCCGCCATGTCTGCATTGAAGCTGGGTGCGATGATCACATGATCGCCGCGCACCCCATCAATCGTGCCGCCATTGGGATAGATCGCCAGCCCGGCTTCAAGCCCCGCCGCCTTCAGCTTGGCCGAAAACCCGGCCGTCCCGTCAAAGGGCGCCCTGGTTTCCCGGTCCCTGACGAATTCCAGCGCCTGGAAAAACCCCCGCCCGCGAATGTCCCCGACATGGGGGTGCTGGGCAAAGCGATCCCGCAAGGCCCGGGTCAGGACCGGGCCCAGGGTGGCAACGTTGTCGACCAGCCGGTCCTCCTGAATGATCCGCTGCACCTCCAGCGCGGCCCGCGCCGCGACGGGATGGGCCTGATAGGTATGCCCATGGACAAACGCCCCCGTCCCCGCATCCAGCGCCGCCATCACCCGGGGCGAGACCAGCATCGCCCCGATCGGGGCATAGCCCCCGCCCAACCCCTTGGCCACGGCCTGGAGATCCGGGCGATAGCCCTCTTCCCATTCCCAGGCATGAACCTTGCCGGACCGGCCCATGCCACACATGATTTCATCGGCGATCATCAGAATGCCATGGCGGTCGCAGACCTGACGCATGGCGGCGAAATACCCCGGCGCGGCCACCGCACAGCCCGAGGTTGCCCCAACGATCGTTTCCGCGATGAAGGCCGCGACGGTGCCCGGCCCGAGGCGCTGGATCTCGGCCTCCAGTTCCGCCGCACTTTGGGCGACGTAGTCAGCGTCGCTCATGCCTGCAGGCTGGTAATGATAGGGGAATGAAGGGCCAACGAAGCTGAAATTCGTCATCAGCACCCCCTCATAGATCGAGCGCCGCCCGACATGGCCCGAGGCCGCCAGCGCGCCGAAGGTGTTGCCGTGATAACTTTGCCGGCGGGAAATAAAACGGGTGCGCCCCGTCTCGCCACGCTCGACATGGTATTGCAGCGCCATCTTGAGGGCACTTTCCATCGTCTCGGACCCGGAAGAGACGAAAAAGGCATGGGAAAAGGCACCCCCGCTGAGATTGATCAGCAGCTCGGCCAGTTCCTCGGCGGGCTCGGAAGAAAAGAACATGGTGTGCAGATAACCGATCTTCATCGCCTGATCGGCCATCGCCTCGGCCACCCGGCGGTTGCCATGGCCAATGCAGGCCACTGCCGCCCCCCCCGAAGCATCCAGCACCTGCCGGCCATCCTGCAACGTCAGCCAACTGCCTTGCCCCGAAGTGGCAATGTCAAAAGACAGCTTGGTCGAACGGTGCAAAAGCTTCGTCATGGTCCAGTTCCCCCGCCAGCGGCATCGGACCCGGTTCTGACCTGTATCCACCGCCCATATCCCATGAACTGTTCATGCCCTATCCCGGCAGGCAAGGGCAAGGGCAAGGGCCGGGTCAGGTCACACCGGCCACCACTGGCCCTTCCCCCTGAAAAATCTGCGGTTTGGAACTGGCCGATATCACTGGTGCCAAGGCGCAGCCGGACCACGCGGATGCCACATCGCCCGCAGGTTTTCGGGTCGCATCAGTTGAACATCAGCGTCGGCAACCACAGGGCAATTTGCGGGAACATGGCCAGCAGGACCACCAGCACAAGCTGGGCAAGCAGGAAAGGCAAAACCCCGGCAAAGACTGCAATCAGCGGAACACTCGGATACGTGGCATTGATCACAAAGACATTCATCCCCACAGGCGGTGTGATCAGGGCCATCTCCATGACAATCACGATGATCACACCAAACCAGATCGGATCGAAGCCCAGTGCAACAATCGCGGGATAGACGATGGGAACGGTCAGCACGATCATGGCCAGAACGTCCAGAACACACCCCAGCACGAGGTACATCATGATAATGATTGCCAGGATGACATAGCGCGAAAAGGGAAGGCTGCCCACATAGCCCGCCAGATTCGACGGCACTTGCGTGGTCGCAAGAAAGACACTGAACAGATGCGCGCCGATGATGATCATGAAGATCATGCAGGTGGTCTGCACAGTCTCTTTCAGCGCGTCATGCAAAAGCTGCACCGTCATTTTGCGCTTTACAATGGCAATCAGGATTGCACCCGATGCCCCGATCGCGGCAGCCTCGGTTGGGGTAAAGAAGCCACCGTAAATCCCCCCCATCACCAAGAGAAACAGGGCTGAAATCGCGAGAATACCACGCAAGGCCACAAAGCGTTCCCGCCAGTTGAAACGGCGTGAGCGTGGCGCATGATCCGGCCGGAAAAGGGCCCAAATCACAATGACCACTCCGAACAGCAACGTCATCAGAAGACCCGGCAGAACCCCCGCCATGAACAGCTGCCCGATGGACTGGTCCGTGATCAAGGCATAGATCAACAAGCCGACACTTGGTGGGATAAGGATGCCCAGCGTGCCGCCTGCGGCGACAACCCCGGTGGCCAAGCGATCATCGAAACCGCTGGATCGCATTTCGGGAATGGTGATCGGGGCCAGGGCCGCAGCCGTGGCGATACTCGACCCGGAGGCCGCAGCAAAACCGGAACAGGTCGCGACAGTCGAACAGGCCAAGCCACCGGGCCAATGGCCGATCCATTTTCTGGTGGTATCGAACATTTCCGAACTGATCTCGGCCCGGAACGCCACGCTGCCCATCAGGATGAACAATGGGATCGCAGTGAAGATGAAGTCATTGGCCGCCGCAAAGGGCGTGATGCCGGCGGCACCGATGATGGGACCCAGTTTCCACGAATAGACAACCCCAATCCCACCAAGGCCGACCGTGGTCATGGCAAACCCGATCGGCATGCTCAGCGCGACCAGCACGAGCATCAGAATGATGCCAAGGATTCCGACTGCAACGAAGCTCATGACGGCACCGGGCCTTTCTTTTTCGGCAAGAGGCGCAAGATCCGGTCAAGAATTTCCAGGCACATCAGCCCGGTTCCGACAGCCGCAGCGATCTTGAAGGGTTGAAGCCTGATGGCAAGCAGATCCGAGGATTCACGCCAGGCCCTCGGGCCGGTGGCTACATCATACATGGCGTAGGTCACGAAGACGAAAACGGCCAGAGCCAGGATGGCAAGCAACAGATCCAGCCATCTCTGTGCGCCCTCGGGAAACGTCTTGACGAACATGTCCACCTTGATGTGCTGCCCGGCCCGAAGCGTATAGGCGAGACCGAGAAACACCATCATGGCCTGTAAAAGCCCGGCAATCTCAGAGGCACCGGGAACGGATATGTTGACGAAGGTCCTGAGCATCACATCGACCGTGACAATGGCTGTGATGAGGAACAGGGCCATCATCCCGCCCAGCAGCGCCGCCTTGCTAAGCCACCCCACGAACCGGGAAATGGCCCCGATCACGCCTGTTGCGTCGCTGGCTTCGCCTGCCGCACGGCCATCGCCGGTGTGGGATCGTGTCTCTGCGGACAGGGCGACGTTGTCCGGGTCTTTGGGACTGCTCATTGACCTTCTCCTTGCATGGACCAGCAGGTCGGTCTGCGCCGCGGCCCCGTGATCCCGGCCGCTCAAACAGCCTGGTTGATGACCTTCATCTGTGTGTATTCTAGAAAACCGGCCATCCCGAGCTCGACCCCCATGCCGGACTGCTTTGCCCCGGCAATTGGCAGGTTGGGCAGCCGGTCGCCGTGCTTGTTGATCCAAACCGTTCCCGCATCCAGACGGGTCGCGATGGCTCTGGCCTGGCCCGGGTCATTGCCCCAGACAGATGCCGCCAGACCAAAGGGCCCGCCATTGGCACGACGGATCGCGTCGTCCAGATCATCATAGGCGACGAGCGGAAGAAGCGGGCCGAACTGCTCGTCCTGCACCAGCGGGTTATGATCCGGCAGATCAGCCACCACCGTGGGGCGAAAGAAGTATCCCGGTCCGTCAACGGGACCGCCGCCGGCCAACACCCGCCCCTGACCGGCACCTGCCCGATAGAGGGATTTCACCCTTTGGTATTGCTTATAGTTTTGGACCGGCCCGAACTGAACATCTGGCTGCATCCCATCGCCAACAATAGCTTTTTCACACAAAGCCGAGAGGTTTTCGCAAAGCCCATCCATCATGTTGTGCGGCACGTAGACACGTTTGATCGCCCGACAGATCTGGCCCGAATTGCCAAAGGCAAAGGCAAAGATCTTCGGGGCGACACGTGCCAAATCGCTGTCGGGCAGGATCAGCGCCGGATCGTTGCCCCCCAGTTCCAGGGTGACGCGCGTCAGATTGGAAGCCGCCGAGGCCATGACCCGAAGGCCCGTCGCCGTGGAACCGGTAAAGGATATCTTTGCGATGCGCGGATCAGAGGTCAGCCTCGGCCCGACCGCATCGCTGCCCGAAATCACATTGACCACCCCGGGCGGAACGATGTCAGCAATAAGCGCCCCCAGACGCAGGGCCGACAGCGGGGTTGTTGGCGCGGGTTTCAGAACCACGGTATTGCCCCCCAGCAAGGCTGGCGGCAGCTTGAAGGCCATCAACAGCAACGGATAATTCCACGGAACGATTGCCGCCACGGGCCCGACCGCAACCCGGTGCACTTCCACCCTCCGCTCGGCGTCATCGGCCAGAACCTCGACCGGCAGATCCAGGCCGGCAAAGTAGCGCATGTAATCCAGCGTGGTGTCCACCTCGCCACGGGCAAAGGCCAGCGGCTTGCCCTGTTCCAGCGTCAGCAACCGCGCAAGTTCCTCTCGGTCCGACGCGATGGCCTCAATGATCCGGTTCAGCACATCGCGTCGGCTGGCATAAGGGGTGTCGCGCCATGCGCCAAAAGCGTCCGCAGCCGCAGTGATCGCCCGGTCGATCTGATCCTCCGAGGCGGCCGGCGCCGTCGCGAAAGGTGCAGCCGTCGCAGGATTGATCACATCTATCGTCGCAGCGCCCTCTTCAAGGATACCGCCGATCAGGAACCGATAGCTGGTCATGTTGCCTCCCTTCAGTACAGGGGCCTTGGGGAAGGCACCGGACAAGGCGGGGAAAGAGGCGGGAAACCCCACCCTTCGCCCGCGGCGTAGCAGTGCCTTTCGACAGGAACCCGGTCTACTTCGTTTCTTCGATCAAAGCCTTGAAACGGGCCATGATCTCTTCACCGTCCAGACGATCAGCCTTGGCCATCTCGACCCATTCAGCCCAGATCGGGTCGGCCATATTGTGCAGGGTCGCGATATCCGCATCGCTGAAGTTGACGGTCTGGGCACCCGCCTCGGCCAGAACCTGGCGGCCGTTCTCGACGTCATCATCGTAGCTGAGCGAAAAGACATCCGAATACTCTTCGTACAGCCCATCAATCGCCGTCTGCTGTTCAGGGCTGAGGCTGTTCCATGTGTCAATGTTCATTGCCACCAGCACCGGCGTTGCAGAAAAGTTTACCTCGTTCACATACCGAATGATTTCCTGCAGTTTCATGCCCGGCACGCTGGAAAGCGGAAGCACTGTTCCCTGGATGACACCCCGCTCCATGGCCAGATAGCCTTCGCTGATCGGCAGGCTGACAAGGTTTACACCCAGTTCCTCAAGAACCGCATTCTGGCTGCCACCGGTCCCACGCAGCTTGACACCCTTCATGTCATCAAGGCTGGCCAGCGCCACGTTGGTCGTTAGAATAGCGCTGGGTGACGTGACGCCGAGAAGCAGCACCTTCAGGCCGTCATATTCTTCCTGCATGTAATCGTCATAAAGAGCGCGCAGAACCTGCCCACCCTGAAGGCCACTGTCGAAAGCAAACGGCAGCAAACCCAGATCGGTGACAGGAAAGCGACCGCGCGAGTAGCTGGGAACGATAAAGGCCAGATCGGCCACACCGGTTTCGACCAGCGACAGTTGCTCGGCTCCGCCGCCCAACGCCCCCCCGGTATAGGGGGTAATCGTAAGCTCGCCATCGGTCACCTCCTCGATTTTTTGGGCATAGGGCAGCAGCGCTCTCTGAACGACAGTGGCCCCATCCGCAAGGAAAATAGAGAACTTAAGCTCTTTGCCTGCCACCGGCGCGCCACAGAGAACGGTGGCCATCAGCGCACCCGTTGTGACGGCCATGAAGTTCTTCTTGAATAAAGACATGATGTCCTCCCTTTAGATATCTGGTCTCCGATCCCCAACCTAAGGGGGAGCGGTCGTTTTCAACCGAATGGATCTGGCGCGCGATCAGCTATCATCGGGCGGTTTGCCCGCCATCAATCGGCAGGGCGACACCCGTCACATAGGACGCATCATCAGATGCCAGCCAAAGGGCTGCTCTGGCCACTTCGATCGGCTCCCCCACCCGCCCCATGGGAACGGCCGACACGGCCCGTTGCAGGTTTTCCTGCTTTCCGAACCGGTCATCGCCGGCGATAAAGTCATTGTGCAGCATCGGGGTCGAGATCGGCCCGGGGCATAGGGCATTCACACGAATGTTCTCGGCGGCATACCGCACCGCCAGCCCCTTGGTCAGGCCGATCACGCTTGACTTAAACGCAGAGTAAACCGGGCTGAACGCGGATCCGACCAGACCGACAGCAGATGACGTGAACACAATCGACCCGGAGGTCTGTTTGCGCATGTCCGGCAAGACAAGGCCCGCGATCTGGACCGCGCTGGTCACATTCAGCCTGTTGGATTTTTCAAGCTCGGCGAAATCCAGATCGCAGACATCCGTGGGCGCTGGCAGCCCCGCATGACTCCATAGAATGTCGATACCCCCCAGGGCCGTGAGGGCCGCCTTGACGGCAACATCCGTGGCCGTGCGGTCGAGAAGATCGACCTGATGGGTCGTGACCGCGCCCCCCGCTGCCCGAATTTCGGCGGCCACTGCCTCCAGCGCCGCAGCGTCGCGGTCGAGAAGGGCCAGTTTTGCCCCTTCTTGCGCGAACAGCCGGGCCCCGGCCGCGCCCATGCCCGACCCGGCCGCTGTAATGATCGCACGCTTATGTTCCAGCCTCATTGTCGGCCCCCTGTGATTGATCTACGGCGTATGGGAATTTTGCGCGCGCTTTCGCCGTTCGATCATCGTGCGAACCACTTCTTCACGCTGCTGTTCAGGACGCCCGGCAAGGCGTCAAAATGGGCATCCCGATCTTGCACCCCGGGAACGAGAAACGGACCAAGGTCCACCGCGCGCGAAACGAAATCGAGCGCACTTTCCTGAAGCAGTCGGTGGTCCTGGCTAAGCGAGAAACCCATGACCCGCTACCCCGTCCCGGTTTGGCCGTTGAGGGCCGAAAACGGCTGTCGGACGATCGGGTCCTGTGCACGGGGAAGCCCGAGCACCCGTTCGGCCGCCAGATTCTGGCCATTGACGACATAGTGCTCGCCCACACGCTGTGCCCGGGTCCGCAAGGCGCCAATATCCGATCCCGCCGATGGCTCACTGAACAGCATGCACCAGATTTCCGTGCAGGCCAGCGCCGGAGGAAGAAACCGCTCTTTCTGCGCCTCGGTGCCATGGATCAGCACGGACTGGCCGCAATTATTGATCGGAACCGGGTTGCGATGATGGGGCAAGCGGATACCGGACTGGGCCAGTTCCTGATCGCTGATCACCTGCAATTCGGGATCTGCACCCAGCCCCCAGGGGCGCGACCAGTGTGGAACCGCATAGCCCTTGGCTGCGATCTCGGCATAGGCCCGGGGGACATCGCTGCGCAGCCAATCCCGGATGTCCAAGCGCCGGGGATCATCGTCAGGGGGCAGGTTGAAATCCATCAGACTACGCCTCTGCCGGGGCCAGTGTCGCCGCTTGCGCACGCAACTTGCGACGGTCGATCTTGCCCGCCGGGTTCTTTGGCAGATCGCTGATGAACATGACCTTGCGGGGATATTCGTGCCGCCCAAGCCGGTCACGGACGATATCCCGGATTTCTTCGGCGAAACCTGCACTTTCCGGGCGCCCGGCGATGACGAAGGCCGCAACGACAAGCCCGCGCAGCGCGTCCGGCACGCCAATCACACCGACCTCCTGCACGTCCGGATGCTGGAGGATCACGTTCTCGACCTCGATCGCACTGATCGTGTATCCTGCTGAAATGATGACGTCATCGGCCCGTCCGGCATAATAAAAATAGCCGTCGGCATCTTCGCGGCCCAGATCCTTGGTTTGCAGCCAGTCGCCCCGCCGCAGCACGACCAGCTCACCCACCACGTTCGGGGCACAGCGGTTGCCCTGGGCGTCATGGACCTCGACCTTGACGCCGGGCAATGGCTTGCCCAAGCTGCCCGGCCGCACCTCCAGATCCGTTGCCCCCGGATAGTGGACCAGGATCGCCCCGACCTCGGAATTGCCGTAGATACTGCACGCCGGGCAGCCAAAGACCGTCTGGATGTAATCTGCGGTCATGTCATCCATCGGCTCACCGCCAAAGGACAGTTTCTTCAGCGCAAAGGGCATGGTCTCTGCAGCACCGCTGTTGCGGATCATCCGGTAATGGGTGGCAGCTGCCGTCATATTGGTGATCTTGTGCTCTGACAGGGCATGTAGCAGGCGAACGGGATCGAACTTGCCTGCGATCGTTCCGGTCGGCACCCCCAGCGCCAGCGGAGACAGCGTGCCGGGCCAAAGCCCATGCGACCAGCCGGGTGAAGATGGGCTGAAGAACCTGTCGCCGGGGCGGATGCCCGTGGCATACAGCGCGGACATCAGCAGGATCACGATCGACTTGTGCCGTTGCATGACCGCTGCGGGAATGTCCCGGGTCGTCCCGGAGGTGAACTGCAGAATGGCCGGATCATCAGCGCAGGTCTGCGTTTCAAACCGGTCAGGCAAAGACGACAGGCTGACAAGAAAATCGGCATCGACAACCTGGACAGGACATTGACCAGCCTCCAGGGCTTCAGACGCTTTCCCGGCATTGGTCAGGATCAGCCTGGCCCCCGCTTCGCGCAGGCGGACAGCGATTGCCTCGGGTCCGAACAGGGTAAAGAGCGGCACGACAACGGCGCCGGCCTTGAGAATGCCGAACAAACAGGCGTAGAAAGGCAAGCCCGGGTCCAGCATCAGCGCAACGCGATCTCCCTTGACGACACCGTTAGCCGCTAGATGATGGGCCACACGCGACGAGGCCGCAGCCAGTTCAGACCAACTGATCCGTTCGTCCCGGCCCTCCGCATGTGCGATCAGGACCGCCGTCTCGTCAGAGGGGGCGTGGCGGTCAACGCATTCATGGGCCAGGTTCAGATGACCTTCGTCACCGTCCAGAAGATCCCAAAGGCGATCCTTGCGAAACTGGGCCTGAGCATCGGCAAATGTGCTGAATTCGGTCAGCAAGGCGGTCTTATCGGTCACGGTCACACGTCCTTGCCATTGTCGGTTTCGGTCTCGTAGAAGTCCTCGCGCGCGTGGGTCATTCTGCGGACCCCCTGGTCGCGACGTTCCTTGATGAAGTTGAATTCGCCCGGTTCGTAGCGCACGTTGGTCGCCAGCGTGTGCAGCACGGGGCCATAGCCGAATTGCGATGTCACACCGAGTGATTGCAGCGCGATACCCGTCGCGGCTTTGCCCATGGCCAGCCCATCGCGCGGCTGGCGCACGATTTTTTCCGCCCAGATCTCGCCCTGTTGGTCCAGATCAGCCAAGGGGACGACCTTGTTGACAAGCCCGTTGGCCAGTGCCTCATCGGCAGGCCAGATTTCCCCCAGGAGCAGCAGTTCCCGCGCCTTGCGCGCGCCCAGCGTCATGATTTCCCAGGCATCGAAATAGGCCGCACCGGACAGACCGAACCTTTGCTCGGGATGGCCAAGCCGGGCGGTATCGGCGGCAATCACCAGATCGGCCGCCTCGGCCATATAAAGCCCACCCCCCAGACAGTAGCCCTTGACCAGCGCAATCGTCGGCTTCAACGAGGAAAAGATCCGCTGCAGGCGCTCGACATACATCTTGTCATATTTCAGCCGGCTTCTCTGGCTGGGCCGGCGACGATTGCCGCCATCGCCCGCGTCGCCATACATGTTGCTCACTTCAGACAAATCATGGCCGGCGCAAAAATCATCGCCCTTCGAGGCCAGAACAACCACCCGCACGTCATCACAGGCCTCGGCACGATCATAGCACGCCATCAGTTCGCACCACATGGCTTCGCTCATGGCGTTGCGCTTTTCGGGCCGGTCCAGCGTGACATAGGCCCGGCCCTTTTCAGCGCGATAGGTGATCGAGCCGGGCCCGCTCATGGCTTGTTCTCCCCAGCGCTATCGGCTGCATCGGGACCCGATTTGAGGGCCCTGATCTCGGCCAACACCTGTTCGGTATGTTCCCCCAGCGCCGGTGGGGCAGACCGCACGGCAAGCGGCGTGCGCGCAAAACTGATCGGGGTGCGCAAGACTCGGGCGGCCCCGACCCCCTCCCGCTCGACCCGGGCCAGCATGGTCTGCTGAACCTCTTCATCGGCGAAAACCTCTTCAAAGCTGCGCACCGGGCCAGCTGTCACACCAACGCGATCAATCAACGCCAGCCAATGGGCCAACGGCTCTTTGCGAAACTCGGCGCCAATGATCCCATCCAGTTCAGCACTGTTGGCCACCCGCGCGGCATTGTTTTCGAACCGGGGATCGCTGATCAGGTCCTCGCGCCCCAGCATCCGGGCAAGCATCCGCCAGTATTTCGGGATGTGGCAGAAAACGACAATCTGTCGCCCGTCCGATGTCCGGTAGGTGTTGGCCGGCGCCAGTTGATTGTGCCCGTTACCTGCCAGTTTCGGCGGGATACCATTGGCCAGAAATCTCGCTTCGCGGGGGACCATGGTAAAGATCAGGGAATTCAGCATCGCGACGTCGAGAAACTGACCCCTTCCCGAATTACGCCTCTCATAGAGCGCGCCGAGCAACCCGATGGTCGCAAAAAGCGGGGCAACGAAATCCCCGATCAGGAAACCGGTTTTAAGCGGCCCGGTTTCCGGCGTTCCGGTCAGGTTCATCAGGCCCGACAACCCCTGAACGATCGGATCGAGGGCCGGCTTGTCACGAAAACGGCTTTCGCCGCCAAAACCGCTGACCGAGCAGTAGATCAGTGACGGATTGAGGGCCGACATGGCCTGATAACCCAGCCCCATTTGCTCGGCCTTGCCACTGCGGAAATTCTCAACCACGATATCTGCCGTTGCGATCAGATCCTTTGCTGCCGCCACCCCTTCGCGGGTTTTCAAATCCAGCACGATGCTGCGCTTGTTGCGGTTCAGCGACAGGAAATAATCGGTCTGGTCGCCGAAAACCGGATCGCCCAGGCGGCGGCTGGTCTCGCCCTCCGGGGGTTCGACCTTGATGACATCCGCCCCCATATCCGCAAGGATCATCGTACTGAGCGGCCCTGCAACCATATGTGTGAAATCGACGATCCGAATACCGGCCAGGATGTCTTTTGCGAAATCGGGGAGCATGGAAGCGGTACTCATCGGATCAAACCATCAACGTCGGCAGGGTTCAAAGGCGCGAACTCGGGCGGGCGTCTGGCCGCCATTGCCGTCGATCCCTCCTTGAAGTCGGACAGCTTCATCATTCCACCGATAAGATCCTTGGAGCGTTCGATGGCCCCGCCGACATCGCCGGTCATCAGTTCCACGTAAAGCTGGCGCTTCATCACAGCCACCGCGACGGGCGAAGTTACGGCTGCCATATCGCGCGCGAAGGCAAGGACATTGTCCATGAAGCTCTCCTCGGGGAAAACCTCGCTGACAAAGCCCAGGCGCTGTGCGTCTTCCGAACGCAGAATACGCCCCGTAAGCATGACATGAGCCGCATTCGCCACCCCCATGATGCGGGGCAGCACCCAGGCCAGACCGTATTCGGCAGGCAGACCGAGACGCGCGGTCGATGGAGTGATCTTGGCACCGGCCACGGCAAAGCGGAAATCCGCAAAGGCGGCGATGGCCACGGCGATACCCGCGCAAGCGCCGTTGATCGCTGCGATGACCGGCTTGCGCAGCCCCCAATGCCAGACCAGATCATGGTCGAAATCCGCACGGATACCATAACCGGGCTTGGCCATGTCCGTCGCCGAGACCGTGGCCTGATAGTCCTTGTCGCCCTCTTCATAGAATTGCAGCGCCTTGAAATCCGCACCAACGCAGAACTGGCGGCCCGCCCCAGTCACGACAATGACGCGCACAGCCGGGTCATCGTTGAGGGTCGCCATGATCCACCGGTACTCGGCATTCATGCGATTGGTCCAGGAATTCCCCCGCCCAGGTCGGTTGAACCGAACGATTGCAACCCCGTCGTCGCCAACCTCGAACTGGGTAACGCGCAACTCCATTCGACCCACCTCCCGCATGTGATCGCCTGCCGCCCCTGCGGCCATCGGATCAGACAACAAACCGTAGCCCGGGCGAAGCGCTCCGTCAATATTGGTTGGGCCAATATTATTGGTACATATAAAATTATTTATAATCATATGTTTATGTGAAAAATAATTATCAACCAAAATACAAAACAGCGAATCCACTTTCGTAACGACCTGTGCCAGGTTGTGTCCCGAAGAAACCCTGCCTACAACGAAATGGCATCGGGTCACTTGGGACCGCCGATGGCAGGCACACGAAGATGCAGCAACACAAGGCATCCCAAAGAATGGCCCGACCAAAAAGCACCCTCTCGTTCGAAAAACTGTCGACACAACGCAGTTTCGAGAACGTGGTCGAACAGATCCGCAACAGGATCGCGTCCGGCGAATTGCGCATGGGGGACCGGCTGCCACCCGAACGGGATCTGGCGCAAATGCTGGGCGTCAGCCGCAACACCGTGCGCGAGGCCTTGCGCGCGATGGAACATTCCGGCGTTCTGGAACTGAAACCCGGCATCGCGGGCGGCGCCTTTGTCCGGAACGGTACCGCCAGTGTTCTGAAGACCGGGTTGGGCGATCTGTTTCACCTGGGAGTGATCAGCGGCGCCAACCTGACCGAAGCCCGGATCATCATAACCGCCGAGGTCGCGCGACTGGCCTGCAAACGGCGTACCGAGGCGGATATCGGCGCCCTCGAAGCCAATTTCACCGAGATGAAAGCGGCCGCGCTGGCCGAGAATTACCCACTGCGCGCCAGTCTGAACCTGAAGTTCCACACGATTCTGGCCCGGGCCGCCCGCAATCCGGTCCTTGTCGTGCTGACCGATGCGCTGGTTTCCGCTACTCAGGAAATCGTCGTCGCGATCGGCGCCATGCCAAACGACTTCGTCATTTCCTCGCGCCTGCGCATGATCGAATACGTGCGCAACCGCGACGGCGACGCGGCCGCGCGCGAGGCGGCCGACTATCTGCATACAGTCCACGAGAGATATCTGCACGCCTATGACGCGCCGCCCGCCCCCCCACAGGCGTAACTTGCCACCTTCGCGCTTACAGGTCGGCCTGACCGCGCCCGGTCATTCCAGCGTGATGGTTACCGCGTCGATTTCGCCGCTGAAGTAGCTTTGGCCGATGATATAGCCCCCGCCCCTCGCACTTGCGGCGATCCCCGGGTATGATCCCGCCAGCGCTTCAGAGGCCCGCGATGCACAACAACCGCCCCGATCAGATGCCCGTCCTTCAGCCCCCCGCACCGGGGCTGCGCGAAAAGCTGGAAGGGGGCCGCGCCTTTGTCATGCAAACCGACTTCGCCCCCGCCGGCGATCAGCCCACAGCCATCGCCGAACTGTCCGCCGGTGTGCGGGCCGGCGATCGCAACCAGGTGCTGCTGGGGGCGACCGGCACGGGCAAGACCTTCACCATGGCCAAGGTGATCGAGGAAACCCAGCGTCCGGCCATCATCCTGGCCCCGAACAAGACCCTGGCCGCCCAGTTATACGGCGAGTTCAAGGGCTTTTTCCCCGATAACGCGGTGGAATATTTCGTCAGCTATTACGACTATTACCAGCCCGAGGCCTATGTCGCCCGCTCGGACACCTATATCGAGAAGGAATCCCAGATCAACGAGCAGATCGACCGGATGCGCCACTCGGCCACCCGGGCACTGCTGGAACGCGACGATGTGATCATCATCGCTTCGGTCAGCTGCATCTACGGGATCGGCAGTGTCGAAACCTATGGCGCCATGACGCTGGATCTGTTCACCGGCCGCGAATACGATCAGCGCAAGATCATCGCCGATCTGGTGGCCCAGCAATACCGGCGCAACGATCAGGCCTTTCAGCGGGGATCCTTCCGGGTGCGCGGCGATGTGCTTGAGGTCTTCCCCGCGCACCTTGAGGACCGCGCCTGGCGCTTTTCCTTCTTCGGCGAGGAACTGGAGGCGATTACCGAGTTCGATCCCCTGACCGGCGAAAAGACCGACACGTTCGACCGCATCCGCATCTACGCCAATTCCCACTATGTCACCCCGCGCCCGACCATGCAGCAGGCGATCATCGGCATCCGCAAGGAGCTGCGCCAACGTCTGGATCAGTTGACCAACGAGGGCAAACTGCTGGAGGCCCAACGACTGGAACAACGCACCAGCTTTGATCTGGAAATGCTGGAGGCCACCGGCGTCTGCAACGGGATCGAGAACTATTCGCGCTATCTGACCGGCCGCGCCCCGGGTGAGCCGCCCCCCACCCTGTTTGAATTCATCCCCGACAACGCCCTGGTCTTCGCCGATGAATCCCATGTCTCGGTCCCCCAGATCGGCGGCATGTACCGGGGCGACTATCGGCGCAAATCCACCCTGGCCGAGCACGGGTTCCGGCTGCCGTCCTGCATGGACAACCGCCCCCTCAAGTTCGAGGAATGGGATGCAATGCGGCCGCAATCCGTCTTTGTGTCGGCCACGCCCCAGAACTGGGAACTGGAACAATCCGGCGGCGTCTTTGCCGAGCAGGTCATTCGCCCCACCGGCCTGCTGGATCCCGAGGTCGAGATCCGCCCGGTCACGATGCAGGTGGATGATCTGCTGGATGAAATCCGCCAGACCGCCGCGCGTGGCTTTCGCGTACTGGCCACGGTGCTGACCAAGCGCATGGCCGAGGATCTGACCGAATACCTGCATGAACAGGGCATCCGTGTGCGCTACATGCATTCCGACATCGACACGATCGAACGGATCGAGATCCTGCGTGATCTGCGCCTTGGCGCCTTTGACGTTCTGGTCGGCATCAACCTGCTGCGTGAGGGGCTGGATATCCCGGAATGCGGGCTGGTGGCCATTCTGGATGCCGACAAGGAGGGCTTCCTGCGCTCGGAAACCTCGCTGATCCAGACCATCGGCCGGGCGGCGCGCAATGCCGAGGGTAAGGTGATCATGTATGCCGACCGGATCACCGGGTCCATGGAACGTGCCATCGGCGAAACCAACCGTCGGCGCGCCAAGCAAGAGGCCTATAATCTGGCCCATGGCATCACCCCGACGACAGTGAAGAAGAATGTCGAGGACGTTCTGGCCGGGCTCTATCAGGGCGATACCGATATGAACCGGGTAACGGCGACCATCGACAAGCCGCTGATGGGGGGCAATCTGCAGGCGCATCTGGACGGGCTGCGCGCTGACATGCGCAAGGCCGCCGAGAACCTGGAATTCGAAGAGGCCGCCCGCCTGCGCGACGAAATCAAGCGCCTGGAGGCGGTGGATCTGGCCGTGCACGACGACCCCCTGGCCCGGCAATCGGCGGTCGAGGCCGCTTCGGAAGGCGCGGCCAAGGCCCGCGGCCGGTCCACCGCCGGGCGCCCTGGGCAACGGGGCGGGGTGCGCCGGCGCAAGGGGACGGCCCGATAGGTCCGGACAAGCGGCGATTGGCCTTGCCTGCCGCGCGCCCTATACCATCGGCACATGCAGTCAGACCGGAGGGCAGATGATCCCAGACCCAGCCATTCCCGCCAACGATCCCGCCCACCAGATTGCCTTGGGCGACCGGCGGGCGCTGGCCCGCGCCATCACCCTGATCGAGAGCAGCCGGCCCGATCACCGGGCCCAGGCCGCCACCTTGCTGGACAAACTGCGCGGCACCGGGCGCCAGGCCCTGCGGCTGGGATTGTCGGGCACGCCAGGGGTGGGAAAATCAACCTTCATCGAGGCGTTCGGTCTGATGCTGACCGGTCTGGGCAAGCGCGTGGCCGTGCTGGCGATAGATCCGTCCTCGGCCCGCTCGGGCGGCTCGATCCTGGGGGACAAGACCCGGATGGACCGCCTCAGCCGCGATCCGCGCGCCTTTATCCGCCCCTCGCCCAGCCAAACCCAGCTGGGCGGCGTGGCCCGGCGCACCCGTGATGCCGTGGCCCTGTGCGAAGCGGCGGGCTTTGACGTGGTGCTGATCGAAACGGTGGGCGTGGGCCAATCGGAAACCACCGTGGCCGAGATGTGCGACATCTTCCTGCTGCTCATGGCCCCGGCCGGCGGCGATGAATTGCAGGGCGTCAAGCGCGGGATCATGGAAATCGCCGACCTGATCGTCGTCAACAAGGCCGATGGCGATCTGAAAGCAGCCGCAACCCGGACTTGCGCCGATTACGCCGGGGCCCTGCGCCTGCTGCGGCGCCGGCCCCAAGATCCGGCGGATTTCCCCAAGGCGCTGATGGTGTCCGCCCTGGGCCACGAAGGGCTGGATGCCGCCTGGGGCGAAATCGAAACCCTTGCCACCTGGCGCCAGAGCCAGGGATTCTGGGCGACGCGGCGGGCCGAACAGGCCCGGTTCTGGTTCGAGGAAGAGGTACGCCAGGGCCTTCTCGCCCGCTTGACAGATACCCCGGCCGCCCGCGCCCAACTGGCCCGGATCGGGGCAAGGGTGGCAGCCGGGCACGTCGCGGCCTCGGTGGCGGCGCAGGACATGCTGGATTGGCTGGACGGGGCAGGTGCTGGCAAAGCCGGATGATCTGCACGCTCATGCCCCGTTCCAGAGCACCCGCGCCGATCCCGCCCCCCTTTGGCACAGGATCACAAAGGCCCACCACTGCCCGGCCAGCAGCGAAAACCGGCTTGACGGGCGTGGACGATCCACCTAAGAGCACCGGATGAATTCCGGGCGCTGCCGATGCGGCGCCCCTTTGTATTGACCGGATGGCCCTGACGGGTGGCGACTGCGCCACACGGGACCGCCCCGAGACCGAGGACGAAGACATGTCGCGCCGCTGCGAACTGACTGGTAAGGGCCCGATGGTTGGCAACAACGTCAGCCATGCCAACAACAAGACCAAGCGCCGCTTCCTGCCTAACCTGCAGGACGTCACGCTGATTTCGGACACGCTGGGCCGGTCCTTCAAGTTCCGCGTCTCCTCGGCCGCGCTGCGCACCGTCGATCATCGCGGCGGTCTGGATGCCTTTCTGGCCCGCGCCAAGGACCCGGAACTGTCCCCGTCCGCGCTGAAGGTCAAGAAAGCCATCGAAAAGGCCCAGGCAGCCGCCTGAGGCCCGCCCGGACCGGCAATCGAACAACCCCGTGCAGTCCCGCGCGGGGTTTTTTCGTACTCACCGCCCCTGACACCCACATGGTGCGCCTTGCCACTGGGATCCGGTCAGCATACATTGGTATACAATTAGACAGCCATCGCTCGCCTCCCCGGTTCAACCCGGTGCCCGAGCCCGAGTCCGATCCGCCACAGAATTCCGGGAGCCATCATGACCCTTTACGCAGATTACCTGACCGAGATCGACACCCGAAAAGGTGAGGGCCTGCACCCCAAGCCCATCGACGACGGCGCGCTGGTGGACGAACTGATCGCGCGGATCGAAGACCCGGGGCACGCCCATCGGGCGGCGGCGTTGGACTTCTTCATCTATAACATCCTGCCCGGCACCACTCCGGCCGCCGGCGTCAAGGCGATGTTCCTCAAGAAGATCATCCTTGGACAGGTCGATGTGCCCGAAATCACCCGGACCTTCGCCTTTGAACTGCTGTCGCACATGAAGGGCGGCCCGTCTGTCCGGGTGCTGCTTGATCTGGCCCTGGGCGACGACGCGGAAATCGCTGAACAGGCCGGTGAGGTGCTCAAGACCCAGGTCTTCCTCTATGATGCGGATACCGACCGGCTGCGCGCCGCCCATGAGGCCGGCAATGCCGTGGCCACGGCCATCCTGGACAGCTATGCCAAGGCCGAATTCTTCACCAAGCTTCCCGAGATCGAGGAAGAGGTCAAGATCGTGACCTATGTCGCCGCCGAGGGTGATATCTCGACCGATCTGCTGTCGCCGGGCAATCAGGCCCATTCCCGGTCTGACCGAGAATTGCACGGCAAATGCATGATCTCGCCCGAGGCCCAGGCCGAAATCCAGGCCCTGCAGCAGCAGCATCCCGACAAGCGCGTCATGCTGATCGCCGAAAAGGGCACCATGGGTGTCGGATCCTCGCGCATGTCGGGGGTCAACAACGTCGCGCTGTGGACGGGCAAGAAGGCCAGCCCCTATGTGCCCTTCGTCAACATCGCCCCCGTCGTGGCCGGCACCAACGGCATCTCGCCGATCTTTCTGACCACGGTGGATGTGACCGGCGGCATCGGGCTGAACCTGAAGAACTGGGTGAAAAAGCTGGATGCCGAGGGCAAGCCGATCCTGAACAATGATGGCAACCCGGTTCTGGAACAGAAATATTCTGTCGCGACCGGCACGGTTCTGACCATCAACACCCGTGACAAGAAGCTTTATACCGAGGCCGGCGACGAAGAACTGGTCGATGTCTCATCGGCCTTCACGCCACAGAAGGTCGAGTTCATGAAGGCCGGCAGCTCCTATGCCGTTGTCTTCGGCAAGAAGCTGCAGGCCTTTGCCGCCGCGACGCTGGGGGTAACCCCCGCCCCCGTCTATGCCCCGTCCAAAGAGGTCTCGATCCCCGGCCAGGGCCTGACCGCCGTTGAGAAGATCTTTAACCGCAACGCTGTCGGCGGCACCGGGGGCAAGACCCTGCATGCCGGATCGGATGTCCGGGTCAAGGTGAACATCGTCGGATCCCAGGACACGACCGGGTTGATGACCTCGCAGGAACTGGAGGCGATGGCCGCCACCGTCATCGCCCCAACCGTCGACGGGGCCTATCAGTCAGGCTGCCACACCGCCTCGGTCTGGGACAGGAAGGCGCAGGACAACATCCCCCGGCTGATGTCGTTCATGAACAACTTCGGCCTGATCACGGGGCGCGATCCCAAGGGCGTCTATCACGCGATGACCGACGTGATCCACAAGGTGCTGAACGACATGACGGTGGACGACTGGGCCATCATCATCGGCGGCGACAGCCACACCCGCATGTCCAAGGGCGTGGCCTTTGGCGCGGATTCCGGCACCGTGGCCCTGGCCCTGGCAACCGGCGAAGCCACCATGCCGATCCCGGAATCGGTCAAGGTGACCTTCAAGGGCAAGCTGGCCAATCACATGGATTTCCGCGATGTCGTCCATGCGACCCAGGCCCAGATGCTCAGCCAGTTCAGCGACAACGTGTTCCAGGGCCGGATCATTGAGGTCCATATCGGCACCTTGCTGGCCGACCAGGCCTTTACCTTCACCGACTGGAGCGCAGAGATGAAGGCCAAGGCCGCGATCTGCATCTCCAATGACGATACCCTGATCTCATCGCTGGAAATCGCCAAGAGCCGCCTTCAGATCATGATCGACAAGGGCATGGAGAACGCAGCCGGCACCCTGGGCGGCCTGATTGCCCGGGCGGACAAGCGGATCGCCGAAATCCGGTCCGGCGAAAAACCGGCGCTGACCCCCGATGACACGGCCAAGTACTTTGCCGAGGTGGTCGTCGATCTGGATCTGATCAACGAGCCGATGATCGCCGACCCGGATGTGAACAACACCGATCCCTCGCGCCGCTACACCCACGACACGATCCGCCCCGTGTCCTATTACGGCGGCGAGAAAAAGGTGGATCTGGGCTTTGTCGGATCCTGCATGGTGCACAAGGGCGACATGAAGATCGTCGCCCAGATGCTGAAGAACCTGGAAAAGACGCAAGGCAAGGTCGAGTTCAAGGCCCCGCTGGTCGTCGCCGCGCCGACCTACAACATCATCGACGAACTCAAGGCCGAGGGCGACTGGGACATCCTGCAGAAATATTCGGGGTTCGAGTTTGACGACCTGTTCCCGAAAAGTGCCGCCCGCACCGAGTATGAGAACATCCTCTATCTCGAACGGCCCGGCTGTAACCTGTGCATGGGCAACCAGGAAAAAGCCGCCAAGGGCGATACCGTTCTTGCCACCTCGACCCGCTTGTTCCAGGGCCGGGTGGTTGAGGATTCGACCGAGAAAAAGGGTGAATCCCTGCTGGCCTCGACGCCGGTCGTAGTTCTCTCGGCAATTCTTGGCCGGACCCCCAGTGCTGCGGAATACAAAACCGCCGTCGAAGGGATCGACCTGACCAGCTTTGCCCCGCCGATGGACAAGCCAGGCACCGCCCGCTCGGTCCATTTCTGATCGGCAAACAGGCCCGGACAGGGGGAAAGGGGCATGCCTCTTTCCCCTTTTTCATGCCGTTTTCACCTTTGCCGCATCGTATCCGTTCCCGCAGACAGGCAGCAAAGGACGCTCCCGCCCCATGGGTCCACGGCCCCCCGTGCCAGCAGCGCTGGTATGCCCATCAAGGCGTTGAAAAGGCGCAAAGCGTCGTTGCCTTCATGGCCCTTTTCCCGACGCCGCCACGGCCCAAATCCAAGCCACGGCAAGCTGGTGGCACGTCACGGGCAGGAACCTGGACCAAAGCTGAAGGGGATCATCGCCGGCGGGATCACACCGGGCTGTCCCAAGAATCCGGCAGCGCCGAGATCTGCGCGATGCAGGCTTCGATCCAGTCGACCATCATCCGGTCATGACGGCGCGCGAAATCCAGGGTCAGGCCCCCGAAAACCAGCTGGCGGCGCATCTTTTCGCTGGTCGGCTCGGGCAGATCCAGCCTGTCGAAATAGTCCCGCCGCCGGGCAAGCTCTGCCCGGCGCGCGGTCAGGACCGCCAGCACCTGATCGCGGCTCAGAAGGCGCGCGAAATAAAGCTGCACCAAAAACCCATCGCGCTGAGCATGCAGTGGCTGATCCTGCGCCAACCAGTCGGCCAACGCGGCCCGGCCGCTGTCGGTGATCGTATAGACCCGGCTTTTCGGCCGGGTATCGCTGGTCACCGCATGGCTCAGCACCTCACCCGTGCGTTCCTGGGTTTGCAGGGTCCGGTAGATCTGCGACTGATCCGCCGGCCAGAAATGCGCAATCGAGCGGTCGAAATAGCGGGTCTTCAGCGTATAGCCGGACATGGGTTCAAGGGTCAGCAGACCGAGTATCGCAAAATGCAGGGACATGGCGCTCCGATGATGCTGGACAAATCATATAAGATATGTCCTATATTAGATGACGTCTTATTCTCAGGTGCTACCATGTCTTCCAGTACGTTTGCCAAGCTTTCCGGACTGATGCTGTGTCTTTCCGGCACGGTCTATATCGCCGACACCGGCCTTGACACGTTTGCCCCACACCTCAGCCCCGGTCTCGGGGCGCTGGTCCCGCTGTGCGGGTTGGTCGGGTTCCCGGGGTTCTGGCTGTCGCTGCGCACGCAAACAGGCCTGGCGCTGGCCGCTTACGGGATGGGCATACTGGGCCTGGCCGGGTTGGTCGTGGTCACCTTTCTGGGCAACCGGTTGTTTGCCGATCTTCCCCCCCAGATCACAGGCCAGATCATCACAGCCACCGGCCCAGAATTGGCGACAATCGGGGGGATTTTCCTGATCTCAGCACTGCTGTTGCTGCCAGTGTGCTGGACGGCAGGCGGGATCAACCGGCTGGGTGCCGGCCTCTATGCAATCGGCGCGATCCCGGTCTCGCTGCCGCCCCTGATGCCCGATTGGCTGGTCACCACAGGCGGGATCGCTGTCGCCACGGGGCTGCTGTGCTGGGGCGCGGGGCTGCTGCGCGGTGAAGGCCTCCATAGCCGACCTTGAGAAAACTGAAGTATGAAAAGCGCTATGCGGCAGTGATTCGGCCCATGTCTTGACCGCACTGAAGATTAAGCCAGGTTTGTCAGGAACAGTGCGGTCTCGGCCCAAAGGTATAGAACGCCGACGAAAAACAACATGATCAGCGTGAAAGGAAGCGCCCCGAAGATCAGGCTCAGGCAGCAAGTCCCGTTCATAACAGCCATGATCATGGCCGCGGTCTTCATAGCGCCCTCGAATAAGGGCCAGAACAGTATTCGCTAAGTATCTGCAATACTGGTCGGAGTGAGAGGATTCGAACCTCCGACCCCTGCCTCCCGAAGACAGTGCTCTACCAGGCTGAGCTACACTCCGAACTCAATGGAATCAGTGATTTACGGGCTCCATATCAGAAGAAACGATCTGATATAGCTCTGATTCCGTATGTCCGCCCCTTCTAACGGGTTTGCCAAAGCTGTCAATCGCGGAACTGCCAAAATTAAGGCCCTCCTACCGGTGAATACCCTCCGCCGGGCGCCGCGCAGCCGGAAAGCAAGCGGTGCAGGAAGATGGCCATCACACTCCGTCCCTTTATTGCCGATCCGCCGGCTGATCTGTCGTTCCCGACAGACCGTTGTCATGGGGGACCGATCCGATCTTGGGGTGAGCCCCGATGCCGGATCGGATGCGGGTGGTCAGGACCGGGCGCAGGCTGTCCCCCTTGCGCCGATCTTCGCGCAGGACAATGTAGATCCCGCTGGCGATGATGATCGTTGCGCCGATCAGGGTGGACAGGGTCGGCACCTCGGAAAACAGGAGGACGCCGAAGACACTGGCCCAGATGATCTGGGAATATTGCATCGGGGCAACGGTCACCGCCGCACCCCGACGGTATGCCATGATGATCAGCGCCGCCCCGACAAAGGCCAGCCCGGCGATGGCCACCATGCCCAGCAGATGCGTCAGTGGCATGGGTTCATAGATGAACGGCAGCAGCACCCCCATGGCCAGAATGTTGATCAACATCGGATAGGCCAGCATCACCGCGCTGCGTTCGTCCCGCCCGATCTTGCGGGTAATGACGCCGCCACTGGCGCTGCCAACGGCGGCGGTCAGCCCGGCGATATGGCCCGGGGTCAGGGTCTCGGCCGTGGGTTGCAGCACCACCAGCACCCCGCCCAACCCGACCACAACGGCAATGATCCGGCGCATCCCCACCCGTTCGCCGAGGATCGGGATCGACAGCAGCGTGACCAGCAACGGCGACGCGAAGAGCAACGCATAGGTCTGTGCCAGCGGCAGCACGGAAAACGTGTAAAAGGCCGACAGCGAGGTGACCACCGCCAGCACCGTCCGCGCGCCCGTCCACCATGGGTGGCGGGGCCGCAGGGTTCCCGGTTCCTTGTCCCGAATCAACAGGATGGTCAGAAAGGGAAATCCGAACAGCGCGCTGAAAAACAGGATCTGGACCGGGGAATACACCCCACCCAGCAATTTCACGATCACATCGTGGACCGCGAATAGCGCAAAGGACGCAAGGGCCAACAGCGGCCCGGTTTTGTCAGAAAGTGTACGGGTCATGGCTCAGCAATCGGGGACCATTCCCAACTGCAACCATGTTACGCGCGATCTGTAAAGACTTGGTGTCCGCCCCGGCGAAGAAATGCCAGGGCGGTGAAATCTCAGGCGGTCAGGCTGTCATCCAGCGCGGCCAGGATGGCATCACCCATCTCGATCGTGGTAACCGGGGTGCCGTCCTCGGCCTGCATCAGATCGGGGGTGCGCTTGCCATCGGCCAGAACCTGCTCAACCGCCTTTTCCAGCCGGTCGGCCTCGGCGCCCTGATCGAAGGAATAGCGCAGCGCCATGGC
>JBKDZR010000119.1:0-12376 GCA_047971485.1 Qingshengfaniella sp. | reverse complement strand
TGGATGCGCCAGCCCCCGGTCCGGCGCTGGCGCGGCTGGGTCTGCTGGTGGCTAAGGTCCATGCCCTCAAAGGAGACAGTGGTGGGGCCATGTCTCGCAGGGACCCCGCTTCCCAAGCCGGCTGATGACCCCAGCCCTCTGAACCCGATGCGCTTAATCCGCCACCCGGCGTGCGGGTGTCATGACCGCCATGGCCCATGTGCCGGCGGTGAACACGGCGATGGTGATGAAACTTGCGCGAAAGGCGCTGTGCCAACCGCCCAGCGTGGCCGGGTCGATATGCACGGATCCGGACAGGACCGTCCCGGCGCTGGCCCCGGCCTCGATCGGGGCATAGCGAAACAGAACCAGCGAAACGATCGATGTGCCGGCGATTGCCCCGATGGATCGGAAGAACGTGATCAACCCGGCGGCCCGCCCCCGCAGCCGATCCGGCGCATCCGACTGGACGGTGGTATGGACCGTGGCCATAACCGTGCCCAGTGACAGGCCGGTCAGGGTATAGACCGCCAGCAACCCGGCCCGGGGCCAATCCGCCCCGTGGCTGCCGATGGTCAGCAACCCGGCCAGAGCAATGGGTAGCGACAGGGTGGGGAACAACGCGGTTCGTCCCGTCCAGGTGATCAGGTTGCCGGTAACCATCCCACCGACCCCGAATGCCACGGTCAGCGCCAGCATCGACAGGCCGGTTTCTGCACTGCCATCGGCGCGCAGGATTGCGTGGAACAGGGGCACCACCGTGATGAACGAGACCAGCGCCGCCCCGTGAAACAGTGCCATCGCTGCCGCCCGCGAAATCGCCGGGCGGGCCAGAAGGTCTGGGGGAAACAAGGCGTTTTGGGCCCGCCGTTCCACCGCGATCAGCAGGGCGATCCCGGCCAGACAGGTAAGGGTGGCGATTGTCAGGGTCGATCCGCCCTGGCCTGCGCGGAGCAGCTCGGTCAGGGCGGTCAGCCCGAAAACCAGCAGCAACAACCCGGTGAACCCGCCCAGATCAAAGCGCCGTCCGCCTGTGGTCTTGCGCGGCAGGTCGGCGCGCCACAGGCTCCAGCCGGCCAAAAGCGCGAGGGGCAGGGTCATCAGGAACAGCGCTCGCCAGCCCAGATAGGCAACGAACAACCCAGACAGCAGCGGACCCAACGTGTTGGCCAGAACCCCCAGCGTGGCCACATATCCCTGGGCCCGGCCCCGGTTGCGCGGACTGACCGTATCGCCGATCAGAGCCTGGGACAGCGACATCAGCCCGCCGCCGCCCAGCCCCTGCACGATCCGCCCCAGGGCCAGCACCTCGATCGTTTCGGCCAGGGCGGCCAGCACGGTCCCGGCGGCATACAGCCCCAGCGCCGTCTGCAACATCCGTGGCCGGCCCCAGATATCGCCAAGAACCCCGTAGACGGGGCCGGAAATCGTCAGCGCCAGCATGTAGCCGATGACCAGCCAGGGCAGCCGTTCCAGCGTCCCCAGATCGGCCCCGATCGCGGGCAGTGCCACGGACACCATGGTTTGATTGGCGATGGCCAGAAAGACGGGCAGCCCGATCATCGGCAACAGATGCCGGGGGCCCAGATCCAGCCCCGGGCTGGGCGAAACGGTCATTCCTGTGGTCCCAGAACCCGGTCGGCGATCATCTCGGCGATGGGCAGGGCGGATGTCGCGGCGGGAGAGGGGGCGTTGCAGACATGCAGCATGCGGTCGCTGGCTTCGAACAGGAAATCCTGTTGCAACGTGCCGTCGGCCATCACCGCCTGGGCACGGATGCCGGCCGTCATCGGGGTCAGGTCGGCCCGTTCCAGCGATGGGCAGTAGCGCCGGCATTCGGCCAGATAGCGGGATGTGATCAGTGAATTGCCCAACTCGTTCAGCCCCGGCCGCAGAAAGCGGGCGATCGTTTTCCAGAAGCCGGGAAAACGCGCCATGTCGATCATGTCGGCGGCGTTCATCGACAGTTTGGGATAGCCTTCGCGGGCCAACCCCAGCATGGCGTTGGGGCCGACCGTAACGCAGCCGTCGATCATCGGGGTCAGATGTGTGCCGAGGAAGGGCAGGCCCGGTTCCGGCACGGGATAGATCATCGCATGGACCACATCGTTCAGATGCGGGGCAAGGCGAAAATACTCGCCCCGGAAGGGCACGATCCGGTGGTTGATCCGCAGCCCGGCCATGCGGGCCACACGGTCGGATTGCAACCCGGCGCAGGCGATCAGATGGCGGGCCCGATGCGTCCCGCCGGCTGTGTCGATGGTGACCTCGCCGGGGCGTTCGGTGATCGCCACGGGACGGGTGCCGAAGAGGATCGTCGCCCCCGCAGTGGTCAGATCGGCGGCCAGGGCGTCCAGAACACGCTTGTAGGACACAATGGCGGCCCCGGGCACGTCGATGGCCTTTAATCCGGCGATCTGTGGTTCCCGGTCCTTGATGTCCTCGGCCGACAACAGTGCGGTTTGGATGTCGTTTTCCTTCGACCGCTCATAGAGCGTATCAAGGCGGGGGATTTCCTCGGGACGGGTCGCGACGATCAGCTTGCCGCGCGTCTCATAGGGGATGTGATGGTGGTCGCAGAACGCCCGTGTCCGTGCCGCGCCCTCACGGCAGAGCCGCGCCTTGAGACTGCCGGGTGCATAGTAGATGCCGGTATGGATGACACCCGAGTTGTGCCCGGTCTGGTGGCGTCCCAGCCCATCTTCCTTTTCCAGCAGCAGCAGCGACGCGCCGGGACGCCGGGCCAGCAGCGCACGGGCGCTGGCCAGTCCGACGATGCCGCCGCCGATGACGCAGAAATCATGGATCATCGGGCGTCTCCTTGTCCGATCCGCAGGCCGGCGACCCCTGGGGGCGGCATGTCAGACCGGGTTTTCCTTGAACCAGTCCTTGAGGAAGTCGATGAACAGGCGCACCTTCAGGGGCACGACCTTGCCCGGTGAAAAGGCGGCGAACAGGGGGCGGTCCTCGATCTCGTGATCGGTCAGGATGGCGACCAGCGCACCGCTTTCCAGTTCCTCGCGCACCAGGGGCCGGGGGATTACCACGATCCCGATTCCCTTCAGAACAGCCTGTTTGAGCACCAGAAAGGTGTTCGAGGAAAAATGGTTCTGCACCCTGGCCTTGATGATGTCGCCATCGGCATTGAACCGCCAGACCGGATCGTTCGACTGGATCAGCCCTTTGTGGTGGATCAGGTCAGCGGGGCTTTCGATCGGTGGATTGGCGTCCAGATAGGCCGGAGTGGCGCAGCAGACGAACTCGATCTGGGTGATCAGGGTCGCGCGGATCAGGCTGTCGGGGATCCGTCGGGTGTGTAGTGCGATGTCAAAGCCTTGATCGACGAAATCATAGGCATTCGCCGCCATGCCTCCCAGTGCCAGCTTGAGGTCGATGTCAGGGTATTCCAGCGAAAAGCTGGTCGCCGCATCAGAGATTTCATAGTTGCCCAGCCATTTCGGGGCGACGACGGCCAGGTTGCCGCTGGCCTCGCCCATGCGCTTGGACATGGCGTCTTCGGTTTCGCGGATTTCGCTGAGGATCCGGTCGCAGAACTCGAAATAGAACCGGCCGTCCTCGGTCAGGGAAATGGACCGGGTGGTGCGGTTCAGTAACCGGACCTGCAGCCGTTCTTCCAGGTCCAGAATATGGCGCGATACCAACGCCCGGCTGGTCCCCAGAAAGCTTGCTGCCGCTGTATAGCTGCCCCGTTTCGAGACCTCGACGAACGAGCGCATGGTGAGAAAATGGTCCACTGGTCCCCCTAATTGTCAGCCACGCCCATCAGATCTGCCTTGGACAGGTGTTCCACCTCGATCCCGTCCGAAGCAAAGGTGCGGGTGACGGCCATTGTGTCATAGATCCACAGGATGCGCATGGGGCTGTCCCCGGTGTTGCGAAAGCAATGCCATAGGCCAGCCGGGATATGGGTTGTGTCATAGGGCTTCAGGGATGTGATCACACCATCCACCTCACACTCCCCCCGGCCTTCCAGCAGTGTGACCTGTTCATCGCAATTGTGCTTGTGCATCGGCGCCCCCTGACCCACGGGATAAAGGCTCATCCCCGTGGTGAAATGGGCATGTGGCGTAGTGACATGGGTAACCAGCGGCCAGGTGCGGATGCCGCTGCCGCGCTGGATGATCCGGATGTCATCATAGGCAAAGATGCTTGCCGTTTTGGTCATGTATCGCCCCTTGCGCCCGGTTCTGATCGATTCACTCGATCATAGACGCCAAACTGTGGCGGGTTTGTCAAATAATCCGCAACATTAGCGCGCTCGGTCGGCGCCTGTCACCGGGGCCCGGCTGGGCTAGGCTGGGGCGATATGACCGAAAGGATCTGACATGCCCCCCTCCAAGACACTGGTCTCCGCAGACGCTTTGACCCCGCACATGGCCCGGATCCTGATGGGGTATGGGGTTTTGGCCGATCATGCGACCGTCATGGCCGATCAGTTCACCTGGGCGGCGCTGCGGGGGGTGGACAGCCATGGGGTGGTCCGTCTGCCCGCCACTGTCGAGATGTTCGCCAAGGGTGTGGCCAACCCCGCACCGCAGATGGTCGAAACCCGCCCCCGGTCCGCCACGGCCATGATCGACGCGGATTTCGCCCCCGGTGCCATCGCCATGACCCGCGCCGTGGATCTGGGCGTGGATATGGCCCGCGAAACCGGTGTCGCCTGGGTTCAGGTCAAGCGCACGGTCCATGCCGGTGCTGTGGGCTATTTCGTTGAACGTGCCGCCCGGGCCGGGATGATCGGGATCGTCATGCTGACAGGTATGCCCAACATGTCCTATCCCGGCGCCGCCGCTGCCGGGGTGGCCACCAGCCCGATTGCGCTGGGGGTGCCTTCGGCGGATGGGCCGCCTTTCCTGCTGGACATGGCCACGGCGGTCATCGCGTTTGGCAAGATCAAGCAGCACGCCCTGCGCGGGGAAACCCTGCCCGAGGCCTCTGCCGTAGGCGCTGATGGCCAGATCACGACGGATCCGGAGGTGGCCAAATGGCCGCTGCCCTTGGGTGGCATGAAGGGGGCCGGGCTGTCGCTGGGGTTCGAACTGGTCACCTCGGTGCTGGCCGGGATGCCGACGCTGGCCCCGATCCATCATGGCGAAGAGGGGGCGAAACGACATCGCCAGAACGCGGTGGTCATTGTGATGGATCCCACGGTCTTTGGCGAGGCGGCGACCTTTCAGGCCGCTGTGGCCGAAACCCTGGCCGCGATCCGGGGGCTGCCGCGCATGGACGGTGTCGAGGCAATCGGCATCCCGGGTGATCGTGGCGAGGCAACGGCGAAAAACCGGCGGAAAACCGGCGTGCCGCTGCCGGAGAAGCTGTATCGCCAACTGGTGGAACTGGCCGAAGCCACGGGGATCGCGCCATTGACCCCCATCGGCTGAACGCTGATGCGGCTGTATACGCTGCCCCATACGCTGCCCCAGGCGGGGTATTTGCCGTGGTGTATAATACCACATGCCGGCTTTGTGGGACGAAGCAGTCGCTGGAAGCGATCGTCGCTCACCCGTTGCGGCGCGGGACAAGCCCGGAACGGGCGCCGCGTCTCAAAAGGCCGTCCCCCGGCACGGCGATTGGCTGCCACAGCCGCGACCCACTGAGTGCGCGCTATCACGGTCCGCATAAAGCGCACCCGTCCCGGGCCTTGGATCGCCGCACCGCGGCCCGTCGATGCGCGGCTGATCTGCTATGGCGGCGTCAATAAGAGGGCTCAGATCAGACCTTCAGTCTGTCTGAGCCCTCCTTGTCAGGCAGCAAACCCGAAGAAGCGGACAGAGATGTCGGCGATCTGGGTCAGGACCTCTTTTTGCACCGCAGCATCGGTGATCGGGCCTGTCGCTGTCAGCGCCATGCGATCCTGGCCGAGGATCTCGTCAATCGCGTCCAATGCATCCAGAACCGCATCGGCGTCAATCTGACCGCTCGCATCGACCAGCCCCAGAACCGCCAGCGCCTCTTCGGGCAGGGCCGACAGCACGCTGTAATCCGCGCCCGGCGCCGTCTCGAAAACGTAACGATCCGCAGCCAGTTCCTCGGTTACCTCGGTCAGGCGTTCCGGCGTCCAGGCGGACAGCGCGCCCAGATGCACGGCCAGCCGGAACCCATCGGGGCGCAGCAGGCCGGCCAGCGTGAAGCCGTCATCCCCCAGATCAACAGCAGGATCGCTCAGGGTGCGGCCATCGAATTCCAGGATCTTGGCCCCATCGCTGATCAGATTGCCGATCAGACCGCCCAGAAGCATCGGGTCCAACCCGTTCAGCCCCGGCAAGGGCAGACACAGCTTGACCGGAATCAGCCCTTCCTTGGCCCGTTCCAGATCTGCGCCCGAGCGTTCAATCGCTTCATGAGGCCCAGTCTTCATCTCTTCCGGCGTCAAGGGATGACCGGGGGTCGCGACCGAAAGACCGCATTGCTCCTGCAGCTTCGCCAGTGCCGCGATATCATCGCCGGCAAGATTTTCTGGCGGATCGGCACGGTAGAAAAAATCATCTGCCATATGCTTGGCCTCCCTTGGCTCAGCGAACCTTGTTCCACTCGGCGAAATTGGTGTCGTAGCCCAGCTGACTGAGCACCTCGATACAAAGCGCCTCGTCTTCCTCGCCGGTCCCACCCGAGGCCCCAAGGCCACCGATGATGTCACCATCCTTCTTGATGGTGATCGCGCCATGGGTGGCAACAATCGGTTGCTGCCCCATCTGGCTGACCGCCGACCAGAAGCCCGGCTGCCCCTCGGCCCAGCCCTTCAGCATGGTGCCCGGGCGCTGCATGATCGCGCCGGTATAGGCCTTGGCATGGGCAATCTGCGGGGTCAGCGGACGCGCGCCATCCATCCGGTCGCAGGCAACGATAAAGCCGCCGGTATCGCAGACCACAATGGTCATCGGTTTACCCAGAGCCACGGCAGCCTTCTGCCCCGCAGCAACGATTTCGCGGGCCTGTTCAAGGGTGATATTCATCTCTGTCTCCGATCAAAAGGCGGGAACGCTGTCGCGGTTGCCATGGTAGACCAGCTCGATCATCGTGCCGTCCGGGTCATGGATGTAGCAGAACTTCGAATTGTTCTGTGCGCGTTCCACCGGCTTTGTATAGCGTACCTTCAGGGTCTTGAGATGGGCCAGGAACGCATCCCAGTCATAGACTTCGACGGCGAAATGGAACGGCGCCATGCGCTGCATCTGTTCGGGCGTGCAGGGGGTGAAATGCAGGTCGAAATTGCCGCGCGTCATCAGCAGAACCTTGGTGTTCGACCATTTCGAGACATCCTGATGGTCCATGTTGAACACACGGGCATACCATTCCCGGGTCCGGTCCGGATCCGTTGTCGGAAAGTTGACGTGATGCAACGAGTGGGGCTTGTCGCTCCAGTCTTCGGGAAGGTTGGTCTTCATCGGTTTTCCTCCATATGTCCGGCCCGTTCGCTGCGGGATCCCGGGAATTTGGCCCAGCTTGTCCCTGAGGGGAAGGCGGGTAAAGGCCGCGGTTGCGACACCTATGTTGCATCGGGCACGACAGTTCCCCTGGCAAGGCGGATCATTGTCTTGCCCGGCGCACGTCTGTGTTGCGCCGTCCGGGGGTTTCCCGTCCCGGCCCGTGGTCCTAGCTTGGGGCGGACAGCAGCCGGAGCGCATCATGATGCCTAAGCCCGAGACGGACAAACAGCCCAAGCCCCGCGCCAAGGGGCCCCGCCGCAAGGGGCCGCCCGCCGAGTTTCTGGTCAGCCGGAGACAGGTGATTGAGGAACGGCTTGTGGACGGCCCGGACGAGACGCTTGGACACGATCACGACGACTGAGCCGGCTGGCCATCCGACACACACCCCGCATTCCAAGGGAGGATACCGATGCCCTATGCATCTGCGAATGGCGTGAAGATCTACTATGAGGTGCACGGGCAGGGGCCGGCGATCACGCTGGTCCATGGCTCTGGCGGCCATCACGCGGCCTGGTTTCAGCAGGTGCCCTATCTGGCGCGCTTCTATACCGTCGTGTTGCCGGATCTGCGCGGCTTTGGCCTGTCCGATCCGGTCCAGGGCGGTCCGGACAGTCACGATTTCGTCCATGACCTGCGCGCCATCGCCGAGGCGACGGGCATCGAGAAATCGGTTTATCTGGGCCAGTCCATCGGGGCGCTGCCCTGTCTGCATCTGGCGCTGGCCCACCCCGAAAAGGTGGCGGGCGTGATTCTGGCACATTCGCTGGGCGGCATATCAGACCCCGAGATCAAGGAACGTCAGTTGGCCAACCGCGCCGAGGCCGAGAAACTTCCGGTGATGGATCGCCTGCTGTCGCGTGAATTTCGGGCCGGCAATCCCGAAATGGCCTGGCTGTTCAAGGAACAGGGCACGTTCAACGCCGCCACCATGCAGGATCTGCGCAACCTGAACGCCCAGGGCCCGACCTGCGCCCAGATCGACGCATCCGGCGTGCCAGTGCATTTTCTGGCGGGGGGCAAGGATGCGGTGCTCTGGCCCGATACGGTGCGCCTGGCCGCCGAAAAGCTGAAGAACGGCACGATCTCGGTGGTGCCCGATGGGCCACATTCGATGTACTGGGAGGAACCGCGCGTGTTCAACTCCGAGGTTCACAAGTTCCTGCGCGAGGTATACGGCCAATGACCGCCCTGTCCACGGACTATCCCGCCCCGCGCCTGTTCATCGACGGTGAATGGATCGGCGCTGATGCCCGCGAAAGCGAACCGGTCTTCAACCCCGCCACGGCCCAGGAAATCGGCCGCGTCCCCCATGCCACCGAGGCCGATCTGACCCGCGCGGTTGAGGCCGCCGCACGGGGCTTTCGCGTCTGGTCGCGGATGAGTGCGGCGGAGCGCGGCGCAATCCTGATGAAGGCCCAGGCGCTGCTCCGCGCGCGGGCCAGTGAAATCGCCCGCATCGCCACGATCGAGAACGGCAAGAACCACCGCGAGGCCGAGGCCGAGGTCAGCCGTGGATCCGGCAATATCGGCTGGTGTGTCGAGGAAGCCAAGCGCAGCTACGGCCGGGTCATCCCCTCGGCCGATAACATCGCCCTGTCCACGATCCGCCAGCCCATCGGCCCGGTGGCCGCGTTCGTGCCGTGGAATTTCCCCTCGGGGGGCGTGTTGCGCAAGCTCTCCCCCGGCCTGGCTGCCGGGTGCAGCTTTGTCATCAAATGCTCCGAAGAAACGCCGGCCACCGCTTGCGCCCTGGTTTCGTGTTTCCAGGAGGCCGGGGTACCCGACGGGGTGATCAACCTGGTCTTCGGCAATCCCCCGATGATTTCCGAGCACCTGATCGCCGCGCCGCAGATCCGCATGGTGGCCTTCACGGGCTCGGTTCCCGTGGGCAAGCTGATCGCCAGCCTTGCCGGCAAGGTGATGAAGCCCTGCATCATGGAGCTGGGCGGCCATGCGCCGGTTATCGTTTGCGCCGATGCCGATCCGGTCGAGGCCGCCAAACGATCCGCCTTTGCCAAGTTCGTGAACTCCGGGCAGGTCTGCACCTCGCCCACGCGGTTTTTCGTGCATGACAGCAATCACGATGCCTTCGTCGATCAGTTTGTTGCCGTCGCGCAATCGCTGAAAATCGGCAATGGGCTGGAGGATGATGTCCGGATGGGGCCACTGGCCAATCCACGGCGTCTGGAAGCCATGGAGCGCCTGATTGCCGATGCCATCGAGAAGGGCGCCAAGCTGGTCACCGGCGGTCGGCGCATGGGCAACACCGGCTGGTTCTTCGAGCCAACGGTGCTGACCGATGTGCCGCTGGAGGCCACGATCATGCAGGAAGAGCCCTTTGGCCCCGTGGCCCTGGTCCGGCGTTTCAGCGATCTGGACGTGGCCCTGGATGAGGCGAACGGCACCCCCTACGGTCTGGCCGCCTATGCCTTCACCAATGACGCGGCCACGGCCCACCGGATTGCCCATGACTACGAGGCCGGGATCCTGTCAATCAACCATACCGGCGGCTCAACCCATGAGGCCCCTTCGGGCGGGGTCAAGGAATCGGGCTATGGGCGCGAAGGCGGGCAAGAGGGTTTTGAGGCCTACCAGATCATCAAACGCCTGTCGCACCGACTGGACTGAGGAGGAAGACCAAGATGACCCAGCACACCCCTTACTGGAACGATGGCGCCACGCCGGACGAACAGCATCCGCGCGCGGGCTGGTATGTTCTGGTCGCGCAGGACGAGGCCCCCCAGGTTTTCGGCCCGTTCACGACCGAGGCCCATGCCGCCCATTTCGAAAACTACGTGACCAAACAAGATCACGACTGATGCGCATGGCGGCGGCTGCGGGGCCATCCGTCGCGTGATCTGACCCTTCCGACGGCTGTCCGCACACCGGGGCCGTCGGTTTTGCATTTTGTAAAGCCGATGGGCGCGCGGGCCCGTACAAAAGCGGGATCGTCTTTGGGCGCCTCAAACATGTCCTAACAGGTTGCGGAACAAGACCTTCGGTCACGGCGGGGACGGAAAACTGTTCCTGCCGCTCCCCGGCTTGGGGCCAAGGGCCGGGCCTGACCCTTGGGGGGCGCTTTTGCCGGCCGGGCAGGTGTACGTTATACCGGCTATGCCCCTCCAACCGCTGATTTTGTTGCCGCGGTCGCGTTGCGCCCTCTTTCGGGGACGCACAGGCGCTGATAACCGGCTTTTTGTCGATGCGATCCTTTGGCTGGCACGCGGGGCATCGCCTTGGCGCGATCTGCCGCCGGAACTGGGAAACTGGCGCATGGTACATTCGCGGTTCCGGCGCTGGACGCTGGCCGGTGTTTGGGAGAATCTTTTCAAAGTGTTGAGCGCAGAGCCAGACTTCGAATATGTGTTGGTCGACGCCACCATCTGCAAGACGCATGCCGATGCGACCTCTCAAAGGGGGGGCTTGAAGCTGCCGGCATCGGTCGCTCCAAAGGTGGGCTGAGCACGAAAATCCACGCCGCCGTCGATGCGCTCGGGCTGCCGATCCGGTTCACAATCACGCCCGGACAAGGGGCGACTGTCCGCAGGCACGCGGGCTGATCGAGGGGCTGGAAGGCGTCGGGCATGTCATCATGGACGCCGGCTATGACGCCGATCACCTGCGCCTGTTCATTGCAGATGGGTTGGCCGCAACAGCACAGAGTTGGTCGCGGAAATTCGGACCAGTGTTTAAGGTGGGTCGCCTGATGAGAAAGACGATCTGCAATGACGAAGAGAAAGAACCATTCGCCGGAGTTCAAAGCCAAGGTGGCGCTTGAAGCGATCCGCGAGGAACTGACGCTGGCCGATCTGTCGCGCAAATACGGCGTACATCCGAACATGATCAGCGGCTGGAAGCGCGCGTCGATTGCCAACATGGCGCAGGCCTTCGAGCGGGGTAAATCAGATGAGACCCGCGCCTCCGAGGCCGAGATTGAGAAGCTGCACTCGAAGATCGGGCAGTTGGGCGTGGAACGGGATTTTTTGGCGAGCGCCTCGCATCAGTTGCTCGGGACGCTAGCATTACAGTTGCGCATTGAGCTTGATGTGAGCTTGTCTTGCCGCGGCCTGATGGGCCCTTCGCCACAGTGACCATGCGATGATGTGGGTGGGTTGGATCTGGCGCTGCGCCATCTAGACCCGCAAGTCGAGCGAGGAAGGGCTCGACATGGAGTTCAACAGCCTCGACGCCCAGCGAGAGGCCTGCGAAGCCTATATCGCCAGCCAGAAATCCGAGGGCTGGGTCGCCACCCGCGACCGCTATGACGACGGTGGCTTCTCCGGCGGCAATCTGGACCGGCCTGGCCTGAAACAGCTGCTGGCCGACATCGACGACGGGCTGATCGACGTGGTCGTGGTCTACAAGATCGACCGGCTCAGCCGCGCCCTGATGGATTTCTCGAAGCTGGTCGAGGTCTTTGACCGCAACGGCGTCACCTTCGTCTCGGTGACGCAGTCCTTCAACACGACCACCTCGATGGGGCGGCTGACGCTGAACATCCTTCTCAGCTTCGCCCAGTTCGAGCGAGAGGTCATCGGTGAACGCATCCGCGACAAGGTCGCCGCCTCGCGCAAGCGGGGGATCTGGATGGGGGGCTATGTGCCGCTCGGCTATGATGTGCAGGACCGCAAGCTGGTGATCAACGAGGCTGAGGCCGCCTCGGTGCGCCGGATCTTCGAGCGCTTCGTCGAACTCGGCTCGGCCACGATGCTGGCGAAGGAGCTGCGGCGGGAGGGGTTTCGCAGCAAGCAGGGCACGCTGATCGACAAGGGCTACCTCTATCGAGTGCTCCGCAACCGCGTCTATCGCGGCGAGGCCGTCCACAAGGGCAAGGCCTATCCGGGCGAGCACGAGGCCATCGTCACCGACAATGTCTGGGATCAGGTCGACGCCATCCTGCAGGGCAACCGCCACGCGCGGTCCAGCAACAGCCGCATGCAGACGCCCGC
>JBKDZR010000118.1:0-22970 GCA_047971485.1 Qingshengfaniella sp. | reverse complement strand
GGAATGTCAATGCCCCGCGCGGCAACATCGGTGGCCACCAGAACCGTCACCTCGCCCGCACGGAAGGCCTTGATCGCCCGGTCCCGCTGGCCCTGGCTTTTGTTGCCGTGGATCGAGGCCGCGTTGAACCCGTCGGCCACCAGCCCCTTCATCAGCTTTTCCGAGCCGTGCTTGGTCCGCCCGAAAACCAGGGTCAGGGCATCAGGATCCCGGGACAGGATTTCGCGTAGGCGGGCGGGCTTGTCGGCCTTGTCAAGGAAGTGCACCGACTGGGTGATCTTGTCGGCTGCCTTGCCCGGGGGCGAGACCTGAACCCGCTGGGGGTCGGTCAGATAGGCGCGACTGAGGGTTTCCATTTCCTTGGGCATGGTGGCCGAGAACAGCATGGTCTGGCGCGGCATGCCCAATTGCGGGGCAATCTTGCGCAGCGCATGGATAAAGCCCATGTCGAGCATCTGGTCGGCCTCGTCCAGCACCAGATAGCGGACACTGCCCAGCAGCACGGCGCGGCGCTCCATCAGGTCGATCAACCGCCCCGGGGTGGCCACCAGAATGTCGGTGCCACGGGCCAGCATGCCGATCTGGCGGTTGATGGACTGGCCACCGACCACGGTGGCAACATGGATCTTCGTGCCACCGGTCATGCCGCGCAGCGATTCCGCAATCTGGTTCACCAGTTCACGGGTGGGGGCCAGGATCAGTGCCTTGGCGGTTTTCGGCTGCGGCTTGCCCGGTTCGGCCATCAGTCGGTGGATCAGGGGCAGGCCAAAGGCCAGGGTCTTGCCGGTCCCGGTCTGGGCCAGGCCCATCACGTCCTGACCATCCATGGCCAGCGGGATCGCCTGGCGCTGGATCGGGGTTGGCTCGGACAGGCCGGCTTTGGTCAGGGCCTTGGTCAGGGTCGGGTCAAGCCCGAGGGTCTCGAATTCAGACAAAGTCTATCCTTTCGGGCCGCACCAAAGGCACGGCGGGATGAACGGTCGCACGGGGGCGCCGATAGGGTTGAGCAAGCCCGGGCATGCCGGCGGCAGCCTGACATCCGGTCTTGCGATGCGAACCCTGCGTGATGGGGAACTGGGGCTATGGTGCGCTGATGGTCCGGGTGGGACCGGCAAGCTCACGCGGCTGCGCAGCGCCTTGGGTGGACATCTGTGTCATTCATGGCGGTCTGTCAAGGGCCTGGGGTCAGGGCCATGTCCCGGTGTGATGGCGTCACCGATCCCTCGGCCAACAGGCGCTGGCGGACAAATTCCAACAGAGGATCCTTGCCCGTCAAACCATACCATTGGCTTTGTTGCACAAATCAATCGCGGCATTCATTGTTTGAATCCAGCATGATAGCTGCGCAGGATGACCAAGCGTACCAGTGGGTCTGATTTTGCTATGCTGAGCGGGGGGGCATACCGAAGTCAAGCCGACTGTGGCCTTGGATTGTCAGGGCGGTACGGCAGCAGAAGTGTCCATGCCCATCTTGCTGAGCTCCTGAACCAATCGGGGCTGACGAGCAGATCCGTTGATGGCGCTTGCGACGCCCGCAAATGTCACGGGGCGATCCCCGCGCGAAATGCTGCCGTGGTCATTCCGCTGCATGGGGTGGGGGCGTTTCGCCCAGCTGGCGGTTGGCCTGGTCCAGTTCCCGTTGCAGTTCGGCGATGGTGCTGTCCAGATCCGTCCGTTTCTGGATCATCTCGTCGAGATGTTTCTTGGCGACGGTATAGGTGGCCCGCAGCTGGTCCCTTTCGCCTTTGGTCTTGTAGAGTTCCAGCAATTGCCGGATTTCTTCCAGCGAAAAGCCGAAATGCTTGCCACGCAGGATCAGCGTGAGACGGGCCCGATCCCGTCGTGTGAAAAGCCGTTTCTGCCCGACCCTGATGGGTGCCAGCAGTTCCTTGGCCTCGTAGAAGCGCAACGTACGGGGCGTGACATCGAACGCATCGCACATCTGCCGGATCGTCATCGTGTCATTCATCGTTTCGCGTCCTTGCTTGTCCTGCCGAGGCGAAGGGACCCTGGCGTGTGACAGGTGCGTACCGAAGGGGTTTCCCGCAAGGCAAACACCATGGTCAAAGCGTCCTACGTAACGTCAAACGTTGAAAATGAGATGAATAAGAGGAGAGATATCCCGCCTGATTAAGAAAAGTTTCCCGCATTTTAAATTTTGTTGGGAAAATTTCTTTTGATCTGGGGTCTCAGCGAAGCTTTGCCCTGCTCTCATCGCGCTGATCGGTCAGTTCCCGGATGATCACGTCAAGCTGGTCGCGCTGTTGGCGCAGGGTTTCCAGTTGACGATCGGCCAGTTTCACGAAGGCGGCAAGCTGGGCCTCGGTGCCCTCGCGGTCGTACAGTTCCAGCCATTGTCGCAATTCCTCCAGTGAAAATCCCCAGCGCCGGCCCCGCAGGATCAGGGTCATCCGGGCGACCTCACGCGGGGTATAAAAGCGGCTGCGCCCCTTCCTCTCGGGTTGCAGCAACTCAATGTATTCATAATAGCGCAAGGTTCGGGGGGTCACATCAAACCGAGCACACATTTCCTTGAACGACAGCTTCGGTTCCTTGGACGCTGACATGCTGGGCCTCTTTGTTTTCCAGCGGTTTCGGGGAAGGGATACGCTGCCCGGCCGGTCTGCGCAATTTGCGATGGACGCTGGAATCCCGGCGCCAGTCGGCCTAGAGAAAAGGGGAAGAGTATGGAAACGTATTATGCCCGTGGACGCGCAACCTGACAAGGTGAAGAAATTCATCGGTGATCTTCCCTATGGCCGGTCCCTGGGGATGACCATGATCAAGATTGTCCCGGGGCAGGTCACCATGGCGCTGCCCTATCGCGGGGATCTGGTTGGCGATCCCGCCACCGGCGTCCTGCATGGCGGCGCGGTTTCGGCCCTGATGGACACGGTCTGCGGGGCTGCTGTCATGTCGCGCCCGGATGCGCCGGGGGCCACGGCTACCCTGGATCTGCGGATTGATTACATGCGTGCCGCCCATCCCGGTCAGACGGTGACGGCCGAGGCCCGCTGCACCCATGTCGCGCGCAGTGTCGCCTTCGTGCATGCGACGGCCTGGGATGATGACCGGGCCCATCCCGTCGCCACGGCCGTAGGGGCCTTTACCATGGCCGGGGACGGAAAGGACGCACCATGAGCCGCCGACCCAAACCCGAACCCGTTCAGGTGGTCAAGCAGCGGCGCGATGCCCTGCTGGAAACGCTGTCCGGCCGGGTGCCCTTCGGCCGGATGCTGGGGATCATCTTTGATCGGCGGGGTGATGAACTGACCGCGCTGTTGCCCTATACCGATGATCTGATCGGTAATGCGGCGGTGCCGGCCCTGCATGGCGGGGCGATTGCCGGGTTCCTGGAGGTCGCGGCCCTGATCGAGCTGAGCTGGACCATGTTGTGGCCGCGGATCGAAAGCGGGGCGGTGCAGCCCGAGGATCTGGCCGATCCAGCGGCGCTGCGCATGCCCAAGACCATTGATTTCACCGTTGATTACCTGCGTGCGGGCCTGCCGCGCGATGCCTATGCCCGGGCGCGGGTGGTTCGGTCAGGGCGGCGTTATGCCTCGGTCCATGTCGAGGGATGGCAGGACAATCGCGCACGGCCCTTTACTCAGGCGATGGGACATTTTCTGATGCCCGCCGATGATGTCTGAGGGACGCAGCGCCAGCGTTCCCCTGACCCATCGCCGGGTTCTTGCCATCGCCGGGCCGATCGTCCTGTCCAACGCCACGGTGCCGATCCTGGGGGTGGTCGATACCGGGGTTGTCGGTCAGATGGGCCTGGCGGCACCGATCGGGGCGGTCGGGCTGGGCAGCAGCATCGTGACGGCGATCTACTGGCTGTTCGGCTTTTTGCGGATGGGTACGTCGGGGATGACGGCGCAGGCCCAGGGCGGCGACGATGCCGAGGAGGTGACGGCCCTGCTGGTGCGCGGGCTGATCATCGGCCTGGCGGCCGGGATGGCCCTTATCCTGCTGCAACCGTTGCTCTTTGCCGCAGCGTTGCGGGTTGCGCCGGGATCCCCCGAGGTCGAGGCCTTGGCCCGTAGCTATATGGCGATCCGCATCTGGTCGGCCCCGGCGGCGATTGCCATCTACGCGATCACCGGCTGGCTGATCGCGTTAGAGCGCACCCGCGCCGTCCTGGCCCTGCAGGTGGCGATGAACGGGGTGAACATCCTGCTGGATCTGTGGTTTGTTCTGGGCCTTGGTTGGGGGGTACATGGTGTCGGGTTGGCGACCTTTGCGGCTGAATGGGGCGGGCTGGTTCTGGCCCTGTGGTTCTGCCGTGACGTGCTGCGCAGCCCGGCAGCCCGGGCCTGGGCACAGATTGCCAACCGCAAGCGGCTGATCCGCATGGCAGCGGTGAATGGGGATATCCTGATCCGCACCTTGCTGCTGCTGTGTGTGATGGTGTCCTTTACCTTCCTGAGCGCGGATTTCGGCGATGTGACCCTGGCGGCGAACCAAGTGCTGCTGCAATTCGTCAGCGTCACCGCCTTTGCGCTGGATGGCTTTGCCTTTGCCGCCGAAGCGTTGGTGGGCCAGGCAATGGGGGCCCGGGCCCGGGCCAGCCTGCGGCGCTCGGTTGTGCTGACCGGTCAGTGGGGGCTGGGAATCGGGGTGCTTTTGTCGCTGGTCTTTGCCGCCTTTGGCGGGGGGATCATCGACCTGATGACCGTGGCGCCGGATGTGCGCATCGCTGCCCGTGATTTCCTGCCCTGGATGGTGGCCGTGCCGGTACTGGGGGTCGGTGCCTGGATGCTGGACGGGGTGTTCATCGGGGCGACGCGCACGGTGGACATGCGCAACATGGCGGCCCTGTCGGTGCTGGTCTATGGGCTGGGTGTGGTCGTTCTGGTGCCGGCCTTTGGCGCCCATGGCCTGTGGGCAGCCTTTCTGATCAGCTACGTGGCGCGGGGGGTGACCTTGGCCTTGCGTTATCCGGCGCTGGAACGTCAGGCGGGCTGAGCGCCGGTCGTCAGTCCAGCCAGTCGTTTCGCCCGGTGCCCACGGCTTCGGCCACGGTCTGGAAGCCATCGCGGATCAGCAGCCGGTCCAGATCGCGGGCGATCCGGGTGACCAGCGACAGCCCGCCATAGACCAGCGCGGAATACAGCTGGACCGCACTGGCCCCGGCACGGATCTTGGCATAAGCGTCAGCGCCACTGGCGATGCCGCCCACCCCGACCAATGGGATCCGCCCGCCGGTCAGATCTGACAGGCGCGCGAGAACCCGGGTTGAGGGGATAAACAGTGGCGTACCCGACAGGCCGCCGGCCTCGGGCGCGTGGCGGCTTTTCAGCGTTGCCGGACGGGCCAGCATGGTGTTGGTGGCGATGATCGCGTCGATCCCGGCGGCCTCGGCGACAGTGGCGATATCCGCCAGGCCCGCACGGTCCAGATCGGGAGCGATCTTCAGGAAGACGGGCACCGCCGCGCCGGTTCCGGCGCGTGTGTTCAGGACGCCCTCAAGCACCCGGTTCAGCGCCTCGCGCCCTTGCAGGTCACGCAATCCGGCTGTGTTGGGCGACGAGACATTGACTGTGACGAAATCGACGAAGGGGGCGCAGCGGGCGAAGACGGCGGCGTAATCGGCCGCGCGATCGCTGCTATCCTTGTTGGCCCCCAGATTCAGACCCACCGGCACCAGGCGCGGCCGATCCGCCAGTCGGTCGGCGGCCTGGTCCATCCCGGCATTGTTGAACCCGAAGCGGTTGATGATGGCGCGGTCCTCGCGCAGGCGAAAGAGGCGCGGCTTGGGGTTGCCGGGCTGGGCCCGCGGGGTCACGGCCCCGACCTCAAGCCAGCCAAAGCCGGCCCGCGAGAGGGGCACCAGTGCGGTGCAATCCTTGTCCAGCCCAGCGGCCAGCCCGATGGGATTTGGCAAGGCCAACCCGGCCAGATCCGTTTTCAGCCGCGCCGAGGTGATCGGCCCGGTGCCGCCTGTCAGGCCGGCGCGCATGCCCCTGTGGGCCAGATCATGGGCGGTCTCGGGATCCAGCCGGCGCATGGCCGCCAGCGCCAGCCGTTCTGCCAGGGCGATGGTCATTGCATATCCTTTGGAAAAACATGTTGCCCGCCGGCAAGGGACAAGGGCTGAACCCAGGTCACCTCATCCCGGCGCAAGGGCCGGTAGAGATGAGGAAAGAGGGCGCCGCCGCGTGAAGGTTCCCAGCGCAAGGCCGGGCCCAGGGCGGCGGTCTCAACTGCGGCCAGCATCAGCCCGTCGGTTTCGGCGAAATGGCGTGCGGCAGTCTCGGCCACCTGACCGGCGGTGGAGAAATGGATGAACCCGTCGGACAGATCGACCGGCGCTCCGGCGCTTTCGCCGGTTCGCTGCAGATCGGCCCATTCACCGGCGCGGAATATCTTGTAGATCAGCATGGCGCCGCAATGCCCCCGGAACCGGCGCAGGTCAAGCGGTCGGTCCCGGATGTGGGCGGGGCTGTCAGCAGGCGCGCTTGCCGGTCAGGGCTTCACGCTTGTCCTGGATCGCCTGCAGCAACGCTTCGGCCGGATCGTCGAAACTGGTGACTGGCTGGGCGCCGGGGTTCAGATCGGGGTCGGCGGCGGCCTCTTCGATCAGGCGCCGGGCCTCGGTTTGCCGGCCCTGGTCGGAATAGATTGCTGCGGTGGTGAAATGGGCCATCAGGCGCCGGGGCCGATCAGCGCTGGTCATGTCGCCGGAACTGAGCAGCAGAGCACGGTCCATGTTGCAGGCCGCCGCCGCGTCGATGGCCGCGATATTGCTGGGACCGGCCAGTTTTTCCAGGGTCATTGGCCCGGGCGAACAGGCGGCGAGGACAAGAAGAGTGGCAGTTAGGACAAAGCGCTGCATGGGATTCCTGTGGGTTGCGGTGGCAAGGATCAGGCGGAGAGGCCACTATAGGCTCCGTTACCGGTGAACCGGCATTGGAAGCGGGCGACAGTGCCATCGCGCAGGGCGGCCTGTCCGGGGGCGGCAAAGCCACTTTGGCTGGGGCGCGGTTCAAAGACCAGCACATCGGTACGGGGGATGGCATAGGCCTGTGTGGCGGCGTCGATACAGGTTTGGTGCATGTCGTTGCGCGACAGGGGCACGCCTTCCCCGCCTCGGCCGCCGAACATGCCGCAGCCGGCCAAGGCGGCGAAAAGAAGAAGGGGCAGGGCTGGGGGCATGGGGAACGCTCCGGTCGGTCAATCACGGGTGCCATGGAACCCGGATTGCCGGCCCTTGGCAAGGGGCTACACCCTGTGGAGACCGGCGAAGCGGCCGTCCGCCCCATAGTGGCATTCGAACCGCGTCTGGGCGGCGCCCTCGGCGGGCCATTGGCCCTGGGCGTGAAACTCGGATCCCTGGGAGCGGACGGCCCTTACAGTCCAGGATAGAGACGACGGGGCAGCCACATGGAAATCTCGGGGACGAAACTGATGACCAGCAGGCTGGCCAGGGCCACGCACAGCCAGGGCAGGATCGCCCGCAGCACCTGAAAATAGCTGCATCGGAACAGCGCTGCGGCGACAAAGAGGTTCAGACCGAAGGGTGGGGTGACATTGCCGATATCCACGTTGACGGTGGCAATGATCCCCAAATGGACAGGGTCTATCCCCGCCAGCGTGGCCGGCTGCAACAGCACCGGCACCAGGACCAGGATGTTCGAATAGACATCCACGAACATGCCGGCCAGCAACATCACGGCATTGGTGGCCAGCATGAACAGGGCCGGGCTGTCGGCCAGGTTGGCCAGGGGGCGGGCGGCCAGTTGCGTGGTTTGTGTCACGGTCATCAGCCAGGAAAAGACGCTGGCCGCCGCGACAAGGATCAGCACCCGGGCCGAAGCGATACCCGCATCGACGCAAATCCCGAACATCTGCCGCAGGGTGATTGTGCGATAGACGATCAGCGCGACGGCTGCGGCATAAAGCACGGCGACAATGGCGGCCTCGGTGGTGGTGAACGCACCGCTATAAATCCCGCCCAGGATCAGAACCGGCAGGCCGATGCCCCAGATCACGGCTCGCCCGGCGCTGGCGATCTGGCGCAATGTGGCGCGTTGGGCGCGGGGCACCCCGGTCAGCCGGGCATAGCCGACGCAGTACAGGCAATAGGCCAGGGCAAAGACCCCGCCGGCGCCGATGCCGGCCATGAACAGCGCCCCGATCGAGGTGCTGGCCGTGGCGCCATAGATGATCATCGCGTTGCTGGGTGGGATGATCATGCCGATCAGCGCCGAACAGGTGACCGAGCCGATGGCGAACCCTTGGGAATAGCCCGCGCGGATCAGGGCGGGGGCCATGATGCTGCCGATGGCGACAATGGTTGAGGCGCTTGATCCGGTGATCGTGCCGAACAGCATACAGGTCAGCACGACGCTGATCCCCAACCCACCAGGAAGATGGCCGACCAAGGTCTGGACAAAGTTGACCAGACGCTGGGACAGGCCGCTGCGGCTCATGATTTCGGCGGCCAGAAAGTAGAAGGGACTGGCCAGCAGCGTGAAACTGTCCAGCCCCGCATAGATCCGTTGGGCCAGCACCGAGAGCGGGATCGGCGAGGTCAGCCCCAGCGTGACAAAGGCGGTGCCCGCCAGGGTCACGAAAATCGGCACGGACAGCAGAAGCCCGCCGAACAGGGTCAGGGCGATAAGGGCGGGGACCATGGTCTTTCTATCCGTCCAGGGTGTGATGTTGGGGCGCGGGGGCAGGTTGACCTGACAGGTCCGCGATCAGGATCTGGGTCGCACGCAGCCCCATCAGCGTCGCGCCGCAAGGAACCGCCGCATAGGATAGCCAGGCGGGCAGGCCTAGCATCGGCATGATTTGCCCGGTGCGATAGACATTGGCGGTGTGCGTGCCGCCATACCAGACAAGGGTGATCAGAAACGCGATCACGATCCCCCCGATGAGGATTGACAACAAGGGCCGCAGGCGTGCCGGCAGGGTCTGGGGCAGCAGATCCACGGCCAGATGTCCGCGTGCCCGCATGATGGCGCTGCTGCCGATAAAGACACTCCAGATGACCAACAGGATCGAAAGTTCCTCGGCCCAGGAAATCGGGGCCGAGAATATGTAGCGCAGCAGGACATTTGCGCCCAGCACCAGCGTGGCGGCGGCCATGGCGACCCCGACACATCCGCGTTCCAGAAAGGTCAGCCCGGCGTCGAGGCGCGCAAACAGGCCCTGGGCCGCAGATGGGGATTGCTGGGCGGGGGCCATGTCAGTCGCTTTCCTGTGCGCTGATCGCGGCTTCTAGATCGTCCAGTGCGGTATCCCCGTTCTGGGCGCGGTACCAGGCATAGACCGGCTGGGCCGCCGCGCGAAACGCTGCGCGTTCGGCATCGGTCAGCGGGATGATCGTGACCCCGGCAGCCTTGAACGTCTCAAGCTGGGTGGCTTCGTTCTGTTCGATCAACTGGCGTTCGTAATCGCGTGCTTCGGCAACCGAGGCCCGCATTGCCGTCTGATCCTCGGCCGACAACCCATCGAAGAAGGCCGAGTTCACGAAAAACACATATCCGAGATAGCCGTGATCCGACAGGGTGATATAGGGCTGCACCTCGTACAGTTTTGCCGCCGTGATCGAGTTGATCGGGTTTTCCTGTCCATCGACCACCCCTTGTTGCAAGGCGTTGAACAGTTCGGAAAAGGCGATCTGGGTCGGACTGGCGCCAAAGGCCCGGAACTGTTCCTGAATGACCTGTGAGGGCATGGCCCGGATCTTGTGGCCCGAGAAATCTTCCGGTGTGCGGATCGGAAAATTGCCGGTGAACTGTTTGAACCCGCTTTCCCAATAGCCCAGACCGGTCAGCCCGACACGGCCCAGAGGGGCCAGGATCTGCGCGCCGACTGGCCCGTCGATGACCGCATGGGCGACAGCGCGGCTTGGGAACAGGAAGGGCAGGTCCAGAACGGTCAGTTCCGGCGCGATTGGGGCGATCCAGGCGGTGGGCAGAACGGCGGCCTGAATGGCCCCGGCTTGGACCTGTTCGGTCACCTGGATCGAGGCCCCCAGCAGGCTGTTGGGAAAGATCTGCACGTCGATGCGGCCTTCGGTCCGTTCGGCCAGCAGATCCTTGAAGCGCACGGTGGCCAGATGGTGGGGGCTGGTTTCGGGCATGTCATGGGCGACCATCATCGTGATGTCGGCCGCCAGGGCCGGGGCAATGGTCAGTGTGGAAACGGCCAGGGCCGTGGCCAGACCAAGGGCGCTCCGTGCGGGGCGGGGGGTGTCTGTTTCTCTGAAGGCACGTGTCATTACAGAAGGTCTCCGGTTCCGATGGGACGATTCGCACAGTCTGCCGCCGAGAATGGAGAACTTTGACAGTATACTGATCAAATAAGTCCGCCCAGTCGCTCTCTTTCTGATACAACCGTCGCCGCTGCCTGTTTCATGGGCGGTTTGGTCGCCGGAAAGGCGCTGCACAGACGGGTCTGGTGGGCTGGCGGGACCGGTCAGGCCCCGGGGGGGACTTGCGCCTGGGCAGCGGCCCGGGCCACGCGGACCCGATCGGGGGGGAAGTCCAACGCCGCTTCGGCCCGTTGCAGGGCATGGCGGGACTGATCCCGGGCGGCCTGACGCATCCCGGCTGTGTTCAGGGCGGCCAGCGCGCCCAGGCCGTGTTGCAGCCAAACGGCCACCTCGACCATGCCGGCCCCGTCACGGGCAATGCCCAGAAAAGCGTCGTCTAGCAGATCTTCGGGGGCAAGCGGGTCGATATGTACCCGGTCATAGCGGATTTCGGCACGCTGGCCGAGCATCCTGTCCCAGGCGGAAAAGATCCGGATCAGCCGCTTGATCACGTCGATGGCGGTGCCAGGATCGTTGATGCCGGGGGAGAGGGCGCGGCTGGCGATCTCGGCCAGTGTGGTCAGGCCAAAGCGTGGATCCATGTGGAACGACCGGTCTGCCCCCAGAACCACAGCCCGGTTGACCACCTGATGGGCATCTTCCGGGGTGCCGTCTGGGCTGGAAAACGCGACACGGGCGATGGGGCGGTTCAGGGTGACGAAGCCCCCCACGCGGGCCAGCAGATAAACCTCGGCCTGTTGTGCCTCGGCCCAGCCCTGCAGAGTGTCCAGGTTAATGTGCTGAACATGGCCGATGCCCAGGATCGGATCGCTTTCGGCGGTGCTGTCGGTAAAGATCTCGATGGCATGGGGCGGTGCCGGTGGCGGCCCCCAGACGCGCGCCCGGGCCCCAGTGGGTCAGGGGTCCAGCGTGGCCTTTTCCAGCCTGGTGGTGCTGTCGCCCATCCGCCCAAGCCGGGCGATCTTGTCGACCCAGCGCACGAATGTCAGCACCACCCAGGCGAAATAGGCCAGAATCGTCAGGAACATGGACAGACGACCGATCCGACCCATCTGGTCGGTTTCGACGGCAATCAGGCCGATGATCGAAAAGATGTAGGCGGCGATGAAGACTGACAGCGCGTATTGCGATGCATCGTCGGACACGATCAGCTTGAAGACGCGCGGCGTGGCCCCGGATGCGGCCGAGGCAAAGGCCGCGACCATTGAGCCGACGGCAAAGGTGGCCACCCCCAGCATGCTGGAGGCGACGATATCCAGCAGCCTGGTCAGGTGCCGGCAGTGATGTCGGGGGCATAGGGGACCAGCGCGCGTAACAGCCGATCCAGCAGAACGGCCAGCCCCACCGCTGCCAACGCACCGGCCGCATGCAGTGCGGGACGTACCCACAACCGTTCGCGCAGTGCGGTGAACATGTATTTCAACTGGCCGCCGAACATCCACACACCCCCTTTTGCGCCGATGCTAAAGCATGCCCGCACAAAAGTGGGTAGCGGTTTTATGCGTCTCGGGCATGGGTCATCAAAAGGCGGTTACCCGGTTGCGCGAAGGGGTGGCCGCCGGATCAGCCCGGCTGTCACCCGGTGGCGCGGGACTGGCGCTTGCGTTCATGCGGATCGAGAAAACGCTTGCGCAGGCGGATCGAATTGGGCGTCACCTCGACCAGTTCGTCATCGTCGATATAGGCGATGGCCTCTTCCAGCGACATGGTGACGGGGGTGGTCAGGCGCACGGCCTCATCGGTGCCGGAGGCGCGGACGTTGGTCAGCTTCTTGCCCTTCAGCGGGTTCACCTCAAGGTCATTGTCGCGGCTGTGCTCGCCGATGATCATGCCCTGATAGACCTGTTCCTGGGCACCGATGAACATCCGGCCCCGATCCTCCAGGTTGAACAGCGCATAGGCGACGGATACCCCGTCCTCCATGGAAATCAGCACCCCGGCGCGACGGCCCGGGATCGGGCCCTTGTGGGGTTCCCACTTGAAGAACACACGGTTCAGCACGCCGGTGCCGCGGGTGTCGGTCAGGAACTCGCCATGATAGCCGATCAACCCGCGCGAGGGCACATGGGCGACGATCCGGGTCTTGCCGTTCTGCTGGCGCATCTCCACCAGATCGCCCTTGCGCGGCCCGGTCAGCTTTTCGATCACCGCGCCGGAATAGTCATCATCGACATCGATGGTGACCTCTTCGACCGGTTCCAGGGTTTCGCCATCGACGTCACGCAGCAGCACGCGGGGGCGCGAGATGGACAGCTCGAACCCTTCGCGGCGCATGTTTTCGATCAGCACGCCCATCTGCAATTCACCGCGCCCGGCAACGTCAAAGGCCTCACCGCCCGGGGTGTCGGTGACTTTGATGGCGACGTTGGATTCGGCCTCTTTCATCAGCCGTTCACGGATGACGCGGGACTGCACCTTCTTGCCGTCACGTCCGGCCAGAGGGCTGTCATTGATGCCGAAGGTGACCGAGATGGTCGGCGGGTCGATGGGCTGGGCGGCCAGCGGGTCCTCGACGGCCAGCGCGGCGATGGTATCGGCGACGGTGGCCTTCTGCATCCCGGCAATGGAGACGATATCGCCGGCCTGGGCCTCATCAATGGGGGTTTGGGCGAGGCCGCGGAAGGCCAGGATTTTCGAGACCCGGAACTGTTCGACCTTTTCTCCCAGGCGCGAGATGGCCTGCACCGTGGCCCCGGCCTTCAGCCGCCCGCTTTCCACCCGGCCGGTCAGGATCCGGCCCAGGAACGGATCGGCGGCCAGAGTGGTGGCCAGCATGCGGAAATCCTCATCCACATGGGCCAGCTGGCGCGGCTTGGGCACATGGCGGACGATCAGGTTGAACAGCGCCGACAGATCCTTGCGCGGCCCGTCCATCTCAGCATCGGCCCAGCCCGAACGCCCCGAGGCGTAGAGATGCGGGAAATCCAGCTGATCGTCATCGGCGTCCAGCCCGGCGAACAGATCGAAGACCTCATCCAGGGCGCGGTCAGGTTCGGCATCGGGCTTGTCGGCCTTGTTCAGCACCACGATGGGGCGCAGCCCCAGGGCCAGCGCTTTGGATGTCACGAACTTGGTTTGGGGCATCGGGCCCTCGGCGGCATCGACCAGCAGCACGACACCATCAACCATGCTGAGGATGCGCTCGACCTCGCCGCCGAAATCGGCGTGGCCGGGGGTGTCGACGATATTGATCCGGGTGCCTTTCCATTCCACACTGGTTGCCTTGGCCAGAATGGTGATGCCGCGTTCACGTTCCAGATCGTTGCTGTCCATCGCCCGCTCGACAACGGCCTGGTTGTCGCGAAAAGCGCCGGATTGTTTGAGAAGCGCATCCACAAGGGTCGTCTTGCCGTGGTCGACATGCGCGATGATCGCGATATTTCGCAGGTCCATTGGGTTCGTCCATCACTCAGGGGTTGGCGGGGCGATACGGGGAAAGACGCGGCTTGGCCAGTGCAAAACGGCAGAAAAGGCCGCAACGGACGGTGCCGTTGCCGACCGGCAAGATCGGGGTGAGGCCCGGCTTAGCGGCTGGTTTCGGTCAGGCGGCGGCGCACATAGCTGTCCACCGACCCGATCATCCCCTCCATATGGGGATCCTCGAAGAAATGGCCGGCGCCCTCCACCTCTTCATGGGTGATGGTGATGCCCTTTTGTTCATGCAGCTTGCCGACCAGCGATCGCGTGTCCGCCGGTGGGGCCACCCGATCCGAGGTGCCGTTGATGATCAGGCCCGAGGAGGGGCAGGGCGCCAGGAACGAGAAATCATACATGTTCGCCGGCGGGCTGACCGAGATGAACCCGGTGATCTCGGGTCGGCGCATCAGCAGTTGCATGCCGATCCAGGCGCCAAAGCTGAACCCGGCCACCCAGCAATGCTTGGAATTCTGATTCTGCGCTTGCAGATAGTCCAGCGCCGAAGCGGCATCCGACAACTCGCCCACGCCCTGATCGTATTCGCCCTGGCTGCGGCCGACCCCCCGGAAATTGAAGCGCAGCACCGTGAAGCCCATATTGTAGAACGCGTAATGCAGGTTGTAGACCACGCGGTTGTTCATCGTCCCGCCGAATTGCGGATGGGGGTGCAGGATGATCGCGATCGGCGCGTCCTTGGTCTTCTGGGGGTGATAACGCCCCTCAAGGCGGCCTTCGGGGCCGGGGAAGATTACCTCTGGCATGGGCGGTCGTGCCTCTTTCGTGATCGCTGCGCCGCTTGACGCATTCAGGGCCTCGTTTTAGAACAGTTCTAAACCGTCATTCGACTGGATTTGTCCATCTGCGGGAAGTAACCATCCCGTTGCATTTGGTCAATGGCGACGGGGGAGAGGGTGATGAAACTCAGTACCAAGGGCAGATATGCCGTCATGGCCCTGACGGATCTTGCATTGCAGGATCCCGACAAGCTGGTGTCGCTGGGCGAGATCGCCAAGCGTCAGCATGTGTCGCTGGCCTATCTTGAGCAACTGTTCGTCAAGCTGCGCCGGGCCGATCTGGTCGAATCCGTGCGCGGCCCTGGCGGCGGTTATCGCCTGGCGCGGTCCCCGTCTGAAATCCGTATTTCCCATGTGTTGGAGGCGGTGGACGAAACCGTTAGCGCCCTGGTGCAGGGCGCGGGGGCCACGGGCGGGGTGTCAGGGTCGCGGGCGCAATCCTTGACCAACCGGCTGTGGGAAGGGTTTTCCGCCCATGTCTATGTCTTCCTGCATCAGACGCGGCTGTCGGATGTGGTCAGCAATCAGCTGGCCCCCTGTCCGGCGGTTCCGTCACTGTTCTCTTTTGTTGATGAATGATGGGCGCGCGCGTTTACCTTGACTGGAATGCCTCGGCGCCACTGCGGCCCGAAGCGCGGGCGGCGATGATCCGGGCGATGGACATGGCCGGGAACCCGTCCTCGGTACATGCCGAGGGGCGTGCGGCGACGGCGATCAAGGAACGTGCCCGGGCCCAGATCGCGGCGGCGTTCGGGGCCCAGGCCGCTGATATCGTCTTTACCTCCGGCGCGACTGAAGCGGCGGCCCTGGCTCTGGGCGGGCGGGGGCTGCGCGGGTCGGATATCGAACACGACGCCGTGCATGCCTGGATCAAGCCGGATCTGCCGTGTGACACGACGGGACAGGTGGCCTGGACCGATCCGGCCCGGACGGCATTGCAGGCAGCCAACAGCGAGACGGGAATTGTGCAGGATCTGCCCGATGGGTTGGCCCTGTGCGACTTTACCCAGGCCTTTGGCAAGATCCCGGTGGCGTTCGACTGGTCGGGGGCCGACATGGCCCTCATCTCGGCCCACAAGCTGGGCGGCCCGAAAGGGGTGGGCGCGCTGGTGTTGCGGCGCGGGCTGGATGTGACGCCGCTGATCCGTGGCGGAGGGCAGGAAATGGGGCGCCGCTCGGGCACGGAAAACCTGATTGGGATCGCCGGTTTCGGGGCTGCCGCCGAGGCTGCCGCCCGCGATCTGGACGCCGGTGTCTGGTCCGGGGTGGAAAAAGTTAGAAATGTTCTAGAAAGAGAACTGGAAAGAATCGGCAATGAAAGTATTTTTGTCGGAAAGGGGGCGCGGCGCTTGCCGAATACGGTCTGCATGATCACATCGGGCTGGAAAGGCGAGACGCAGGTCATGCAGATGGATCTGGCGGGTTTTGCGGTATCTGCCGGATCGGCCTGTTCCTCTGGCAAGGTTAGGGCCAGCCGCGTCCTGAAGACGATGGGATATGACGACGGGCAGGCGGGCGCGGCATTGCGCATCTCGATCGGTCCGGACACGACGGAAGATGAGGTCCTGCGCTTCGTGGAAGCCTGGGAAAAGAGTTACAGACGCCATCGGGCGCGTGCGGCGTAACGGCCGGTTTGGACGAAGGGCGCTGCCAGCCGCGCCGGTAGAAGGGATACGGATGAGATGACGGCCTTGGACAAGGATCTGGAAATCCGCGACGGCGTCGAACGCGAGACGGTGGAAGCCGTGCAAACGCTGGCCGGCAAGTACAAGTACGGGTGGCAGACCGATATCGAGATGGACTATGCCCCCAAGGGGGTGAATGCCGATATCGTGCGGCTGATCTCGGAAAAGAACGGTGAACCGGACTGGATGACCGACTGGCGTCTGGATGCGTTCGCGCGCTGGGAAAAGATGGCGGAACCGGACTGGGCGATGGTCCATTATCCGGCGATCGACTATCAGGACCAGTATTATTACGCCAAGCCCAAGTCGATGGCGGAAAAGCCGAAATCCCTGGATGAGGTCGATCCCAAGCTGCTGGCAACCTATGAAAAACTGGGCATTCCGCTGAAGGAACAGATGCTGCTGGCCGGTATTGAAGGGGCCGAGGAAATGACCTCGGGGCCTGGCAAGCGCAAGGTTGCGGTGGATGCTGTGTTTGACAGCGTGAGCGTCGGCACCACTTTCCAGGCCGAGCTGAAAAAGGCCGGGGTCATTTTCTGCTCGATTTCCGAGGCGATCCGCGAACACCCCGAGCTGGTAAAGAAATACCTTGGTTCGGTCGTGCCCGTAACGGATAACTTCTTCGCCACGCTGAACACGGCGGTGTTTTCCGATGGCTCCTTCGTTTATGTGCCGCCGGGCGTGCGTTGCCCCATGGAACTGTCCACCTATTTCCGCATCAATGCCGAAAACACCGGCCAGTTCGAGCGCACGCTGATCATCGCCGACAAGGGCAGCTATGTCAGCTATCTGGAGGGCTGCACCGCGCCCCAGCGTGACACGACCCAGCTGCATGCCGCCGTGGTTGAGATCGTCATTGAGGAAGATGCCGAGGTCAAATACTCGACCGTTCAGAACTGGTACCCCGGCGATGAGAACGGCAAGGGCGGGATCTTCAACTTCGTCACCAAGCGGGCCGATTGCCGGGGTGCACGATCCAAGGTGATGTGGACCCAGGTCGAGACCGGATCTGCCGTGACGTGGAAGTACCCGTCCTGCATCCTGCGCGGCGATGACAGCCAGGGTGAATTCTATTCCATTGCCATCACCAACAACTATCAGCAGGCCGATACCGGCACCAAGATGGTGCATCTGGGCAAGAACACCAAGTCGCGGATCGTGTCCAAGGGGATCAGCGCGGGCAAGGCCCAGAACACCTATCGCGGGTTGGTGTCGATGCATCCCAAGGCCAAGAACAGCCGCAACTATACCCAATGCGACAGTCTGCTGATTGGTTCTGACTGCGGGGCGCACACGGTGCCCTATATCGAAGTCAGGAACAACTCGTCCCGGGTGGAACATGAGGCGACGACATCCAAGGTGGATGACGATCAGCTGTTCTATTGCCGGTCGCGCGGGATGGATGAGGAAGAGGCCGTGGCCCTGGTGGTCAACGGGTTCTGCCGCGATGTGTTGCAGGCCCTGCCGATGGAATTTGCCATGGAGGCCCAGCAACTGGTGGCGATCTCGCTGGAAGGCTCGGTTGGGTAGCGTGTGCTCTGGGATGCTGATTGGGGCGATGACGGATGCTGAACGGGATCGTGCGGGCGGCAAGCTGGCCCTATCTGGCGCCAGTGGCCTTGCTGATGGTGTCGAACCTTTTCATGACCTTCGCCTGGTACTGGCATCTGAAGTACAAGGCGCTGGCCCTGTGGGTTGTGGTTCTGATCAGCTGGGCGGTGGCGCTGATCGAATATTGCTTCGCGGTGCCGGCCAACCGGATCGGCCATGGTGTCTATACCGCCGCACAGCTGAAAACGATACAAGAGGTGATCGCCCTGACCGTCTTTGCCGGGTTCTCGGTGATCTATCTGAAGGAAAATCTGTCCTGGATGACGGTGCTGGGCTTTGGGCTGATCGCAGCCGGGGCGGCGCTGGTGTTCCGGGGGTGAGGACGGGCACGGCGCCGCCGGCAGCCGTCCATGTGGATAACGCGCCCGCCCGTGGGTTGGCCGACAGAGTGGAATGATGAAATGCTGAATATCAATAACCTGCACGTTAAACTTGAGGAAGAAGACAAGGCGATCCTCAAAGGGGTCGACCTGAATGTCGAGGCGGGCATGGTTCATGCGATCATGGGGCCGAACGGGTCGGGGAAATCGACGCTCAGCTATGTCCTGTCGGGCCGCGATGGTTATGTGGTGACCGATGGCGGGGCCACGCTGGATGGCGCAGATCTGCTGGGGATGGAGCCTGAGGAACGCGCTGCGGCCGGCTTGTTCCTGGCCTTCCAGTACCCGGTGGAAATCCCCGGCGTTGGCAACATGACCTTTCTGCGCACGGCCCTGAATGCGCAGCGCAAGGCCCGTGGTGAGGATGAGGTCAGTGCTGCCGATTTTCTCAAACTGGTGCGGGCCAAGGCCAAGACGCTGGATATCGGGGCCGAGATGCTGAAGCGCCCGGTCAATACAGGGTTCTCTGGCGGTGAGAAAAAGCGCAACGAGGTTCTGCAGATGGCCATTCTGGAACCCAAGATGTGCATCCTTGACGAAACCGATTCCGGGCTGGATGTGGATGCCCTGCGCCTGGTGTCCGAAGGGGTGAATGCCCTGCGTGATAAGGGCCGGTCCTTCCTGGTCATCACCCACTACCAGCGGCTGCTGGATCACATCGCACCCGATATCGTGCACATCATGGCCAATGGCCGGATCGTGAAGACGGGTGGTCCGGATCTGGCGCTTGAGGTCGAAAAGAACGGCTATGCCGATATCCTGACGGAGGTGGCATGATGGCCCTGCCGCAGCACAAGCTGGCGGTCACCGAGGCCCGCCTTGCCGCGTTGGGCACACCCGAAAGCGGTGGCTGTCTGGGGCCCGCGCGGACCGAGGCCCTGGCCAGGCTGCAGGCCATGGGGTTGCCCGGCCGGCGGGATGAATATTGGAAATACACCGACGCCCGGACCCTGACCCAGCCTGAGGTCCCGCAGGCGGGCCTGCTCGCCCCTGATGAGGTCGAGGTGTTCCACGATGTGGATCGGGTCCGGCTGGTCTTTGTCGATGGGGTGTTCGATCCGGCGCAATCTGACGATCCGGCCATGGGCGGGGTCACGATCGAGCGGCTGGCCGATATTGCCGGGCGTGATATCCATTGGGCCCGGGACTTCTATGGCACGCTGGAAGCGCGCGGTCAGCACCCGGTCGCGCGGCCGCTGGCAGCGCTGAACACGGCCTATGCGACCGATGGCATCGTGATCTCGGCGACGGGCAAGGCGGAGAAACCGGTCGCGCTGGTTTATGTGCACAATTCGGAAACCTCGGATGCGATCCTGCATCACCTGATCCGGATCGAGCCCGGCGCCGAACTGACCGTTCTGGAACGGGGCCCGGCGGCGGCGCGCTTCAACAAGGTGATGGAGGTCGATGTCGCCGAGGGCGGTACCTTTCATCATGTCCGGGCCCAGGGGCGCGATCATGAACGCCGCGCGGCCACCCATATCTTTGCCCGTCTCGCCGCCAAGGCGCTGTTCAAGACCTTCACCCTGACGGTGAACGGTGTGTTGACCCGCAATGAATGCGTGGTCGAGTTGCTGGGCGATGGGGCTGTGGCCCATATCGCGGGCGCGGCGCTGGGTGACGGGGATTTTCATGGCGACGACACGGTCTTTGTCACCCATGACGCGGTGGGCTGTGAAAGCCGGCAGGTGTTCAAAAAGGTGCTGCGCAACGGCGCAACCGGCGTGTTCCAGGGCAAGATCCTGGTCAAGGATGGCGCCCAGCAGACCGATGGTTATCAGATCAGCCAGGCCCTGATGCTGGACGATGACAGCCAGTTCCTGGCCAAGCCGGAACTGGAAATCTATGCCGATGACGTGGCCTGTTCCCATGGCTCGACCTCGGGGGCGCTCGACAGCGAGGCGCTGTTCTACCTGCGCTCGCGCGGGGTGCCCTTGGGCGAGGCGACGGATATCCTGACCCTGGCCTTCATCGCCGAAGCCATGGCCGAGATCAACGACCCGCGGCTGGCCGAAGATTTGCAGAGCCGACTGGAAGGTTGGCTGGCGCGTCACCGCGGCTGATGTCGGTTACTGCGCAAATCGCCGCGACCTATCGTGGCCCGGGCCGGGTGATGCACGGTTTCATGGCCGGCCCGGTGCGCGAGGACCGGGCGCTGGTCTATCTGATGCTGGCCTGTCTGCTGATGTTTCTGGCGCAATGGCCCCGGCTGATCCGGACGTCCCTGTCCGGGGGCGCGGCGCCGGTTGACGCCGCTTTGGGGGCGGCGTTGTTCGGCTGGCTGTTCATGGCGCCCCTGTTCTTTTACGCGCTGGCCGCCCTGGCGCGGATCCTGGCCGCCCTTCTCGGCGGGGCGGGGACGTGGTACGGCGCGCGCATGGCGCTGTTCTGGGCGCTGCTGGCCACGACGCCCCTGTGGCTGGTGGCCGGGCTGGTCGCCGGGGTTGCGGGGCAGGGATGGATCTCGGACCTGGCGGGTCTGATACCGGCACTGGCCTTTCTGGTGATCTGGTTGCTGTCGATGCGGGCGGCCGAGGCCCAAAGCGGCGCCAATCGCGCGGAGGAGACATGAACGCCTATCATCTCTTGCTATCGCCGCGCTGGATCGTGGCCGAAACCCTGGCGACCCTGCGCCGCCCGCGGGAGGTTGCGGCCCGGATGCTGACGATGGGTCTGCCGGTGCCGATCCTGTGGGAGGCGCTGATCCTTGTGGTTACGCTGTCGGTCTTGATTGGGCAGGGCGCGGTTCTCATGACCGGCGGTCACATGCCCGGGGAAATGGCGATCCTGACCAGCCCGCTGTTGCTGGCGATCTTTCAGATCCTGCTGCTGGGGGTGACCGTTTTCCTCGTGTATGCGCTGGGTCGTATCCTGGGCGGCGAGGGCAGCTTTGCCGACACGCTGACCTTGCTGACCTGGTTGCAGGTGGTCATGGTCTGCCTGCAACTGGCCCAGGCCGTGGCCTTTTTCCTGCTGCCGTCGCTGGCGGTTCTGCTGGGCTATGTCGGGATCGTCCTGTTCCTGTGGCTGCTGACCAATTTCGTTGCTGTCCTGCACGGGTTCCGCTCGACCGTCCTGGTTTTTCTGATGATCCTGGTTCTGGCCTTCGGGATCGCCTTTTTCGTCAGCCTGCTGATCGCCATGCTGGGCTTCAACCCTTCGGGAGCATTCAATGTTTGACGTGGCCCGGGTGCGCGCCGATTTTCCCATTCTGTCGCGTGAGGTAAACGGCAAGCCTCTGGTTTACTTGGATAACGGGGCCTCGGCGCAAAAGCCGCAGGTGGTGATCGACGCCATCACCCAGGGCTATGCCCAAGAGTATGCCAATGTGCATCGCGGGCTGCATTACCTGTCCAACCTGGCCACCGAGAAATACGAGGGCGTCCGGGGCACGATCGCGCGCTTCCTGAATGCGGGATCCGAGGACGAGATCGTGATGAACTCGGGCGCGACCGAGGGGATCAACACCATCGCCTATGCCTGGGCTGCGCCCCGCCTGCAGCCCGGCGACGAGATCGTCCTCAGCGTGATGGAGCACCACGCCAATATCGTGCCCTGGCATTTCCTGCGCGAACGTCAGGGGGTGGTGTTGAAATGGGTCGAACCCGATGCAACCGGCGGGTTGGATCCGCAGAGGGTGATCGATGCCATCGGGCCGCGTACCCGGCTGGTCGCGATCACACAGGTGTCGAACGTTCTGGGCACGGTGGTCGATGTGGCCGCGATCTGTGCGGCGGCGCGGGACAAAGGCGTGCCGGTTTTGGTCGATGGCAGTCAGGCGGCGGTTCACATGCCCGTCGATGTGCAGAAGATGGGCTGCGATTTCTACGTCATCACCGGTCACAAGCTGTACGGGCCAACCGGGTCTGGTGCGATCTATATTCGCAAGGAACGGCAGGCGGAAATGCGCCCCTTCCTGGGCGGCGGCGACATGATCCGCGAGGTGCGCCGCGACACGATCACTTGGGCCGATCCGCCGATGAAGTTCGAGGCCGGTACCCCAGGCATCGTTCAGATGATCGGCTTGGGGGTGGCGTTGGACTATCTGATGGATCTGGGCATGGACCGGATCGCCACGCATGAGGCCGATTTGCGCGCCTATGCCGAGACCCGCCTGGGGGGGCTGAACTGGCTGACGGTGCAGGGCAGGGCCCCTGGCAAGGCCGCGATCTTTTCCTTTACCCTGGAGGGTGCGGCCCATCCGCATGATATTTCGACGGTACTGGACAAAAAGGGTGTGGCGGTGCGCGCAGGTCACCATTGCGCACAGCCGTTGATGGAATTCCTGAACGTTCCAGCCACCTGCCGGGCCTCGTTTGCCATGTACAACACCCACGCCGAAGTGGACGCCTTGGTCGAGGCGCTGGAACTCTGCCATGAGCTGTTTTCATGATCCGTCATGGAGTGTTTTCGGATTGCGGGCCGTGCGTCGCTTGCGTATAGAGCCTGCGAGCACCCGTAGCTCAGCTGGATAGAGCGCCGCCCTCCGAAGGCGGAGGCCAGAGGTTCGAATCCTCTCGGGTGCGCCATTTCGCAATTAGTGCTGCCAATGCACCATAAGTTTGCACGATTTGGCAGTTTCCATGCACACCCTCTGTCAAGGGGAAAGTTCTGTGCCGGGGTGGATTCCTCGCAACGTGCTGATTTTTGTTGGTTATTGTCGATTTCGGCATAGGCCCGCTGTCTCAGGCCCTGAGCTTGCTCAAGACAGGGTTCACATCGTCGCGCAGGTAGATGGGCCCGACATCCAGGCCATCAGGTTGGAATGCCGGGACGTTGTCATCTTTCAGAGCCG
>JBKDZR010000117.1:0-34211 GCA_047971485.1 Qingshengfaniella sp. | reverse complement strand
ACGAAGGCGTGCCCCCCCGGGTACGACTGGCCGCAACCCATGAACACGCGCTGGATGTGGTGCCGCTGGAGCTGTTGGAGCGTTTTGCGGTGGATGCGCAAGACGGATAACCTTGGGGAATGACGGCTTTGAGGCCATTCTAGCCCTGACCCCTTCCCGGCGCGGAACAAGCCCGTAGGGCGCCGCGCCAGCGCCGGACCGGCCCACCGGTCTGGCGCTTTGGCTGATGTAAGCGCAACGCTCTGAGGTCGCGCTACCACGGCCACCATAAATCGCGCCGCTCATAGGCTGGGTGCGCCAGCCCCCGGTCCGGCGCTGGCGCGGCTTGCGCTGTTGATGGTAACGGCCGCTTCGTCCGCAAAGACGGCTTTGCAAACGACTGCCCCCCTGACAGCCGCTGGGATCAGACGTCGTGGCGCAGCAGCCGGGCCTTCTGGCGCTGCCAGTCGCGCTTGGCCTCGGTCTCGCGCTTGTCGGCGGCTTTCTTGCCCTTGGCGATGCCGATCTTCAGCTTGGCCAGCCCCTTGTGGTTGAAATACAGCACCAGAGGCACCAGCGTCATGCCATCGCGCTGCGAGGCGGACCACAGCTTGGCCATTTCCCGGCGCGAGACCAGCAGCTTGCGACGGCGGCGTTCCTCATGGGTGAAGGTCTTGGCTTGCACGTAGGGGGCGATGTAGCTGTTGACCAGCCACAGTTCACCTTCCTTCACCTCGGCATAGCTTTCTGCGATATTGGCCTGTGCAGCGCGCAAGGACTTGACCTCGGATCCCTGCAGGATGATCCCGCATTCCAGATCCTCCTCGATCGCATAGTCATAACGCGCGCGCCGGTTCTCGGCGACGACCTTGTAATTGGGGTTCTGTTTGTCCTTGGCCATAGCAGCAGGCAGGTAGTGCAGAATCCCCGGCGCGCCAAGCCCTGGCAGCGCGTTTCGCGACCAGGGCTGTCAGATAAGGTCCGGGAACTGCTATGTGCTGCGGGCCTTTAACAACGTGCTGAGCGCGGGCTGAAAGCGCAGTACCAGGGCCTGATGATCGGCCGACAGCGAGGCAAAGCGCCGATAGGCGCTGGCGAATTCATGGGTTCCCTGAGTCTTTTCCATGTCATGAACCGCCGAGATCAGCGAGGCCCCCCGCAATCCCGGCACGCCCCGGTGAATCACATCGACCAGTTCGGAAAAGAGCGCGGCCGGGGACGGGGCGCTGACGGGCCGGACCGGGGATGTTACCTCGACTTTGATGTTGTTGCCGCTGCCCGATGTCGTGGTCTCTGCGCGCCGGGGGGGCGGCAGGGTGCGCAGATCGTTCTCGAAATGCGCGGGGATGGCGACCATCTTGCTGTTGAATTTCAAGTCGATCATCTGAACACCTCTCTTCACCCGGGGTGGGGCAGCGGCGCGTTTTGGCCGTGTAAGGGCAAACAGATTATCACCAGAACAATCCGCATTGCCGGCATTCCACTGCCGCCCCCAGGAAAATCTTCATGCTTGATTCAGACTACAACAGAATCGGTGCCGATCCTCGGTTATCTGAGGTTTTGGTATGCGGGCTGTTAACCAATGAGGGCCGGGCCCGGGGGAAGAGACTTACAAAAACGGCCGCCCGAAAGGGGGCGGCCGCTGGGATGGACGGGCTGGACCCGTTCTGATTGACCCGTCAGGTCAATGCGCGGCCCCGCTGCCGCCAACGGCGACGATGTTATAGGGCAGCCCATCGACCGGGATCGTCGCCAGTTCGCTCAGATCGGCGGTATCGATCACCCGTACCAAACTGGACAGCGGATCGGTCATCGCCAGCCGGTCCCCGGCCATGGCCAGACGTGGGCGGGGATCGCCGGAATTGCCGTCCATGGAATAGGCCTGGGTCACGGTGGCCGATTGCTCGATCGTGGCGGTCAGCATGTTCAGTTGATGCAGGGTGCCGTCCTCGGTCAGGATATAGGCGAATTGCGGCTTGGCGGCGTCGAGCACGAAATGGACCCGGCGGAAGGGCAATTCGACCCGGGTGAAATAGGGCGCGGCGGTGGGGTCGATCACGACCACCGAATCGCGTCCGAAATTGCCCAAAAACACCTGCATGGCGGTCGAGCCCAGCAGGGTTCCAGTGGTCCCTTCAGGGAAATCGGCCGGATAGGGCAGCATGGTGAAGGCGGGCGTGGCACCGGAAAGATCGGCGGCGATCACACCTTCGCTGCAGCCGGACAACAGGTAGCTGCCCGAGAACGCCTCGCCATGCAGGTTGGTGCAGGTGGCCATGTCACCGGCGGGGGTCCCATCGGCATTGAAGGCCCCGATGCCGATGCGCGGTGGCAGCTTGCCTTCTTCGACCGGTGCGTCCGACGCGACCGAGCTGAGGATGTAATCGCCCGCGGGCACGGCATAGCCGTGATGTGCGCGCGCCTGGACAAAGCGTTCGGATCCCGGATCGCCGTCCATCAGATCGTGTTCGTCGATCATCGCCACATAGCCGCCCCGGTCGAAATTGATCGCGATGGTATGGTCATGGCTGACAACGTGGAACGGACGCGGCCCTTCGAGAACGGCGTCGATCTTGGCGGGATCCTCGACATGCAGATCCGCGTGGTCGCCGTGATCATCCAGCGCAATGCCGCTGGTCAGGAAATCGACCCGGTCATTGTTCACCTGCACGGCGATGATGGCTTCGCCCTCGGGCGAGACGGCCAGATTGGTCGGGCCGGTCAGTTCGAAGGTCCAGCGATGATCCGGTGCGTCCAGGTCCAGCGCGGTCACGGTGGCCGCAGCCTGATCGGCAACGAAGATCCGCCAGACGGCGTGATCGTCTTCGGCATGGGCGGCCTGCACCGCCAGTATCGCCGCCAGGGAAAGCGCGCCCAGGGCCGCTTTTTGGATGGTCATTCCTCTGTCCTCTTTGTCAGCTTTGGCTTTCTGTGCGGGGCATACATGTTACTTTATAACATAACAAGGCCCAGCGGATCGGCGGGGATGTCCAACCGATCCGTCTGCAATCAGCTGTGTGGGGCGGCCCCGGCCGTGTCGGGGGTCCGTGCGGGCATGCGATCGCGCAACATGTCGAGGCTGCGTTGCAGTTCGGGGCGGTCGATGTCGCGGGCGATCACCACGATGCGGGACTGGCGATCGTCGCCGGGCCAGTCGCGCAGCGGCACGGGGGGATCGAAGATCTGCTGGACGCCGTGAAAGACAAAGGGCATGTTCATGTCCTCAAGGAAAACGATGCCTTTGACGCGCAGGATATCGTCCCCTTTCAGCGCGATCAGCGTGTCCAGCCACAGATCGAACACCACATCGGGGATCGGTTCATCAAGGATGATCGAGGCCGATCCGATCCGGCTGTCATGCGTGGGGGCCATGGCCGGTGCCTGGGCTGCGGGCGCAAACCCCGACAGGTTGGCCAGGGGATCGACGGTTTCGGTTGGTCCGGCCGTCCAGGCCAGGGCATGGGCCGGGGCCACGCCATGACGTAGCCCGGTCAGCCCCCACAGCGCAGCCTGGGTGCCGGCCCCGCGAATGGCATGGATCAGGCGTGCGGTCGGGTTCAGGGCCCGCAGGCGGGCCTCAAACGCCTGCAACCGGTTCGGCGGGATCAGGTCGGTCTTGCTCAGGACGATCAGGTCGGCCATTGCCACTTGCGACACGGCCTCGAACTGGGCGTCCAGGGTGGCCGGCCCGTTGGCGGCATCCACCACCGTGACCACACCGTCCATGCGTGTCGCCCGGGCCAGGAACGGGTCGACCAGCAGCGTTTGCAGGATTGGCCCGGGATCGGCCAGCCCCGTGGTTTCGATGACCACACGGTCAAACTGGATTTCGCCCTGATCGCGGCGCTGGATCAGCCCGGCGATGGTGCGGGCCAGATCGCCGCGGACCGAACAGCACAAGCAGCCGGACCGCATCAGCACGATTTCTTCGCGCACCGACTGGATCAGGTCGTGGTCCAGCCCAGCCTCGCCGAATTCATTGACGATCACCGCGATGCGCCCGGCGCCGGTTTCGGCGAGAACCGCGTTCAGCAGCGTCGTCTTGCCGGCGCCCAGAAAACCGGTCAGCAGGGTGACGGGAATGCGTCCGTCGCTCATGCCCGGGTCCTGATGTCCGGGGTGTCGATCTCGGCGGGTTTGGTCATGGTGCCCCCTTTCGCTCCGCGCCCTGAGGCGCCGTGGCGAGACGCTATAGTATAACATCCCGGGCAGCAACGGTGCGGGTGGGCCCCGGTGCGTTGCTGCACGGCTGGGCCCTAGCCTGGGTCAGATCATGCGGCGGATCAGGTTGTCCTTGAAATAGAACTGGTGAACCAGGGCCCCGGCCACATGGACAAGGACGGTCAGCATCAACAGCTTGGTCAGCGCCCCATGGACCGCGCCGGGGGCCTCGATGCCGCCGAACCAGGCGGCCATTCCGCTCAGCGGCAGCAGGAACAGCAACACATAGATCAGGATATGGGCGCCATGGGCCAGACGGGCCACGCGGCTGTCGGTGTTGTCGGGCAAGGGGGGCACGCCATGACGCTTGCGCAGGAACAGGCGTGTTCCCGCAGCCACCAGGACCAGAAGGCCGATGAGGATATGGACTGTGGTGGTGACGTTATAGGTGGCCACGCCTTCACGCAGGATCTGGTTGAAGTACCGGCCCATGCCGTCAAAGACCATATATTGCAGCACAAGCAGGATGACGACGGCCCAATGCAGGATTTTCTGCGCCTTGCTATAACTGGACAGGGTGGCGGTTTTGTCTGTGTCGATGGTCATTTCGGGGATCCTTGATCAAGGGGGGGGAAGACATCGGACATGGAGAGGAGCATAGGCATGCGATCGCAGTGATGCGAGGGCGCGGCCCTGATCCGGGCCGGGGCCATGTGCGCCTGTCACATGTGGCGACGTTGATGCGCAAGCCTCCGGGTGGGGGCAGCATGTGCTGGTTCGCCACTGAATTCCAGAAAAATAATTGTGCCTTGTCGGTGTGTTATATGGCTGTTGCACAGCGAGGCTAGCCTTGGCCGCGTCAGTGACGGTCATCGGGTCCGATGGGGCGAAAAAGCTGGGGGATCGGGGCGCTGCTGGCGGTTGTACGCACCCGGAAGGGGAACCAGGCCCGTTTCCTTTTTTCGACCGGCTTCAGGCTGGCTTCAGGAAGCGCTGGCATCCCGGCCATCGAATTGCTGAGGGACAGGATCATGGATCAATCGACCAGAGGCGCGGAGGCGCCCCGCTCACCCCGCCAGAATGCGGCCCCCGAGACCGGTTTTCCAGCCCGTCAGGTGCGCAGCCTGTTCGTATCGGATCTGCACCTGGGCAGTGGCAGCGCCCGGGCGCGGGATTTCCTGCAATTTCTGCGCCGGACCGAGGCTGAGATGATCTATCTGGTGGGCGACATTTTCGATGTCTGGCATGTCGGACGGATCGAATGGACGCCCAGCCATGACGCGATCCTGGCGGAACTTGGCCGGCGTGCGGCCCGTGGGACGCGAGTGGTCTATCTGCCCGGGAACCATGACGCTGTCATGCGCAATTTCGTGCCGATCGGGGGCCCCCTGCTGACAGCGGGGATGTTCGAGTTGGCCGATCAGATCACCCATGTGGCGGCGGATGGCCGGCGCTATCTGGTGTTGCATGGCGATCAGTGTGATGCGCGGATCCTGAAGTGGCACGGTGTGACCCGGTTGGGCAGCTGGATGGATGCCGCGCTGCGCCGGCTGGAACTGGGGGTCATGCGGCGCTTGGGGCGGGGTCAGACGGATGCGGGCCTGATGGATCTGCTGCGCCAGACGATCAATGCGCTGGTGCTGGTCGGGAATGGCTTTGAGACCCGCCTGATTGATCTGGCCCGGGCCGGTGGGCATGATGGGGTGATCTGTGGCCATTACCACCGGGCGGCGCTGCGGGATCATGCGGGCACGGCCTATGTGAACTGCGGCGATTGGGTGGACAGCCTGACAGCGGTGGCCGAGCATCCCGACGGGCGGCTGGAGGTGCTGGAATGGCAGCCCGCGCCCGCCGTTGCCCGGTCCGCCCGTCCGGCCCTGCAAGAGGGCCTGGCATGAGCATCCTGGCAATTGCCGGCTTTGCCGCGCTGACAGGCCTGCAGGGGGCCACGGCCGCGCTGGCGGCATGGCGTCTGCGGCCCGCCCGCTCAGTTGGCCCAGTCGAGCGCCCCTTCGTGACACTTTTGCGGCCGGCGCGGGGGCTGGACCCTTTTGACCTGGAAACGCTGGAAAGCAGCTTTGATCTGGATTGGCCGGCGTATGAGATCATTTTCTGTGTGGCTGATCCCCGCGATCCGGCCTGCGCTGCGCTGGAAGGGATGATTGCGCGTCATCCGGAACGCCAGGCGCGTCTCATGATCGGCGAGGATCAGGTGACAGCCAATCCCAAGTTGAACAATCTGGCCAAGGGTTGGGCTGCGGCGCGGGGGGCCGAGGTGGTCATGGCCGATGCCAACCTTCTGCTGCCGCCGGATTATCTGCAGCGCCTGTTCGAGGTCCGCGATGCCGGCTGTACGGTCGTGACCAGCCCGGCGGCCGGGACCCGCCCGAGCAATTTCTGGGGGGCGGTGGAATGCGCCTTTCTGAACGGGTTTCAGGGGCGCTGGCAACTGGCCGCCGACAGTGTGGGGCAGGGCTTCACCCAAGGCAAGACAGTGATGGTGCGCAAGGATTGGCTGGAGGCAGGGGGCGGTTTGGTCGCCCTTGGCCGCAATCTGGCCGAGGATGTCGCGTTGACCAAGCTGGTGCGCACGCGGGGCGGGCGGGTTCGCCTGACCCGGCAGATGTTTGCCCAGCCGGTGGGGCGGCGCACTGCCCGTGCCGTCTGGGACCGGCAAGTGCGGTGGTCGCGGGTCCGGCGTGATGGGTTTGCCGGGCTGTTCGCGCTGGAGATCCTGCAAGGGATCCTGCCCCCGGCGTTGCTGCTGTTGATCTTTGCGCCGCCGATCTGGCTGGTGCCCCTGGCCATGGTGTGGTTCGGGATCGAATGGGCGCTGGCGCGGGTCTCGGGCTGGCCGCATGGGCCGCGCGATCTGGCGGCGATGGTCTTGCGCGATCTGATGCTGCCGGTTTTGTGGGGCGCGACGTTTGCCCGGCGCGGTTTCGACTGGCGCGGTAACGCGATGGGGGCGGCCCATGATCCCGCCTGATCTGCTGCCCCCCCTTGCCGGGCAGTTCGGGCTGTGGATCGTCGCGGGGGCCGCGACTGTCGAGGGCCCGATCGTCACCGTGTTTGCCGCCTTTCTGGCCCATGACGGGATCCTGCCGCTTTGGCCGCTGGCGGCCGTTTTGCTGGCCGGTGATCTGATCGGAGATGGGCTGCATTATGCGCTGGGTCGGTATGGGCTGGCCCGTATCCCGGTGCGCTGGCGGCGGCGTCTGGGTCTGGGATCCGATCGCATGGCCTGGCTGGTCGGGCATTTCGGGCGTCAGGGTGCACGGACCCTTGTGGTTGCCAAGATGACCCACTCCATGGGGGCGGCGGTTCTGGTGGCGGCTGGCATGGCGCGGATGCCTCTGGGGCCGTTTCTGGTGTGGAACACGCTGGCAGGGATCCCGAAGACCGCCGCCTTCATGGCCCTGGGCTGGTACGCCGGTGGGGCGTGGCGGGCGATCGAGCTGTGGCTGGGGCGTGGTGCCCTTGCGATGATGGGGCTGCTGATCGCTGCCGGTGCGGTCTTTTGGCTGCGGAGGGTGCAATGGCGACGGGCGTAAGCTGTATCATTCCGGCGTTCAATGAAGGCGCCAGGATTGCCGGGGTTCTGAAGGTGGCCGTGGGCCATCCGCTGATCGCCGAGGTGATCGTTCGTGATCGATGACGGATCGACGGATGACACGGTCGCGCAGGTTGCGGCCTTTCCCGAGGTTCGGCTGATCCGTCAGTCCCACAACGGGGGCAAGAGCAGGGCCATGGCGGCCGGTCTGCGCGCGGCTCGGGGCCATGTCTTGTCACGATGGGGAAGGGGACGGCCGGCTGACCGCTTTGCCCCGTTATTGCCGCTGATCTTTTCCCGGCGCGGTTTGGCCCTTGGCTGGCCGGGTTCGCGCGCGTTTCGGCGCTTGCCCTGCGGATGGCCTGCCCCCAGAATATATCCCCGAAACCAGACGCTTTCCCCCGAGGAACCATGGCCAATCTTTACGAAACCTTGCGTGCATCTTTTCCCAAGACGCCGGACGCGGTCTTTCTGACCCAGCCGTCGGGTGCGCAGTTGACCTATGCCGCGCTGGACAGGTTGACCGCCGGTCTGGCAAATCGGCTGGTCGGGGCCGGGGCCCGTCCGGGCGACCGGATCATGATGCAGGTCGAAAAGACCCCCCAGGCCGTGGCGCTTTATCTGGCGGCGATCCGGGCGGGATTGGTCTTCATTCCGCTGAACATGGCCTATGCCCGCGATGAGTTGGCGTATCTGTGCGGCGACGCGCAGCCCTCGGTGGTGGTCAGCGACAGCCAATCGCCCTTTGCCGCCCAGGGGTTTCCCCTGCCGTCCGGCTGCGCCCGTTTCACGCTGGAAGCCGATGGCACGGGCAGCCTGACCGAGGGCCTTCCACTCGTCGCGTTTACCACGGTTGCCGCTGCCGACGACGATATCGCCGCGATCCTCTATACCAGCGGCACGACGGGCAAACCCAAGGGCGCGATGCTGACCCATGCCAACCTGGCCAGCAACGCCATCACCCTGTGCGATTACTGGGGGATTACCGGCCAGGATGTATTGCTGCACGCGCTGCCGATCTTTCACACCCACGGCCTGTTCGTCGCGCTGAACACCACGTTGATCAGCGGCGGTCAGATGATCTTCTTGCCCAGGTTCGATACCGACGCGGTCTTTGCGGCGCTGCCCCGGGCGACGACGATGATGGGTGTGCCGACCTTTTACACAAGGATGCTGGACGATCCGCGCCTGACCCGGGCCGCCTGCGCGCACATGCGGCTGTTCGTGTCGGGCTCGGCGCCGCTGCTGGCCGAAACCTTCGCCCGGTTCCACGACCGCAGTGGGCACACCATCCTTGAACGCTATGGGATGACGGAAACCAACATGATCGCCTCGAACCCGCTGGCGGGGGAGCGGCGCGCCGGTACGGTGGGACATCCGCTGCCGGGCGTTTCGGTGCGAATCACCGACGATCGGGGGCAGACACGGCCGGCCGGGGAACCGGGTGGGATCGAAGTGAAAGGGCCGAATGTCTTCAAGGGCTATTGGCAGAACCCCGAGAAGACCCGGGCCGAGTTCCGGGCGGATGGCTATTTCATCACCGGGGATGTCGGCCGGGTCGACAAGGAGGGCTATCTCAGCATCGTCGGCCGGTCCAAGGACCTGATCATCACCGGCGGGTTCAACGTCTATCCCAAGGAGGTGGAGGACGTGATCAACGCCATGGACGGGGTGGCCGAATCCGCCGTGATCGGGTTGCCGCATCACGATTTCGGCGAAGGGGTGGTGGCCGTGGTCATTCCCGAGGGGCCGCCCCTTTCCGCTGAAAAGATCATCGCGCGGTGCCGCGATCATCTGGCCGCCTTCAAATCGCCCAAAGCGGTGATTTTTCTGGACGCCCTGCCGCGCAATGCCATGGGCAAGGTCGAAAAGGCCAAATTGCGCGTAACTTATGAAGCGCATTTTTCCCGATAACATGGCAGGATGTGCCGGGTCGCAACAATCGGGTGCAGTGCCATGACCGAGACAGAGGACCACGCGGGAACCGGTATGGACACGGGAAACGACAGGAACGCGGAAACCGACCGCGACACGGGCGTGGTGCGGGCCAGGCCGACTGTGGGGCTGGCCTCTTTCGTGCACAATGTTGCTGATGCCGGGCTACAGTTACTGCGCGTGCGTCGGGACGCTGCGGGGATCACCGCCGCCGATATCGAGGCCGAGTGTGAGGAACTGATGTCCACCCGGGGCGAAGCCTCGGGCACGGCAATCGCGCGGCGGGTGATGGACCTGTATCAGCGGATGAACGCCCGGGAACAGCTGACCTTCTTTCGCATCTTGCGGACCCGGTTTCATTTGGACGCCGAGGCGGTCTATGGCGCGGCCCGCATCCTCAGGGATACCGGGGATGACGCGGCGCTGGCCCGGTTCCTCAAACTGGCCGAACCACGCCGGCAGGAACTGTTCCGCCGGCTGAACATGGCACCCGATGGCACCCGATCGCTGGTCGACATGCGTCGCGCCTTGCTGACCCATCTGCCGGACAATCCGGATCTGCGCCCCGTCGACAGTGATTTGCGGCATGTGCTGGCCTCATGGTTCAACCGGGGGTTTCTGCATCTGCGCAGCATTGACTGGGGCACGCCTGCCGCGGTTCTGGAAAAGCTGATCGCCTATGAAACCGTCCATGAAATGCAGGGCTGGGACGATTTGCGCCGGCGCCTGGCATCGGACCGGCGCTGTTTCGCCTTTTTCCACACGGCCTTGCCGGAGGACCCGCTGGTTTTCGTCGAGGTGGCGCTGGTCAAGGGCGTGTCGCGCGATATCGCGCCGATCATCGGGCTGGACCGTCAGGAACTGCCGGTGGCCAGGGCCGATACGGCGATCTTTTATTCGATCAACAACTGTCTTGATGGGTTGCGGGGCATTTCCTTTGGCAATTTCCTGATCAAGCAGGTGGTTGTGGAACTGCGGCGCGAATTGCCGAACCTGCGGACCTTTGCCACCCTGTCGCCGGTGCCGGGTTTTCGGCGCTGGCTCACGGCGCAGGTTCTGGGCGATCCCGACAGCCCCTGGATCAGCGCCGCCGACCGACAGACGCTGGCGGCGCTGGACCGGGTAGACTGGCATCTGTTGCCGGATGTGGCGGACACGCTGAAGCCGATCCTGACCCGGCTGATCGCGGCCTATCTGGTGCGCGTGAAGTCAGGGGATCACCCGACGGATCCGGTGGCCCGCTTTCATCTGGGCAACGGGGCCCGGCTGGACAGTCTCAATTGGCTGGGGGACATATCCGAGGACCGGATGGCGCAATCCTGCGGGTTCCTGGTGAACTATGTCTATGATCTGAAGGCGATTGAGGAAAACCACGAGGTTTACGTCAAGAACCATCAGGTCGTCACCTCGCGCAAGATCGCTGAACTGGCTGCGGCGGCGGGCCCGGCAAAGCAGGGCAAGGCGGCCTGAGATCTGCGCCCGGCGCGCAGGATCTGTTCGAAAATGCAGGGGCGTTCCGTCTTGCCGGGCCGGGCCGGGATGCCACATTGGGACCAACGGCGGGCGTGTTGCCCGCAACCAGTTGGAGGTGTCCCATGCGTACAGTTCTGTCCACCACGCCTGCGCCGCGCGGCCATTGGGTCGGCGATGGCTTTCCGGTGCGGTCGCTGTTTTCCCACATGTCGGGCAGCGCCGAGACCTCGCCCTTCCTGATGCTCGATTATGCCGGGCCGCATCACTTCGCGCCGGCCGATACGCCCCGCGGTGTGGGGGTGCATCCCCATAAGGGCTTTGAGACCGTGACCATCGTTTATGACGGCGAGGTTGAACACGGCGATTCCACCGGGCGTGGCGGCGTGATCCGCGAAGGCGATGTCCAGTGGATGACGGCGGGCAATGGCATCCTGCACAAGGAGTTCCACAGCCATGATTACACAGCCCGTGGCGGCGCCTTTGAGATGGTCCAGCTTTGGGTGAACCTGCCGGCCCGGGATAAATCCACCGCGCCGGGTTATCAGGGGATCGAGGCTGCGCAGATCCCGGTGGTCGATCTGCCCGGGGGGGCGGGCCGGCTGCGGGTCATCGCGGGCATGTATGAAGGAACCCAGGGCCCGGCACGGACCTTTACCCCGCTGGATGTCTGGGATCTGGCCTTGAACGCGGGCAAGGAGATTACGCTGACCCCACCCGAGGGACATACGGTTCTGGTTGTGGCCCTGTCCGGGACGGTGACGGTGAATGCCGACACGTCCCTGACCGGTCCGGCCACAGCCCGTCTGTCCCGTGACGGGGGCGCGGTGACCATTGCGGCGGCCGACGCGGCCAAGCTGCTGGTTCTGGCTGGGGAACCGATTGATGAACCGGTGGCGGCCTATGGCCCCTTCGTGATGAACACCGAGGCCGAGCTTCATCAGGCGGTCCGGGATTTCAACGCGGGCCGTTTCGGCGTCCTGTGAACCCCAAGGGTGGCGCGATCTTCGTGCCACCCCGTTGCTTTGCGTGAAACCGTACGGAAAGGATGGCGACATGAGCTGGAACCCAGCCTTTACACCCGGCCCCCCCGACAAGGTCGGTGCCGAGGCGATTGAGACCCTGATCATCCCCCGCGCCCGCGATCTGGGCGGGTTCGAGGTCATGCGCGCCTTGCCGGCGCCCAAGCGCCAGATGGTCGGGCCGTTCATCTTCTTCGATCAGGCTGGCCCGGCCGAGTTCCTGACCGGGCAGGGGATCGACGTGCGCCCCCATCCCCATATCGGGCTGGGCACCGTCACCTATCTGTATCAGGGGGATTTCCACCACCGTGACAGTATCGGTTCGGATCAGATCATCCGCCCGGGCGAGTTGAACTGGATGGTCGCGGGCAGGGGTGTCAGCCATTCGGAACGGACCTCGGTGCCGGCCCGCGCGGGCCCCCACAGCCTGTTCGGCATCCAGACCTGGATTGCCTTGCCCGAGGATCGCGAGGACATGGCCCCGATCTTTGAACATCACGGCAAGGATGCCTTGCCCCTGCTGGAGGCCGAGGGCGCCTCGGCGCGTTTGATCCTGGGCACCGCCTATGGGGAAACGGCGCCGGCGACGCTGTATTCCGAGACGTTCTATCTGGATATGACCCTGGCCCCCGGCGCCCGTGTGCCGCTGCCCGATGATCACGAGGATCGCGGGGTCTATGTCACCCAGGGCGCGGTGGAGGTGGCAGGGCAAAGCCATGGGGCTGGTCGGATGATGGTCTTTCGGCCAGGTGACCGGATCACCCTGACCGCCGGCCCGCAGGGGGCGCGGCTGATGGCTTTGGGGGGCGCGACGATGAACGGGCCGCGCTATATCTGGTGGAATTTCGTTGCATCGTCCCGCGATCGGATCGAGGCGGCAAAGCGGGATTGGCGTGCTGCGGATTGGGGGGCGGGGCTGTTCGATCTGCCGGAGGGCGATAATGCCGAGTTCATTCCCTTACCGTGACGATTTGGGCCTTTATCCGTCCTCGCCCCTCGGCTTTGTGGCCGGACCACGCCCCCGTTGGTGGCCGGTTTCGGGCGCTTTGGCGCCGAGGTGTAAACGGTTTGGGGCGTGCTGCGTGCAGGCGCAGCAACGCGAAACGCTTTCAGGCCGAGCCAAGGATGGACACGTCCGGTCCGGCGCGGGCATTGCTGGCCTCTGTCAGCCGATCTTTTCGACCGCGTCCTGGGGCATCTTGTCGACCTTTCCGGCATAGTGTTGGACGCCGCTCTTGGCGCTCAGCCCATGGGCCAGGATGCTGACCAGGACCGTGGCGATGACAGCGGCCCGGATTGTGACCGAGGCCTGATCGGCGCTGTGTTCCAGATAGACCAGGCCCAGCACGATCGAGGCCAGCCCACGCGGCCCGAACCAGCCCATGAACAGCACTGTCGACCGACGCAGCCCGGTGCCGATCAGGGCGATGGCCACCGGCAGCATCCGCACCACGGTCAGGCTGAGCAGGGCATAGAGGAAATGGACCGGCGCCAGATCGTCCCATTGCACGGCGACGACCAGCCCGAACAGGAAGAACACAGTCAGGTTGATCAACTCGCCCCATTCCTCGGCAAACTCGCTGCTGTGGTGGGTGACATGGCTTTGGCCCAGCCCGTCGCGTGCGGCCAGTCCGGCGATGAAGGCGGCGATGAACATGCTGGCCCCCACCGCTTCGGAGGCAAGCACACACATCATCGGCAGGGCGGCAACGGCCATATGCCGATAGGCGGGGCCGATCCAGTCGCGGTGGATGGCGGCGGCGAACAGGCGGCTGCCAGCCCAGCCCACGGCCAGGCCGATGGCCAGACCATAGCCGAACTGGGCGACGAAATAGTGCGACAGCTGAACATCGACCCCCTCGGCATTCTCGGCCAGGGCGATGAAGAACAACAGGAAGGGCACGGACAAGCCGTCATTCAGCCCGGCTTCGACATTCAGAGATTCGCGGATATGGCGGGGCACCCGCCGATCCGAGACGATGGCCTGTCCCAATCCTGCATCCGTTGGCGCCAGGATTGCCGCCAGCACCCCGGCCTCCCAGATGGACAGGCTGCCAAACAGGACCAGGGCGGCCAGCAGACCCAGGGCAATGGTCAGAACCATGCCGATGCTGAGCAACCGAGCGGGCACCGAGCGCAGCCCCCCGCCAAAGCGCATGCTGATCCGGCCGCCATCGGTAAAAAGCAGCAGCACCAACCCCAGTTCGGCGACACTCAGGAAGGTCTCGGTGTCGATGGCATAGCTTTGCAGGTTGGTGGCAAAACTTCCCACACCTATGCCCACGGCGGTAAAGACGATGGGGGCGGTCAGCCGTGTGCGCTCTACCACGGCCGAGATCAGGCTGTAGCTGAAGATCAGGATCAGAAAGATGACCAGAATCGTCATCAGCGCCTCTCAGATGGTGATGCGGTACAGGCGGGACACGATGGCGAAGAAATAGCCGCCCGACCAGGCGCACATCAGGATTCCGGTCAGCCCCTCCATCGAGGCGATGACACGCCAGGTTTCGGGGGGAACGATATCGCCATACCCGATGGTCGCGTAGGTGACCGCGCTGAAATAGAAGGCCAGCTCGATGGTATCAATGGTGCCGCGCCAGTCGAAATACACCGCCCAGATCAGGATTTCGATCAGGTGGGTCAGCACCACCAGAACGGCCAGCCGCGACAGCAACCAGACGGTGGCAACGGTGGACCGCACGGCCCGTGCGGCGTGCCGGGAATTGAAGCGGTGCAGGCTCCAGCCCAGGACGAGTCCGTGAATTGCCACCGTCAGGATGATCAGGATCAATCCGTCGAAAATCTGTGCCACCATGCCAACGCCTCTTCGGGTGCTTTGCCGGCGGATGATCCGCGCGGGGCCCTGACAGGATCAGGGGTACGCCAGCGCGGCGGTGGCGTCCAGTATGGCCGTGTGACATGGGCGCGTGTGCGGGGCAGAATGGCGCAAACGGGCCATTGCCGAACGCATCGTCGCGCCCCGATGCAAGGCGCGACGATTTCAGCGGTGCGCCCTGGGGCGCTGACGTAAGGATCAGCGAGACGCAACCCGCCTTTACCGGCGCCACTGGGGACGGCGCTGGCCCGGTTATGGACCATCCGGTTCCGGCGCACTGTGCCCCAAGACACAGTGCCGCCCCTTTTCGGCGGTCAGAGGTTGTCCGGCTGGGCCATGCCAAGGACGTGATAGCCGCCATCCACGCGGACGATTTCCCCGGTGGTGCAGGCCCCGTAGTCCGAACTCAGGTAGACGGCTGTCCCGCCGACCGCTTCCAGCGTGGCATTTGCGCGCAGGGGGGCGTTCATTTCGGTGTGGCGATAGGTCTTGCGCGCCCCGCCGATGGCCGCACCGGCCAGGGTACGCATCGGGCCGGGGGAAATGGCGTTGACTCGGATCCCCTCGGGGCCCAGGTCATTGGCCAGATAGCGCACGGTGGATTCCAGCGCTGCCTTGGCCACGCCCATCACGTTGTAGAACGGCGTCACCCGGTTCGATCCCTGATAGGTCAGGGTCAGGATCGTGCCGCCCTCCGCCATCAGTGGCCGGGCCCGGCGGGCCACGTCGATCAGTGAGAAGCAGGAAATCGACAGCGAGCTGCGGAAATTGTCCAGGCTGGTTTCGATGAAGCGGCCGCTCAGTTCCGCCTTGTCGGAATAGGCGATGGCATGGATGACGAAATCCAGCGTGCCCCAGTCTTTGGCCAGACGGGCAAAGGCGGCATCCATCTGCTCGGGGTTCATCACATCGACATCCAGCAGCAGATCTGATCCGACACTGGCCGCCAGCGGCGCCAGGCGTTTGCCAAAGCTTTCCCCCTGATGGGTGAAGGCCAGTTCGGCGCCTTCCGCTGCCAGCGCCCGGGCAATGCCCCAGGCAATCGAGTGATCATTCGCGACCCCCATGACAAGGCCGCGCTTTCCCTTCATCAAATCCGCCATCGTCACTATCCGTTATACTTGCTCATGATCAGGGTCGCGTTGGTGCCGCCAAAGCCGAAGCTGTTGGACAGCACCGTGTCCAGACCGGCATTGTCGATGCGCGTCGTGGCGATTTCGTCGGGGTGCAGGGCCGGGTCCAGTTCCGTGACATTGGCCGAGGCGGCGATGTAATCGCCCTGCATCATCAGCAGGCAATAGATTGCCTCATGCACACCGGTGGCGCCCAGGGAATGGCCGGTCAGTGATTTGGTCGAAGAAATCGGCGGCGTGCTGCCCTCGCCAAAGACGCGGCGGACGGCCTCGACCTCGGTCACGTCGCCGGCGGGGGTCGATGTGCCATGGGCGTTGATGTAATTCACCTTGCGATCGCCGATGGTGGCCAGGGCCTGGCGCATGGATCGCTCGCCACCCTCACCCGAGGGCGCGACCATGTCATAGCCGTCCGAGGTGGCGCCATAGCCTGTCACCTCGGCATAGATCTTGGCGCCGCGGGCCTTGGCATGTTCCAGTTCCTCCAGCACGACCATACCGCCGCCGCCGCCGATGACGAACCCGTCGCGCGTGGCATCAAAGGCGCGTGAGGCGGTTTCCGGCGTGTCGTTATACTTGGACGACATGGCCCCCATTGCGTCAAACAGGCATGACAGGGTCCAGTCCACTTCCTCGCCGCCGCCGGCGAAGATGATGTCCTGTTTGCCAAGCTGGATCTGTTCCACCCCGTTGCCGATGCAATGGGCCGATGTGGAACAGGCGGAGGTGATGGAATAGTTCACGCCCTTGATCTTGAACGGTGTTGCAAGGCAGGCTGACACGGTCGAGGACATGCAGCGCGTCACCATGAACGGCCCCATGCGCTTGGGCGCGCCCTTTTCCAGCACCGTGGTGTGCGCGGTCAGGAAATTCGAGGTCGAGGGTCCGCCCGACCCGGCGATCAGGCCGGTACGTTCATTGCTGACCTCGGCCTCGCTCAGGCCGCTGTCGGCGACGGCCTGCTGCATGGCCAGATAGGCATAGGCGGCCGTCGGCCCCATGAAGCGCAGCTGGCGCTTGTCGATTGCCTCGGTCAGGTCGATCTGGGGGATGCCGGCAACCTGGCTGCGAAAGCCGTGCTCGGCGTAGTTGGGTTCGGCCCGGATCCCCGAGCGGCTGTTGCGCAGGCTTTGATCCACCTCGGCGGCACTGTTCCCGATGGGCGAGACAATGCCCAGCCCGGTGATGACGACACGGCGCATTGGCGCTCTCCTTCGCTCAAGGGCTCAGTCGGCGGTGGCCAGACCGACCTTCATGTTGGTTACGGCGCAGACAAGTTCCCCATCTGCCAGAACCCGGCCATCGGCCACGCCCATCTTGAGCCGGCGGTCGATGACGCGGGTGAAATCCACCTCATAGGTGACAAGCTTGCGGTCGGGCCGGATCATGCCGGACAGCTTGACCTCGCCGGCGCCAAGGGCAAAGCCTTGGCCCTGCCAGCCGCGCCAGCCCAGGTTGAAGCCGGTCAGCTGCCACAGGCCGTCCAGCATCAGACAGCCAGGCATGACCGGATTGCCGGGGAAGTGGCAGGGGAAGAACCACAGATCGGGGCTGATATCCAGTTCCGCGCGGATATGCCCCTTGCCATGTTCGCCGCCATCGGCCGACACATCGGTGATCCGATCCATCATCAGCATCGGCGGTTCGGGCAACTGGGCATTGCCGGGTCCGAAGAGTTCCCCGCGCGCGCATCGCAGCAGGGCGTCCCTGTCGAAAGATGTCGGATAATCGCCCATTCTGCCCCGCTTCATGTGGTTGTTGGTAAAAGCCGCTTCCCATTAGCACCCGTGCAGAGGCGCTGGCAAGGCCGCGTCATTGCGCCCACCTCTTAGCCATATGTGCGGTTTCTGATTGAAAATCCGTCGCAACAGTTAATATATTCGACCAATCAGATGGGGCGACCGCGTGATGAAGGCAGACCAGACGAACAGGGAAACGGCATGGCTGGCTGGCGCCGGACTGCGCCCGACACGGCAGCGGGTCATGCTGGCGCAGTTGCTGATCGGGGATGGTGAAAACCGCCATGTCACGGCCGAGGGCCTGTTCGCGACGGCCATGGATCGCGGGGAAAAGGTTGCTCTTGCAACGGTTTACAATACCCTGCGCGCCTTTTGCCAGGCGGGGTTGATGCAAGAGGTCACGGTCGATGGCAGCAAAAGCTATTTCGATACGCGCACCGATGAACACCCGCATTTCTACTGGGAAGACAGCGGCGCCCTGACCGATGCACCGAAATCGCAGTTGGAAATCTCGCGCCTGCCCGACGTGCCCGAGGGGGCCGAGATTGCCCAGATCGACGTGGTGATCCGTCTGCGCCGCAAGTAGCCGATCCCCGGGGCGCGGTGGGGCTGGGCGCAGTGCGCTTGGCGTCGGGTCCGCCGATGCGCGTCTTATCCAGCCGAATACCAGGCTGAGACATGACCAAACCCTGCCTCAGGTTGCGAGACGCCCGAATTTGCCCTAGGGACGCGGCAACCCCGCCCCATCCAGCCGGAGCCCCGTGATGGCCGATCCGAAGAAATTGCTGATCAAGACCTATGGCTGTCAGATGAATGTCTATGACAGCGAGCGCATGGCCGAGGCCATGGGTGGTGCTGGCTATGAGGTGACCGACCGGCCGGAAGAGGCCGACATGATCCTGCTGAACACCTGTCATATCCGCGAAAAGGCCGCCGAGAAGGTCTATTCCGAACTTGGCCGGATGAAGGGGTTGAAGGCGGCCAAGCCGGATCTGAAGATCGGTGTGGCCGGCTGCGTGGCCCAGGCCGAGGGCGCGGAAATCATGCGCCGCCAGCCGCTGGTTGATCTGGTGGTCGGGCCGCAATCCTACCATCGTCTGCCGCAGATGGAGGCCCGGGCCCGGGCCGGGGAAAAGCCGCTCGACACTGATTTCCCCGAAGAGGACAAGTTTGACAAGCTGGGCCGGCGCGGCCCTGCCGCCCGTCGTGCCCCTGCCGCCTTTCTGACCGTGCAGGAGGGCTGTGACAAGTTTTGCGCCTTCTGTGTCGTGCCCTATACCCGGGGGGCCGAGGTCAGCCGCGCCGCCGCCCGCCTGCTGGATGAAGCCCGCGATCTGGTGGATCGTGGCACGGTGGAAATCACGCTGCTGGGGCAGAACGTCAATGCCTATCATGGGGATGGCGTGGATGGCGGCACCTGGGGGCTGGGCCGGCTGGTGCGGGAACTGGCGCAGATCGACGGGCTGGAGAGGATCCGCTACACCACCTCGCATCCCAATGACATGGATGATGATCTGATCGCCGCCCATGGCGATTGCGCAAAACTGATGCCTTATCTCCATCTGCCGGTGCAATCAGGGTCCGACCGGATCCTGAAGGCGATGAACCGCAAGCACACCGCCGCCCAATATCTGGACCTGATCGGCCGGATCCGTGCCGCGCGCCCCGATATCCTGATGTCGGGGGATTTCATCGTCGGCTTCCCCGGTGAAACGGACGAAGATTTCGAGGCGACGATGGATCTGGTGCGCCAGACGGGCTATGGTCAGGCCTATTCCTTTTGCTACTCAGCCCGCCCTGGCACCCCGGCGGCGGAACGCGATGGCGTTGACCCGCAGGTGGCCAGCGACCGCTTGCAGCGCCTTCAGGCCCTGTTGTCCGATCAGCAGCGCGCGGCGCAGGATGCCATGGTCGGGCGCACGGTGCAGGTATTGTTCGAAAAGCGCGGCCGGATGGCAGGGCAATTGGCTGGCAAGTCCGATTATCTGCATGCCGTTCACGTGACCGCACCCGATGATCTGCTGGGCCGGGTCGCGCTGGTGCGGATCACCGAAAGCGGGCCGAATTCGCTGGCTGGTGTGCTGGTCGCCTGATTGGACAGGCCGGGGGTGATACCTGTGTCCGGGGGTGGCCCTTTCGGCGGCAGGGGCCGCGCCACAGGGGGATGGCCGCAGGAAACTGCACCGGCGGGATCCTCTGGGGCCCACGCCCCCTTGCCATGGACGAAAAGGGCTGGCAGGCTTGCGCCACGGTTCCGAAGCAGGAGATGCGCTTGGCCATAATCGCGCCGACCCCAACCGCCCGCTCTGATGATGCCCCTGTTGTGCATCTGGAATTCCCCGACAACCGTCTGCTGATTGACCTGTGCGGCGAATATGACCGCAACATCGCCCAGATCGAACAGGCCCTTGACCTTCAGATCCTGCGGCGCGGCAACCAGCTGGACCTGCACGGGTCTGCCGAGGCCCAGGCCCTGGGGGCCGAGGTGTTGACCGCGCTCTATGATCGGCTTGAGGCGGGGCGCCCGGTCGAACCCGGCGATATCGACGGCGAGTTGCGCATGGGCCGCGATCCCGATCCGCCCACCGGCGAACAGATGGAGATGTTCGCCCGCGGTCAGGTTGAGGTGCGCACCCGCAAGCGCGTGGTCGAGCCGCGCACCGATGCGCAAAAGGCCTATGTCCGGGCCATGTTCAAGAATGAACTGGCCTTCGGTATCGGCCCGGCAGGCACCGGCAAGACCTATCTGGCCGTTGCTGTGGGCGTGTCGATGTTCATCGAGGGCAAGGTGGAACGGATAATCCTGTCGCGTCCGGCGGTCGAGGCCGGCGAAAAGCTGGGCTATCTTCCCGGTGACATGAAGGACAAGGTCGATCCTTACATGCAGCCGCTCTATGATGCGCTGAACGATTTCCTGCCCGGCAAGCAGGTGGCCAAGCTGATCGAGGACAAGAAGATTGAGATCGCACCCCTGGCCTTCATGCGCGGGCGCACCCTGTCCAATGCCTTTGTCGTGCTGGATGAGGCGCAGAACGCCACGACCATGCAGATGAAGATGTTCCTGACCCGTCTGGGTGAAGGATCGCGCATGGTGATCACCGGCGATCGGACCCAGGTGGATTTGCCGCGCGGGGTGAACAGCGGGCTGCGCGATGCGGCCCGCCTGTTGGACGGGATCGAGGGCATCTCGTTCAGCTATTTCACGGCGCGCGATGTGGTGCGCCACCCGCTGGTCGCCCGGATCATCGAGGCCTATGAAGAGGCCGAGGATGCGGCCGCCGAACGATGACCCTGGTTGATACGGTCCTTGAAGATGACCGCTGGGAAGCCCTCGGGCTGGAAGATCTGGCCGAGCGTGCCTCTGTTGCTGCGCTGAATGGCGTGGGGCTGGCCCCGGCTGGTTTCGAGATCGTCGTCATGGGCTGTGATGACGCGCGCATCGCCACGCTGAACGCCGATTTCCGTGGCAAGCCCCAACCCACCAATGTTCTGTCCTGGCCCAGCGAGAATCGCGCCCCGGACATCCCCGGCGCCATTCCTGCCTTGCCGGATCCGGGCCCGGCCGATGATCCCGAACCCCTGGGCGATATCGCCATCGCCCTGGAAACCTGTCAGCGCGAAGCCGCCGAGGCGGGCAAGCCGGTGGCCGATCATGTGACCCATCTGGTGATCCATGGTGTCCTGCATTTGCTGGGTTATGACCATGTTAACGATGCAGATGCCACAGTGATGGAAGGGTTGGAAACGGGGATACTTGCGAAACTGGGTATTGCCAGCCCATATTCATGACGGGCCGCTGTGGCCCAGGTAACTGGAACGGAAAAGATGAACGACTCCGACGGGTCGTCTAGTGCCGCGCAGAGCGCGCAGCTTAACGATGAAAATGAGCCAAAAGGGCTCTGGGATCGTCTGATGTTCTGGCAATCGGGGGAAGACGCCGATTCGGAACCGGACGGGCCGAAAACGGGCGATGGGGCGGCCAACGGCTGGACGCGGCCAGGTCTGTTCAACCTGCGGCAGATGCGGGTTGAAGACGTCGCCATACCGAAGGGCGAAATTCACGCGGTGCCGGTGGATATCCCCCTGAAGGATCTGGTCGATGTGTTCCGCGACAGCGGGTTTACCCGTCTGCCGGTCTATGAGGGTACGCTGGATATGCCCCTGGGCATGGTGCATCTCAAGGATGTGGCGCTGAATTACGGGTTTGACGGGCGGCATGGGGCGTTCGACCTGCGTGGGCTGGTGCGGCCGCTTCTGTTCGCGCCGCCGTCGATGCCGATCGGCGTGTTGTTGCAGAAGATGCAGAGCCAACGGATGCACATGGCGCTGGTGATCGACGAATATGGCGGCACGGATGGGCTGGTGACCATCGAGGATCTGATCGAACAGGTGATCGGTGAGATCGAGGATGAACACGACGTCGATGAAGTGTCGCTGTGGACAGAAGAAACGCCCGGGGCCTATATCGTGTCCGCGCGCGCCCCGCTTGCGGATTTCGAGCTGCAGATCGGCCACGCGCTGGCCTTGCCTGATTTCGAGGAAGATGTGGATACCATCGGCGGTCTGGTCTTTCTGCTGACCGGTCGGGTTCCGGCCCGCGGTGAAATCGTCCGCCATCCTGACGGCACCGAGATTGAGGTGGTCGATGCCGATCCGCGCCGGATCAAGCGGCTGCGGGTCCGATTGCCCAAGGAGGCGGGGTCTGACCCGGCGACATGACGCTGCCCTGCGGGTGATCCGTGGGCGGCGACACCTGGGGGCCGCCGCCCTGTGCGGGGTGGTCTTTGCCCTCGGGCAGGAACCGGTTTCCAGCGTGCTGTTGGCGTTGCTCGGGCTGGCGGCCGGGCTGGCGCTGATGCTGGCTGCGCCCGTGCCCCGGCAGGCGGGACTGGTGGCCTGGGCATTCGGAACGGGCTATTTTCTGGCCGCACTACATTGGCTTGTCGAGCCCTTCCTGGTCGATATTGCCCGCCATGGCTGGATGGCACCTTTCGCGCCGCTGCTGATGGCGGGGGGGCTGGCGCTGTTCTGGGCGGTGGCGGTTTTGGGGGCGGCTGTCCTGTCGCGGAATGGGGCGCGCTGGCGCCGGGCGTTACTGTACGCCGCCGCGCTGACCCTGGCCGAGATGGCGCGTGCGCGGCTGCTGAGCGGGTTTCCCTGGGCAATGATCGGCAGTTTCTGGATCGAAACGCCGGTGGCCCAGTGGGCAGCAGTTCTTGGCCCCCATGGCTTGACGCTGCTCAGCCTGTTGGTGGTTGTGCCGGCGGCGATCGCGCCGTTGGGGGGCGTGCTGTCGGCGGCGCTGGTGGCTGGGCTGTGGCTGGCCGGGCCTCTGGCGCTGACACCGGTTCCTGTTCTGACCGCGGATCCGCCCCGCCTGCGTCTGGTTCAGCCCAATGTGCCCCAACACCTGAAATGGCGTGAGGACCTGGCCCCGATCTTCTGGGAGCGGACCCTGGATCTCAGCGCCGCGCCGGCATCCGGTCGCCCCCCGGATCTGGTGATCTGGCCCGAGGCGACGCTGCCCTATCTGATGGGCACGCGTCCGGATTTGACGGCGCAGGCCGTGGCGGCGGCCGGGGGCGCGGGTGTGATCGTTGGAGCGTTGCGGCGTGTCGGGGGCGATTTGCGCAACGCCCTGGCTGTGATCGCGCCGGATGCGACAGTGGCCCAGATCTATGACAAGTTTCACCTGGTCCCGTTCGGGGAATATATTCCCGGCGGTGGGCTGGCGCGGGCCCTGGGCCTGCGGGGCCTGGCCGAGCGCCTGCCCGGCGGCTTTACCCCCGGTCCCGGCCCGACCGTGATTGATCTGTCGGGCTTCGGGGCGGGGCGGATGCTGCCGCTGATCTGCTATGAGGCGATTTTCCCCCGCCATGCCCGGTCCGCCGGTCCGCGTCCCGACTGGATCCTGCAACTGACCAATGACGCCTGGTTCGGCAATTTTTCCGGTCCCCAGCAGCATTTGGCCCAGGCGCGGATGCGGGCGATCGAACAGGGGCTGCCGCTGGTGCGTGTGGCCAATACCGGGGTAAGCGCGTTGATTGATGCCAATGGCCGGGTCCTGGATCGGATCGCGCTGAACGTAACGGGGGGTCTTGATGTCGATCTGCCCTTGCCGGGCCGGCCGACGATATACAGCCGTAGCGGTGATCTGCCGGCCCTTCTGGCCGCGCTGATCTTGGCCGGACTGGCGGTGGTGGGCAGGTGTGGCCGGGTGATTGACCTTTCCCGGGCAAGGCGCTAGGCACGATCAGTTCACACCGTCACAACGGCTTCCTGACGTGGCGGTCAGAGTTCAACGGAGCACCTCTCATGACCAGATCCGATTATCATTTCACCTCCGAATCCGTGTCGGAGGGCCATCCGGACAAGGTCTGTGACCGGATTTCCGATGCCGTTCTCGATGCCCTGCTGGCCGAGGAAAGCGAGGCCAAGGTCGCCTGTGAGACCTTCGCCACCACCAATCGCGTGGTCATTGGCGGTGAAATCGGGCTGAGCGATCCTGCCCGCCTGGCCGGTTTTCGCGATCGGATTGAGGGCATTGCCCGCGATTGCATCCGAGATATCGGCTATGAACAGGACAAATTCCACTGGAACACGGTCGAGGTGACCAACCTGTTGCACGAACAATCGATCGACATTCGTCAGGGTGTCGATGGGTCCAACGGCCGCGAAGAAGGGGCTGGCGATCAGGGGATCATGTTCGGCTATGCTGTGGATGAAACGCCGGATCTGATGCCAGCGCCGATCTGCTATGCGCACCGGGTGCTCAAGCGGCTGGCCGAGGTACGCAAGTCCGGCGAGCGTCCGGAACTGGGCCCGGATGCGAAATCGCAACTGACCGTGCGATACGAAGGGGGCAAGCCGGTGGGCGTGGCTTCGATCGTGCTGTCCACCCAGCATGTCGACCCGGATCTGAGCTCGGATGATGTGCGCGCCCTGGTCGAGCCCTATATCCGCGCCGAACTGCCGGCGGGCTGGATCACCGAGGCCACGCAATGGTGGGTCAATCCGACCGGGTCCTTCGTGATCGGCGGGCCCGATGGTGATGCCGGCCTGACCGGGCGCAAGATCATTGTGGATACCTATGGCGGGGCCGCAGCCCATGGCGGAGGCGCGTTTTCGGGCAAGGATCCGACCAAGGTGGATCGCTCGGCCACCTATGCGGCGCGCTATCTGGCCAAGAATGTGGTTGCGGCGGGGCTGGCCCATCGCTGCACGATCCAGCTGAGCTATGCGATCGGTGTCGCCCGGCCCTTGTCGATCTATGCCGACACCCACGGCACTGGCAAGGTTCCCGAGGCGCAGATCGAGCGGGCCGTGGGCAAGGCCATGGATCTGACGCCGCGTGGCATCCGCACCCATCTGGACCTGAACCGGCCGATCTATCAGCGCACGGCAGCCTATGGCCATTTCGGTCGCCCGGCCGAGGCCGATGGCGGGTTCAGCTGGGAACGGACCGATCTGGTTGATGCGCTGACTGCGGCATTCTGACCGGGGCTTGGCGGCACGGGTCGTCGGCCCCAGATCCTGTTCAGGCCGGCGGGACTGGCCTGGCTTCAGGGAAACAGGAGAAACAGAATGCACCGTTTCATACCGATGCTTGTCGTGGTGGGCCTTGCGGCCTGCAGCGGAACCACGATGGCCCCAAGCCAGGATTATAACCGGGCCTGGGGGCCGAATGAAAAGATGAGCGCTCTGGGCAAGACCAGTTGCACGCGGCCCCAGCCCCCTTCCGGGCACCCCGCCCGCATGCGCTGGGATGACATGTGCATGGACTGGTCCCGGTAAGCACCGGCTTCGGGGTGCTTGACCTTGGTCCGCGTTCCCGGGCATGTGCGCCCATGACACGTCAAAGCCACCAGTCCGGCGCCCCGTGGCGCAATCTTTACGGCCGGCGCAAGGGCAAGGGCCTGCGCGCCAGCCAGCAGGCCTATCTCGACGAAGATCTGGCCGAGCTGTCCCTGCCCGGGATCAGCTGGGAGACCAACCCCGATCGCACTCCGCTGGATCTGGCCGCCCGCTTCGGCGATCGCGAGATCTGGCTGGAGGTTGGATTTGGCGGGGGGGAGCACATGATCCATCAGGCCGCGCGCAACCCCCAGGCCGCGATCATCGGGTGTGAACCCTATATCAATGGTGTCGCCATGCTGCTGGGCAAGATCCGTGCGGCGGAGGCCAGCAATGTTGCTGTGCATCCGGGGGATGTCCGGGACCTGTTCGATGTGTTGCCGACGGCCTGCATTGCGCGGGCCTTTGTTCTTTACCCCGATCCCTGGCCCAAGGCGCGCCATCATCGCCGCCGCTTCGTGACGCCGGATTTCCTGCGCCCGCTGGCCCGAGTGATGAAGCCCGGTGCGCATCTGCGCCTGGCCACAGATATTCCCGATTACGTGCGCCAGACCCTGGAACAGTTGATGCCCGATCCGGCCTTTGATTGGCTGGCCGAGGGACCGGATGATTGGCGTCTGCCCTGGGACGATTGGCTGTCCACCCGCTATGAACAAAAGGCCCTGCGCGAGGGCCGTCCCCCCCATTACCTGACGTTTTGCCGGACTGAGGTGGAGGCGATCTGACCCGGCGTTCTGCCTGTTGTTTTGCAAGCCTGGCTTTGCGGACAGAGCTGTCGTTTATCCCCTTGGCGCGGGACAAGCCCGGAACGGGCGCCGCGCCATCACTGGGGCGGCCCACCGGTCTGGCGCTCTGGCTGAAGGCAGTGCAACGCTTAAAGGTCGCGCTACCACGGCCACCATAAATCGCGCCGTTCATCTGTTGGATGCGCCAGCCCCCGGTCCGGCGCTGGCGCGGCTTGCTCTGCTGGTGGCTAAGGCCAGAATGGCCCCAAACCGGTCACTGACTGGACAATCGCAAACCGCCTTGCCGGGCCTCTGCCCTGAAGGGCATCTTGCGTCCGCCCTCTGCCGGGCCTATCCCGCTGCAGGAACCGCCCATCGGAGGATGACATGAGCGCCCATGGCCCCGCCCGCCCCCTGACTGCCCGCCGCGCGGCCGCTCTGCGCGGCACAGCCGAGATCCCTGGCGACAAGTCCATTTCCCACCGGGCGTTGATCCTGGGGGCGTTGGCGGTGGGTGAAACCCGCGTGACGGGTCTGCTGGAGGGCCAGGACGTGCTGGACACGGCCAAGGCCATGCAGGCCTTCGGCGCCGATGTGTCCCGCGACGCGGCCGGCACCTGGACGGTGCAGGGTGTCGGCGTTGGGGGCTTTGCCGAGCCCGAGGATGTGATTGACTGCGGCAATTCCGGCACGGGTGTGCGTCTGATCATGGGGGCCATGGCAACCACGCCGATCACCGCCACCTTCACTGGCGACGCCAGTCTGCGGTCGCGCCCCATGCGGCGGATCACCGATCCCATCGCCCTGTTCGGCGCGACCAGCCATGGCCGATCCGGGGGGCGCCTGCCCATGACGGTAATCGGCGCCCGTGATCCCCTGCCGGTGCGCTACACGACGCCGGTGCCCTCGGCTCAGGTCAAGTCGGCGGTGCTGCTGGCGGGGCTGAACGCGCCGGGTCAGACCGTGGTGATCGAGGCCGAGGCCACCCGTGATCATTCTGAGCGCATGCTGGCCGGCTTTGGCGCGCAGATCACCAGCGAGGCCACCCCCGAAGGCCGGGTCATCACCCTGACCGGCCAGCCCGAGTTGAAGCCCCAGACGATCGCCGTCCCGCGCGATCCGTCCTCATCGGCGTTTCCGGTGGTGGCGGCGCTGATCGTCGAGGGCTCGGACATCCTGGTGCCGAATATCGGCCTGAACCCGACGCGCACCGGCCTGTTCACCACCCTGCGCGAGATGGGCGCCGACCTGACCTATGAGAACGAACGCGAAGAGGGTGGCGAACCCGTGGCTGACCTGCGCGTCCGGTTCTCGGCCCTCAAGGGGATCGAGGTGCCGCCCGAGCGTGCCCCCTCGATGATCGACGAATACCCGATCCTGTCGGTTGTCGCGGCCTTTGCCGAGGGCGCCACGGTGATGCGCGGGGTCAAGGAGTTGCGGGTCAAGGAAAGCGACCGGATCGACGCGATGGCCCGGGGTCTTGAGGCCTGCGGCGTGCGCATCGAGGAAGACGAGGACACGCTGATCGTCCATGGCATGGGGGCGGGCGGTGTGCCCGGAGGCGGCACCTGCGCGGCGCGGCTGGATCACCGGATTGCCATGTCTTTCCTGTGTCTCGGCATGGCGGCGAAATCCCCGGTCACGGTGGATGATGCCGGCCCCATCGCCACCAGTTTTCCTATTTTCGAGGGGCTGATGACATCTCTGGGGGCGGTCTTCGCGGAACCTGAAACGGTATGAGCGGCCACAAGGACAGGCGCTTTACCGTGGCCATTGATGGGCCGGCGGCGGCGGGCAAGGGCACGATCGCGCGGGAACTGGCGCAGCGCTTCGGCTTTGCCCATCTCGACACCGGGTTGCTCTATCGGGCAACGGGCGCGCGGGTGGCCGAGGGCGAGGCCCCTCTGGCTGCGGCCCGTGGGCTGAGCGCGGCAGATCTGGCCCGCACCGATCTGCGCAGCGCTGCGGCGGGCCAGGCCGCCAGCCGGGTTGCCGCCATGCCCGAGGTCCGCCAGGCCCTGCTTGAATTTCAACGCGATTTTGCCCGGCGTGTCGGTGGGGCGGTGCTGGACGGGCGCGATATCGGCACGGTGATCTGCCCTGAGGCCGAGGTGAAGCTTTATGTCACTGCCAGCGATGACACCCGCGCCCGGCGCCGCTTCCGCGAACTGGCGCCGGCCAACCCTGGCCTGACCCATGCCGATGTGTTGGTCGATCTGCGCGCCCGCGATGCCCGTGATGCTGCGCGCGATACCGCGCCAATGCGGGCGGCTGCCGATGCGCTGTTGATGGATACCTCGACGCTGAGCATTGATCAGGCGGTTGCCGAGGCCGTGGCCCGGGTCACGGAAGGTCTGCGCCGGATTTCGGGATCCTGACACGTCCGCCGGATCATCGACCGGCGCTTTCGTCACGGCTTTGCCGGTTCCAAGAACTGGGGCGGATTCTGATCGGGCTGCTCATGGCTTCAGTATGGTTTCTGGTGCCTCTGGCGCTGTTTGCCGGGCTGATCCGGCGGTGCGGGCGGCCACCAGGGTGCTGGGGGCTGTTGTCCAGCGCGTGAAGCCGGGCAGGCAACGGTCTGGGCCCAAGGGCCTTGCTTTTCGGCGTTGAAATGCGTATATGGCGCGCGTCGAACAGGCCGCAGAAGCCGTGACACGTGATTTTGGGCAGGGTCGGGGTTCGTACCGGCCCTCCTTGTTTTACGCTGATCGTCCTGTGCGCAAGACCAAACCAAGACCGGTGGAGACAACCACCCGGCCCGAAAAACCGAAATGAAGGAAACTGTAAGCTTAATGGCTAGCAACACATCCATGGAGGAATTCGAAGCCCTCCTGAACGAAAGCTTCGAGATCGACACCCCGGATGAGGGCAGTGTCGTGAAAGGCCGCGTGATCGCCATCGAGGCGGGTCAGGCCATCATCGACGTGGGCTACAAGATGGAAGGCCGCGTTGATCTGAAAGAATTCGCAAATCCCGGCGAAGCCCCCGAAATCGAGATCGGTGATGAGGTCGAAGTGTACCTCCGCCAGGTCGAGAATGCCCGTGGCGAGGCTGTCATCAGCCGCGAAATGGCCCGCCGTGAGGCCGCCTGGGATCGCCTTGAAAAGGCCTATGCCGACGAAAACCGTGTCGAAGGTGCGATTTTCGGCCGCGTCAAGGGCGGGTTCACCGTCGATCTGGGCGGTGCCGTGGCCTTCCTGCCCGGCAGCCAGGTTGATGTGCGCCCGGTGCGCGATGCCGGCCCGCTGATGGGTCTGAAACAGCCGTTCCAGATCCTGAAAATGGATCGCCGTCGTGGCAACATCGTTGTTTCGCGCCGCGCCATCCTGGAAGAAAGCCGTGCCGAACAGCGCGCCGAGGTGATTGCCCAGCTGAACGAAGGCGATGCCGTCGATGGTGTGGTCAAGAACATCACCGAATACGGTGCCTTCGTCGATCTGGGCGGTGTTGACGGGCTGCTGCACGTCACCGACATGGCCTGGCGTCGTGTGAACCACCCCTCGGAAATCCTGTCGATCGGCGAGACCGTCAAGGTTCAGGTCATCAAGATCAACAAGGAAACCCACCGCATCAGCCTGGGCATGAAACAGCTGCAGGACGATCCGTGGGATACGGTCGAAGCCAAGTTCCCGCTGGCCTCGGTCCATGCCGGTCGCGTGACCAACATCACCGATTACGGTGCGTTCGTCGAACTGGAACCCGGTGTCGAAGGTCTGGTCCACGTTTCGGAAATGTCCTGGACCAAGAAAAACGTCCATCCCGGCAAGATCGTGTCCACCTCGCAGGAGGTTCAGGTCATGGTGCTGGAAATCGACAGCGCCAAGCGCCGCGTCAGCCTTGGTCTCAAGCAGACCATGCGCAACCCGTGGGAAGTCTTCGAAGAGAAGTACCCAGTAGGCACCGTTGTCGAGGGCGAGGTCAAGAACATCACCGAATTCGGTCTGTTCATTGGTCTGGACGAGGACATCGACGGCATGGTTCACCTGTCTGACCTGACCTGGGAAGGCCGGGGCGAGGATGTGATCGGCGATTATCGCAAGGGCGACATGGTCAAGGCCGTGGTCACCGAAGTCGATACCGACAAGGAACGCATCTCGCTGTCGATCAAGTCGGTTGAAGGCGATCCGTTCGCCGATGCCGTGGCCGGCGTCAAGCGTGGCTCGATCGTCACCGTTTCTGTCACTGCGATCGAAGATGGCGGGATCGAGGTGGAACACGAAGGCATGAAATCCTTCATCCGCCGCTCTGATCTGTCCCGTGACCGTGCGGAACAGCGCCCCGAGCGCTTCCAGATCGGCGACAAGATCGACGTGCGGGTCACCAATGTCGATGCGAAATCCCGTCGTTTGGGTCTGTCGATCAAGGCGCGCGAGATTGCCGAGGAAAAAGAGGCCGTGCAGCAGTATGGCAGCTCGGACAGCGGCGCATCGCTGGGCGACATCCTGGGGGCCGCGCTGAAAGGCGACTAAGGCAATCCCGAACGTTTCAGGGGCGTCCCGGATCTGACCGGGGCGCCTTTTTCATGCCGAATCACTGCCCGGGAACAGGGCGGGATTGGGCGGGATTGGGGCAACAACGGGGCCTCAAATGGCCCAGATCTTCGTTCACCTTGCGAAATCAGGTGTTTAGCCCAGAAAATCCATCAAATGAGGGCGAATTTTCTTCGCCAAAATCCTGACTGTCATATAAGTTGGGCCTAACCCTTCGACACCGACAAGAATGCGGGGAAAGATGTCATGATCCGGTCCGAACTCATTCAGACGATTGCCGAAGAAAATCCGCATCTGTTCCAGCGGGATGTCGAGCGGCTGGTGAACACCGTTTTCGAAGAGATCATCGAGGCCATGGCCCGCGGTGACCGGGTCGAGTTGCGCGGCTTTGGCGCCTTTTCGGTCAAGCAGCGCGATGCCAGAACCGGGCGTAACCCGCGCACTGGCGAATCGGTCGATGTCGAGGAAAAGCACGTGCCCTTCTTCAAGACGGGCAAGTTGCTGCGGGAACGGTTGAACGGGAAATAAGACCTGAGCCATGCGAACCATCAAATACCTCATCCTCGCCCTGATCGCGCTGGCCCTGGTGATCATCGGGTTTGCCAACCGGCAGGTCGTGACCCTGACCTTGCTACCCCCGGATCTGGTGCCGTTTACCAAGTTCAACTACGCTTTGGATTTGCCGCTTTATGTGGTGGCTTTCGGCTTCATGGTGTTGGGTTTCGTTCTTGGCGAGGTGTTCGAATGGCTGCGCGAGGCCAAATACCGGTCCCAGGCGGCGCGGGAACGGCGCGAACGGGCGGTCTTGGCGGCTGAGGTCAAAAAACTTCAGAACGACAAGAACATGCACAAGGATGATGTGCTGGCACTGATTGAGTAGCCGGTGTCGTCTTCTGCCTCTGTGCGCGTCAAATTCTGTGGTTTGACGCAACCCAGGGATGTGCTGGCTGCGACACGGGCCGGCGCATCTTATCTGGGGTTTGTTTTTTTTGCCAAGTCCCCGCGCAACATCGCGCCGGCCGGGGCCCGTGCGTTGGCGCTGGATGTGGCCCCGGGCATTGCCAAGGTGGCACTGGTTGTTGATGCCGATGATCGTGCACTGGACGAAATCCTGGCCACAGTGCCCATCGACATCTTGCAGTTGCATGGCAAGGAAAGCCCCGAGCGTGTGGCCGTGATCAAGGCCCGCACCGGCCTGCCGGTGATGAAGGCGGTGGGGCTGCGCGATGCGGCGGATCTGCCGGCGCTGGATGCCTATGGCGCGGTGGCCGACATGCTGCTGGTCGATGCCAAGCCGCCGCGCGGCGCGGATCTGCCCGGTGGCAATGGGGTGGCCTTTGACTGGCGGCTGGTTGCGGGTCGGCGCTGGCCGGTGCCGTGGATGCTGGCTGGTGGCCTGACCCCCGATAATGTGGCCGAGGCGATCCGCCTGACCGGTGCGCGCCAGGTGGATGTGTCCTCGGGGGTTGAAAGCGCGCCGGGGATCAAGGACCCGGCGTTGATGGCGGCCTTCGGTGCCGCCGTGCGGGGGGAATGAAGGCAAGGGGCGGTCTTTACCCTGCCGCGCATTGGCTCTAATCGGGGTCAGCCCAGAGGAAAGGACCGCAGCCATGCCCGAAGATCTGATCAACAGCTTCATGTCCGGCCCGGATGAAAACGGCCGCTTCGGCGGGTTTGGTGGCCGGTTCGTCAGTGAAACGCTGATGCCGCTGATCCTGGAACTGGAAAAGCAGTACGAGCATGCCAAGACCGATGACAGCTTCTGGGCCGAGATGCATCATCTCTGGACCCATTATGTCGGCCGACCCAGCCCGCTTTACTTTGCCGAGCGGCTGACGGAACGGCTGGGCGGGGCCAAGGTTTACCTCAAGCGTGATGAGTTGAACCACACCGGCGCCCACAAGATCAACAACGTGCTGGGCCAGATCATCCTGGCGCGGCGCCTGGGCAATAGCCGGATCAGCGCTGAAACCGGCGCTGGCCAGCATGGTGAGGCCACGGCGACGGTTTGTGCAAAATTCGGCATGAAATGCGTGGTTTACATGGGCGCCCATGATGTGGAACGCCAGGCCCCCAACGTCTTCCGCATGCGTTTGCTGGGGGCTGAGGTGGTGCCCGTCACCTCCGGGCGTGGCACGCTGAAGGATGCGATGAACGATGCGCTGCGCGATTGGGTGACCAATGTCCGCGACACCTTTTATTGCATTGGCACAGTGGCGGGCCCCCATCCCTATCCGGCCATGGTCCGCGATTTTCAGGCGATCATCGGCACCGAGGCCAAGGCCCAGATGCAGGAGGCCGAGGGGCGTTTGCCTGACACGGTGATCGCGGCGATCGGGGGCGGATCCAATGCCATGGGCCTTTTCTACCCGTTCCTTGATGACAAATCGGTGCGCATCATTGGGGTTGAAGCCGGCGGCAAGGGTGTGGATGCGAAGATGGAGCACTGTGCCTCACTGACTGGGGGGCGGCCGGGCGTGTTGCATGGCAACCGGACCTATCTGTTGCAGGACGATGATGGCCAGATCCTCGAAGGGTTTTCGATCTCGGCGGGGCTGGATTATCCGGGCATCGGGCCGGAACATGCCTGGCTGCATGATATCGGCCGGGCCGAGTATGTCTCGATCACCGACCGCGAGGCCCTGGCCGCCTTTACCCTGTGCTGCGAAACCGAGGGTATCATCCCGGCGTTGGAGCCCTGCCACGCCTTGGCCCATGTCGCCAAGATCGCGCCGGATCTGCCGAAGGATCACATTATCTGCATGAACATGTGCGGGCGGGGCGACAAGGACATCTTCACCGTCGCCAAGGCGCTTGGGGTTGAGATCAACACCGGCGGTTAAGGAAGGGCAGGCGGCGGATAACGGCCATTTTCAATGGCTGTTTGCGGAAGTCAGTTGTGTGGACAAAGCTGTCGTTCATCCCTTTGGCGCGGGACAAGCCCGAAGGGCGCCGCGCCATTACTGGGGCGGCCCACCGGTCTGGCGCTCTGGCTGTAGCCAGTGCAAAGTCCGCAGGTCGCTCTACCACGGCTGCCATAAATCGGGGCGTTCATCTTTTGGATGCGCCAGCCCCCGGTCCGGCGCTGGCGCGGCTTGCTCTGCTGGGGCAACGGTCAGAATGGCCTCAAAGCGGTCATTCCCCAAGGCCATTGATATGATCCCTGCTTTTGTGCGGGTCTGCCCGGGGGCGCGCGCGGCCGTCAGGGGGTGACGCGACCGTTGCGGAGCAGGGCCTTGCCCCATTCCGTCGGCTCATCACGGCTGAAATCGGCCAGGGCGCGGGCGTGGCGGTCGGCCTCTTGCGGATCG
>JBKDZR010000116.1:0-10673 GCA_047971485.1 Qingshengfaniella sp. | reverse complement strand
GGGTATAGATGTCATTGGTGATCACCGCCATGGAACAGCGCCCCGCCAGCGCCCGGCACAATTGCTCGGTCAGGGTGGTTTTCCCCGCCCCCACCGGGCCACCAATGCCCACCCGCAACGGTCCGTTCATCGCAATTCCTTTCAGGTCAGGAAGAGCCGCGGCTCTTGGGTTTCATGCAGCATCGCGGCCAGATCGGCCAGGGGCGCACCGGTGCCGAAATCATCCTCATCGGCCTTCGCAGCCCGGGCGGCCAGATCGGGCAAGTCAGCGGACAAGGCCTGGATCAAGCGCTGCCCTTCGTTCTGACCAAGCGGCACCGCACGGGTCGCCACCATAGAAAGATTGGTGACAAAAGACTGAAGATAAAGAGAAATCATCGTTTCCACCGGAACCTCCAGCCGCCTTGCCGCATCCCCGACCGCCACCGGCAAGGGCCAGTCCCGGGCCGGCCGATCCGTCAAGGCGCCGACAGCGGCCGAAAAGGCGCGCCCCTGGGCCAGGGTTTCGCGCCGCCGTTCCGCGCTGCCCGCCAGGGCCAACACCAGCGCCGCAATCCGGTCGGGATCCGCGCCGCGCAGCATCAGGGACAAGGCCACGGCATCGTTCCAGCCCCCTCCATGGTGCAGCACCCCCCGCAGCCAGACCTCCAGCGCCCGGGCATCGCGGCACTCGGTGCCCCCGATCACCCAATCCAGCCCGTGGGAATAGGCGAATCCCCCGACTGGGAAGGCCGGTGACAGCCATTGCACCAAGGTCAGCAGATCGCGGTCAGGGGGCATGATCGTGATCGCCCGGCCCATGGGAATGCGCCAAAGTCCGGCCATGGCCATAGGCGCCGCGTTCAGGGGTGAACACGGCCACACGCGGCATCACCTGGGCCCCCAGCTTCCGCAGCATGGCAGCCAGAACGTGATCGTCACGGATCCGCAGATGGGTGGCGAAGATCTGGCAGGGCGTGTGGCGGTTGCCGATATGCCAGGCCAGGCGCGGCAGATCGCCGGTGATCTCCAGCACGGGTTCCTTTGCTGCGCGCACGGCAATCCGCTGGCCTGTGTCCAGCACCAGTATCTGGCCATCGTCAAGACTGCGCGTTTCCGGAAAATCAACCAGGAAATCCAGCCCCTTATCCGTCGTCAAACGCTTACGGCGCAGAAAACGGGCCTCGTAATCCAGATGGATTTCATCCTCTGCCGGACCGGTGGGGGCCAGATCGGAACAGATCGGCAGGCTGGCAATGCGGGTCATGGGGATCCCTCAGAACAGGAAGTAACGCTGCGCCATGGGCAGGTCCGCCGCCGGTTCGCAGGTCAGCAACTCGCCATCGGCGCGGACCTCGTAGGTCTCGGGGTTCACCTCGATCCGGGGGGTGGCGGCGTTCAGCACCATGTCGGCCTTGCCGATCATTCGCGTATTCCGCACTGCCAGCGTGTCCTTGCACAGCCCCAGCGCGGCACCGATCCCCGCATCCTGCGCCGCCGCACTGACGAACGTCACCGCCGAGCGTTCGACCGAACGCCCATAGCCCCCCCACATCGTCCGACTGTAGACCGGCTGTGGCGTCGGGATCGAAGCGTTGGGATCCCCCATCTGGGCCATGGCGACTGTTCCGCCCAGCAGAACCATTTCAGGCTTGACCCCGAAAAAGGCCGGCGACCACAGCACCAGATCGGCCCTCTTGCCCACCGCGATGGACCCGATTTCATGGGCCAGGCCGTGGGCAATCGCCGGATTGATCGTGTATTTGGCCACATAGCGCTTGACCCGGAAATTGTCGTTCTGGCCGGTTTCTTCAGGCAGGCGACCGCGCTGAACCTTCATCTTGTGGGCGGTTTGCCAGGTGCGGATGATCACCTCGCCGACCCGGCCCATGGCCTGGCTGTCACTGGCGATGATCGAGAATGCACCCATATCATGCAGGATATCCTCGGCCGCGATGGTTTCCTTGCGGATCCGGCTTTCGGCGAAGGCGACATCCTCGGGGATGGCGCGGTCGAGATGGTGACAGACCATGAGCATATCCAGATGCTCTTCCAGTGTGTTCACCGTGTAGGGCCGCGTCGGATTGGTCGAGGACGGGATGACGAAATCCTCACCGCAGACCTTGATGATATCAGGGGCATGACCGCCCCCGGCGCCTTCGGTGTGAAAAGCGTGGATGGTACGGCCCTTCATCGCCTTCAGCGTGGTTTCGACAAAGCCGGATTCGTTCAGCGTGTCGGTATGGATCATCACCTGGATGTCGAACGCGTCTGCGACCCCAAGGCAGCAGTCGATCGCTGCAGGTGTGGTGCCCCAGTCCTCATGCAGTTTCAGCGCGCAAGCCCCGCCGAGGATCTGTTCCTCCAGCGCAGCAGGCAGCGCCACATTGCCCTTGCCGGCAAAAGCCAGGTTCATGGGAAAGGCATCGGCCGCTTGCAACATGCGCCCCAGATGCCAGGGCCCCGGCGTGCAGGTGGTGGCCAATGTGCCATGGGCCGGACCCGTGCCGCCGCCCAGCATCGTCGTCAGGCCGGAATGCAGCGCATCGTCGATCTGTTGCGGGCAAATGTAGTGGATATGGCTGTCAAAGCCGCCGGCGGTCAGGATGCGGCCTTCGCCGGCGATGATCTCGGTGCCCGGGCCGATGACGATATCGACACCGGGCTGGGTGTCGGGGTTGCCGGCCTTGCCGATAGCCGCGATACGCCCGTCCTTCAGACCCAGATCGGCCTTGTAGATGCCGGTGCTGTCCAGGATCAGCGCATTGGTGACGACCGTGTCCAGCGCCCCCTCGGCACGGGTACGCTGGGACTGGCCCATACCATCGCGGATCACCTTGCCGCCGCCGAACTTGACCTCTTCACCATAGGTGGTCAGGTCGCGCTCGACCTCGATGATCAGGTCGGTATCGGCCAGGCGCACGCGGTCACCGGTGGTCGGTCCGTACATATCGGCATAGACCGCGCGGGAAATCTGAACGGGCATGTGCTGGGGCTCTCCTCACTGGTGGTCTGGCGACAGTTTTCGCAGACCAAAGCGGTATCTCAAGGGATCACCTGTCAGCCTGCCCCGAGGTGCTTAAATTTCAGGCGTTAATTTTAAAAAAGCCCGCTTTCGCATCACTTTGGCAGCAAAAAGGGATTGCGCGGGCCCGAGCGGCCCAGGCGGCGGACATTCCGCCGGGTCTGGCGCCGCAACGGACGTACGGCGGCAGCCATTACCTGATCAGGCCGTTGTCCGCCAAGCGCAGCGGCCCAGGCCGCCCAGACGGCATGGGTGAAGGCCGGCGGTTTTTCCCGCAGCATCCGTTCATTTTCACTGCGCGGCATCGTCCAGAGACCGGTCATGCCCATCATGCGCATGGCAATGACACTTTGGGCTTCGACCGCCAGAACGGCCAATTCCATGCCCGTCCCCATCACCTCGCCCGTGACCCAAAGCGGGGATATCAATCCAAAAGGGATCATCGCCCGGTCACGATCATGCGTCCGGCCCGGTCTTGGACGGGGTCGGGGATGGCGCCGGACGCGCCGCTGCCGGCTTGGCCCCAGAGCCCCGTGGTTTGCGCGGGCCCGTTGCCTTGCGCGCAGCCGGTTTGACCGCGGTTTTCGCCTTGGGCGTCGCAATCGCCTTGGTGACGTTATCCGCCGGCTTGACCGCTGCCGGGGCCGACTTGACCGGTGTTTCCGACGACTTGGCCGGGGGCGTTGCAGGGGCCGCCTTGCGCGTCGGGGCACGCCGCGCGGGCTTGGCCGGGGCGGCAACCGGATCCGGACGCACCGGTGCGGTGCGGACCGGGGCCGCCGCGCGCGGCCGGCGCCGGCTGGCCGTTCCCGAAGCAGCCCGACGGGCCGTCCGCGCCGGAGCCGAGGGCTGCCCCACGGTCAGCGCCGCCCAGCCCGGCACCATCTTGAACATCGCCAGGGTCATGTTGATTTGCAGCTGGCTGGCCTGCACCCAACACGCCAGGCCGGTTTTCCAGAAATCCACGGGGGTCATCGAAACATCTTCCTTCATCATGCCGGCGATCCGGCTGGATTGCACATGGTCCAGACCATCAGTCGAGGGCGCCCATCACCTGCCCTGCAAAGCCCAGCACCACACGGTCGCCCTGCAGCGGGATCAGCGCGACCTCACGGACCTGCCCCGGTTCAAAGCGCACTGCGGTGCCCGAGGGAATATCCATCCGCCGCCCCCGCGCCGCCACGCGATCAAAGGCCAGCGCCGCGTTGGTTTCGGCAAAATGGTAATGACTGCCCACCTGAACCGGACGATCGCCGGTATTGGCGACCCGCAGGGTCACCACCGGCTGTCCCTGGTTCAGGGTGATGTCGCCAGCGGCAGTCAGGATCTCTCCTGGCTTCATGATCTGTACTCCTTGCCTGTCCGGACGGCGCATGGCCAGTCCATTGGGGCATACCCCCGTGACCTTGCCACAACCTGACCCGATCGAAAAGCGGAAATTGCTGCGGCGCAGCAAAGGGGCGCACCCTTAGCGGATCGGGTGATGAACAGTGACCAGCTTGGTCCCATCGGGGAATGTCGCCTCGACCTGGATGTCGTGGATCATCTCGGGGATGCCGGGCATGCACTGATCGGCGGTAATCACCCCGGCGCCGGCCTCCATCAGGTCAGCAACGCTGCGCCCGTCGCGCGCGCCCTCGACGACGAAATCGGTGATCAGCGCAATGGCCTCGGGGTGGTTCAGCTTGACGCCCCGCTCCAGCCGTCCGCGCGCCACGATGGCGGCGAGGCTGACCAGCAGCTTGTCCTTTTCACGCGGGGTCAGGTTCATCGGTGCCTTCCTTCTTCATCAGTGCTTTCCTTCAGTTCTGCCAGACACGGGGCAAGGGCGCCCCGGAAAGATGGATCAGGGCTGCCGCGATCAGACGGCGCAGGGCCAGGGTATCGGCGGCAACGGCGCGCAGGACAAGCACATCGTCCCAGGCGGTTGCGGCAGCGGTCAGGCCGGGGTCGGGCGCGGGCAGGATCCGGCGCAGCCCGTCCAGCCGGTTTTCGGCCCCCGGCGCGGCCAGAACCAGCGTGGACAAAGCCACGGCATCGGCAAGAAGCGCCGGCCCTGCCCGCCGCGCCAGCCAGGCCCGATCAAGATGCAGGGGTTCCAAAAACACAGGCACGCCATCGCGACAAACCATGCGGCGATCGCGCAGATCGAGCGCGCCCAGCGTCTCGCCCATGGCGGTTCTCCCCAGCACCAACGTTTCGGCGAACAGGCACTCAGCCCCCTCGGCCAGCGTGATCACCGTGCGGCGATCCAGCGCGGCGCGGTCGAACAGGATCGTTTCTTGCGGACACCAGATCAACCGCCCACCGGGGCCGACCTCCAGAGCCATATCGACACGGGCCCGCCCCCCGGCACTGGCATAGATCCGCTCGGCCGTCTGGGTGGTGCCAATGGCCCGCGCACCGGGGCCCAGGATCAGGCGTTGATCCAGATGATCGCCCCCGGTCAGCCCGCCTGCCGTGTTCAGAAACACCACCTCGGGATCCCGGCGGTGCACCCGGGGCAGCATGGCCTTGGCGCAACCGGCCTGGCGCAACCCGGCCAGCCGCGTGGCCCCGCGCCTCACCTGCAACGTGACCCGCGCCTCCCCCCGGCTGCGCTGAAGGCGCGCCGGTTCCTTCTGTCCTTCATCCAGCATCCAGCCCTTCTTCATCTTGCCCTGCCGACGCAGACTGGCTTGGGCCAGACCGGGAGACAACCGCTGGCCACTTCTGACGGGGAAATTCGGCGCAGTTCCCAGGCAGGCGCCTAATTTTCAGGCAACGCCCCCGACCCAAGGCCCGCGGATCGCCGCACACGACCGACGGACCCCGCGCTCTGGCGAACAGCGCGGGCCGGATCCGCACCATCCCCACTGGTCAGACGCCCGGCGATTGTGTAACGCACCGGTCATGACCCAGACATGCACGCTTCGCCGGCCCGACGACTGGCACCTTCACCTGCGCGACGGCGCCATGCTGACCGCCGTGCTGCCCGAAACCGCGCGCCATTTCGGCCGTGCCATCATCATGCCGAACCTGATTCCACCGGTGGTGACGGGCGCCCAGGCCACGGCCTATCGCGATCGCATCCGCGCGGCCCTGCCCGAAGGCGCTGCGTTTACCCCGCTGATGACCCTCTACCTGACAGAAACGACCGATCCGGCCGATCTGCGCCAGGCGGCGGAAAGCGGGTTGATCACGGCCGTCAAGCTGTATCCCGCCGGGGCGACGACCAACTCGGCCTCGGGCGTGCGCGATCTGGACCGGGTGATGGATGTGCTGGACACCATGGCCGAAATCGGCCTGCCGCTGTGCCTGCACGGCGAGGTCACCGATCCGGCGGTGGACATCTTCGACCGTGAGGCCGTTTTCATCGACACCGTGCTGGACCCCCTGCGCCGCCGCCTGCCCGGCCTGAAGGTGGTGATGGAACATGTGACCACCAGCGACGGCATCGATTACATCGCCGATCAGCCCCAAGGCACGATGGGCGGCACGATCACCCCTCATCATCTGATCATCGACCGCAACCATATCCTGGTCGGAGGGATCAAGCCCCATTACTATTGCCTGCCCGTGGCCAAGCGCGCCAGCCATCGCGATGCGCTGGTCGCGGCCGCGACTTCGGGCAATCCGCGCTATTTCCTGGGGACCGACAGCGCCCCCCACACCGATCCGAACAAGGAATCGGCCTGTGGCTGTGCCGGGGTCTTCTGCGCCACCAACACCCTGTCCTGCCTGGCCGAGGTCTTTGATCGGGCTGGCGCGATGGACAAGCTGGAAGGCTTTGCCAGCCTGCATGGCCCGGCCTTTTACGGGCTGGACCCGAACCCCGACACGATCACCCTGACCAAGGGCGATCCCGTCACCTATCCGGCCAAGATCCCCTCGGATGAGGGGCCAGTGACCGTCTTCGATCCCGGCTTTCCCCTGCATTGGCGCGTGGAGTAAACGATGCTGCCCACCTCTTTCCCCGACACGGCCGAAATGGCGCGGCTGACCGCGCGGATGCTGCTGGAAATCAAGGCCGTGCATTTCAAGGCCGATGATCCGTTCATCCTGGCCTCGGGTCTGCCCGCGCCCACCTATATCGACTGTCGCAAGCTGATTTCCTATCCGCGGATCCGATCCACCGTGATGGACTTCCTGGCCTGTACCGTGCTGCGCGATGCCGGCTTTGAGGCCTTCGACAATGTGGCGGGTGGAGAGACCGCCGGTATTCCCTTTGCCGCCCTGATCGCCGAGCGTCTGGGCCTGCCCATGACCTATGTGCGCAAGAAGCCCAAGGGCTATGGCCGCAATGCCCGCATCGAGGGCGCCATGTCCGAGGGCCAGCGCGTGCTGCTGGTCGAGGATCTGACCACCGATGGCGGATCCAAGATCAGCTTTGTCGATGCGATCCGCGACACCGGTGCAAGCTGTGCCCATACGGCCGTGATCTTTTACTACGGGATTTTTCCGGAAACAGAAAAAACCCTGGGCGATCACGGCGTGGCGCTGCATCACCTGTGCACCTGGCATGACGTGCTGGCCGAGGCCAAGGCCTCTGGCGCCTTCGATACCGCCACCCTGACCGAGGTCGAGGCCTTCCTGAACGCCCCGCGCGACTGGCAGGCGGCCCGGGCCGGGCGCTGAAACCACGCGCACCATGCGCACGGGGACAAATCCTGTCCTCTGAGTTTCATAATCTGGTGGCCAGGGCCCCATCCACCCCTGGATGATGGGGTCTCCCGGTCATCCACAGGCTATCCACAAAGATATCCAGCTTGCCGGAATCGACCCGCGCAGGCTATGCCGTGTCAAAATGAAAATACGGGCAGCGGGCAAGAGTGACGGGCATGAACACGATGACGGGAATGAGCGTACCGGCACTGCCGCAATCCGAGGAAAGCGCCACCCCGGAACAACCCCACAGCATCGAGGCCGAACAGCAGCTGCTGGGGGCGCTGCTGACCAATGATCAGATCTATGATCGCATCGCCTCGATCGTCACGGCGGATCATTTCTTCGACCCCGTCCATCAACGCATCTACGAGGCCGCCGCCACCCGCATCTCGCGCAACGCGCTGGTCACGCCGGTCACCCTGGCCAGCTTTCTCGAAGATGATGAGGGCCTGCAAGAACTGGGCGGTGGTGAATATCTGGTGCGTCTGGCCGGGGCCGCGATCTCCAGCTTTGCGGCCAAGGATTACGCCCGCCACATCCATGATCTGTACCTGCGCCGACAATTGATCGACCTGGGCCAAACGATCAGTGGAAAGGCCGCGAAAGTGTCTGTGGACAGCGAGCCGCGCGAACAGATCGTCGAAGCAGAACAGGCCCTCTACAAGCTGGGCGAAAAGGGCCAGGCCGATCGCGGGTTCCAATCCTTCCTGCGTGCGGTCACCGATGCCGTCAACGTTGCCAATGCCGCCTATCAGCGTGATGGCGGGCTGGCTGGGGTATCGACCGGGCTGACCGACCTGGACCGCAAGCTGGGCGGCTTGCACCGGTCCGACCTGCTGATCCTGGCGGGGCGGCCGTCCATGGGCAAGACCTCGCTGGCGACGAACATCGCCTTCAACGTTGCCAAGGCCTATCGTCGGGGTCCCCTGCCCGACGGGCGCGAAGGCGCGATCAATGGCGGGGTTGTCGGGTTCTTCAGCCTGGAGATGTCGGCCGAACAGCTGGCCGCCCGGGTCCTGTCCGAGGCCGCCCAGGTGCCCTCGGAACAGATCCGCCGCGGCGACATGACCGAAGAGGAATTCCGCCGCTTCGTCGAGGCCGCCAAGGACCTTGAGGCCTGCCCGCTGTTCATCGACGACACCCCCGCCCTGCCGATCAGCCAACTGGCCGCCCGCGCCCGCCGCCTGAAGCGCGAACACGGGCTGGATGCGCTGTTCGTCGACTACCTGCAACTGGTCCGCCCGGCCACCGCCAAGGACAGCCGGGTCAACGAGGTGTCGGAAATCACCCAGGGCCTCAAGGCCATCGCCAAGGAACTGGACATCCCGGTCATCGCCCTGTCGCAGCTGTCACGCCAGGTCGAGAACCGCGAAGACAAGCGCCCGCAACTGTCGGACCTGCGCGAATCCGGTTCCATTGAACAGGATGCCGATGTGGTGATGTTCGTTTACCGCGAGGAATACTACAAGGAACGCGAAAAGCCCGGTGATGACAATCTCGAAGCCATGGCCAAATGGCAGGAAACGATGGAACGGGTGCACGGCAAGGCCGAGGTCGTCATCGGCAAGCAGCGCCACGGCCCCATCGGCACTGTCGAGCTGAGCTTCGAGGGGCGCTTCACCCGCTTTGGCAACCTCGTCAAACCCTGGCAAAATGACGGGGCCGAAAGCTTCTGATCCCCCGCTGACCGGAGACCCCCATGATCACCCAGCATGTTATCGTCGCCTATTTCGACGCCTTCAACCACGGTGACCGGCAGGCCATGCTGGATCTTCTGGCCGAGGATATCGAACATCACGTCAATCAGGGCGCGCGGCGGCAGGGCAAGGCGGCCTTCGCCGAATTCTGCACCCATATGGACCATTGCTATTCGGAAAACCTGACCGATATCGTCATCTTCTCTGCCGGCAATCGCGCGGCGGCAGAATACACCGTCAACGGGGTGTACAAGGCCGATGACGCGGGGCTGCCCCCCGCCACGGGCCAGGCCTATCACCTGCCAGCAGGATCCTTTTTCACCCTGCGCGACGGGCTGATCGCCCGGGTCACAACCTATTACAACCTGCAGGACTGGATCCGGCAGGTCTCGGACTGAAACAACGGCGCTCTTGCGAAAACAGGCGATTGTGCACATTCTGGGTGCCAGCGAACGGCCAGGGACGGACATGATTTTGCAGCAGTCAGCCGCGCACGCCCCCAGTTATCTGACGACCAAGGAGGTCGCGGATCTGCTGCGGGTCAAGGAACGCAAGGTCTATGATCTGGCCGCAGCCGGCGAGATCCCGCACCGCCGGATCACCGGCAAGTTGCTGTTTCCCAGCGCCGAAATTACCGCCTGGATCGAAGGTGAGGACGACCACAGCACGGCCGAGCGCCCCCCCGTCCTGACCGGATCCCACGATCCGCTGCTGGACTGGGCCGTGCGCGAATCCGGATCAGGCCTGGCGACCTTGCTGAACGGATCGCTTGGCGGACTGGACAGTTTCCGGGCCGGACAGGCCGCCCTGGCAGGCATGCATATTCCCGAAAAGGACGGTGGCTGGAACCTGCGCAGTATCGCCGCGCGCGGATTGAAGAATACCGTTCTGATCGCCTGGGCGCGCCGTTCACGGGGACTGATCGTCGCCCCTGCCGCCCGTCACACGATCCACAGGGTCAGCGACCTGCGCGGCAAGCGCGTTGTGCTGCGCCAGCCCGGCGCGGGGGCAGCAGCCCTGATGGACCAGTTGCTTGCCGCCGAGGACATGACGCGTAGCGATCTGGTCCTGACCGATGAACTGGCCCACACCGAAAGCGATGCGGCCGCCGCTGTCGCAGCCGGTGCCGCCGATGCGGTGATCGGCATCGAGGGCATGGCCCGGCGGTTCAATCTGGACTTCGTTCCCCTGGTCGAGGAACAATTCGACCTGCTGATCGACCGGCGCGCCTATTTCACCGACCCGGTGCAAGCGCTGCTGGATTTCGCCCGTATCGCCCCCTTGGCCGAAAAGGCCAAAGCCATGGGCGGCTATGACCTTTCCGA
>JBKDZR010000115.1:0-28253 GCA_047971485.1 Qingshengfaniella sp. | reverse complement strand
CCGCATGAAAATGAAGCCGGACGTTTAGCGGATTTCGCCGAGGGTGCAAGCGATTTCTGCATCACTCAGTCCTCCGTGTCCTCCGTGCCATCGCCAAGCGCGGCCCGCAGCCCCGAGAGGGCGGCAAAGGGGCGGGTGTCCTCGTCGCGCATGGGGGTGACCCCCGGGGCGGCGAATTGTGCCTGTCCCATCTCGGCACCGGCGGCCCGGGGAAACAGCGGCAGGGCCAGGGTGATTTCTTCTTGCAGCAGCTCCAGCAGATTGATGCTGGCCCCCAGCGGTTCGAGCGAGTCATCCTCGGGCATCTCGATTTCGCTGCCGGCGGCGGGTTCATCTAGGTCCTGGCGATAGCACCGCAGCACCTTGCCCCCGATCCGGGTGCGCACCGGCGCCGAGGTGATGGCGCAGGGCTGAATGACCGTCGCGCCGAACTGTCCGGTCAGGTCCCAGCCGCGGTGCCCGGCCGGGCGCAGGGCACCATCGAAGGAAACCTTTGACAGGCCCAGAAGATCAAGCGCTGCGCACAGATCCGCCGTCTGGGTCTTGTCCGGGGCCCAGGTGACGCGCGCCGTGGCATCGGCGCGCCGGCCGGACAGGCGCAACAGATGGTCCGGGCTGGACGGGGTCGGGGCTGTGGACGGGATCGGGTCGGTCACGAAGGTGGGCTCCATTCTTGAAGAGATGCGCAAGGTCGGCTACGTCGGTGCGAAACGTCGGAACCGGTTCGGGAAGTTTGGCACCATGAAGATGCGGGCGAGCAGGCAAAACGGCAAGAGGGCGGTTCGTTCGGCCCTGGCCGTGCTTTTTCTGGGTGCGGCCGCGGCCTGTGCGCCGATTTCGCGCAATCATGGCTATGTCCCCCCGCCAGAGGACCTGGCGCAACTGACGATCGGGCAGGATACACGCGAAACCGTCAGCGAAAAGATCGGCGCGCCGCTGAATACCGGGCTGAACCGTGAAGGCGCCTGGTATTACATCTCGACCCGTCGGCAGACCTTTGGACTGCGTGAACAGCGGATTCTCAGCCGTGATATCGTCGCCCTGCGCTTTGCTGAAAGCGGCCGTCTGGAAAATATCGAACGGCTGGAACTGGAAGATGGCCGGCTGGTGGTCCTGTCGGCGCGGGTCACCGATCCCTCGGTGTCCGAGGCGGGCTTTCTCAGCCAGGTGTTCGGCAATCTTGGTGGCGTGACGGCCAGCCAGTATCTCGAACCGAACTGATCCTCAGCCTGTTTTGTCCTCCGGGCGGCCTTCGGGCTGAAAGTTCAGCGCCACACCGTTGATGCAATAGCGCAGACCCGTCGGCTGGGGGCCGTCGGGAAAGACGTGGCCAAGATGGGCGTCACAGCGCTGGCAATGCACTTCGGTCCGCCGCATCAGCATGCGGGTGTCTTCGCTCTGTCCCAGCCGTGCGGCGTCGATGGGGGCGTAAAAGCTGGGCCAGCCACTGCCGCTGTCGTATTTCGTCGCCTGGTCGAACAGGGGGGTGCCGCAGCAGACACAGCGAAACGTGCCGGGGGCCTTGGGGAAATCGTCATGGCTGAAGGCACGTTCGGTGCCATGTTCGCGCGTGACCTTGTAGGCCAGGGGCGAAAGCTGATCCTGCCACTCGCGGGCTGACTTGTCGATCTTGTCCATGGGCGCATTCCTTCGGATCGTGGGCGGGGCCGCGCCAGAAGGCGCAGATCCCTATCTAGTCCGGGTTGCGGCCGGCGCCAAGCCACAGGGGCTTGACCTTTGGGGGGGGACGCGGCTACCCGGCGCTATGGCCCAGGCACCGCTTCTTCAACTGTCCGGAATTTCGCTGACCTTCGGCGGTACACCGGTTTTCGACGGGCTCGATCTGATCGTGCAGCCGGGGGATCGTGCCGCGCTGGTGGGGCGGAACGGATCGGGCAAGTCGACCCTGATGAAGGTGATGGCCGGGCTGGTGGAACCCGATCACGGGCTGCGCACGCTCGCTCCGCAGGTGTCTGTGGGCTACATGGAACAGGACCCGGATCTGAGCGGGCATGACACGCTGGGCGGGTTCGCCGCAGCGGGGCTGGATCCGGCGGATGCCTATCTGGTGGACATGGCGGCCGAAGGGCTGAAACTGCGGCTCGATACGGATGTTGCAGCCGCCTCGGGGGGCGAAAGGCGGCGCGCGGCCCTGGTGCGGCTGCTGGCCCAGGCCCCCGATCTGTTGCTGCTGGACGAGCCGACCAACCACCTGGATATTGCGGCGATCGAATGGCTGGAGGGCCATCTGGCGGCGACGCGGGCCGCCTGTGTGGTCATTTCCCACGACCGGGCGTTTCTGACGGCGCTAACCCGCCAGACCCTTTGGCTGGACCGCTCCGAGATGCGCCGCCTGCCCGAAGGGTTCGGCGCCTTCGAGGACTGGCGTGACCGGACCTGGGCGGAAGAGGACGCCCGGCTGCACAAGATGGATCGCAAGATCAAGGCAGAGGCCCGCTGGGCGGTCGAAGGGATCAGTGCCCGGCGCAAGCGTAACATGGGCCGGGTGCGGGCCCTGCGGGATCTGCGCGGAGAACGTGCGGCGCTGATCCGCCGGCAGGGCACGGCCGACCTGTCCCTGGCCGAGGCCCCGCGCTCGGGGCGCCGCGTGATTGACGCGCGCGACATTACCCTGCGGTTTGGCGCGCGTGAGATTCTGAAACCCTTTTCGATCCGTCTCATGCGCGGTGACCGGGTGGCGGTGGTCGGGCCGAACGGGGCCGGCAAGACCAGTTTGCTGAAAATCCTGACCGGCCAGATCGCGCCGGACAGCGGCACGGTGGAACTGGGCGCGAATGTCGAGATGGCGGTTTTCGATCAGAACCGCGCGCAACTGGATCCGGATGCGACATTGTGGGAATCCCTGACTGGCGATCCTGCCACACGTGTCTCGGGGCGGGCCGATCAGGTGATGGTGCGCGGGCAGCCGCGTCACGTGGTCAGCTATCTCAAGGATTTTCTGTTCGACGAACAACAGGCCCGGGCGCCGGTCAGGGCGCTTTCGGGGGGGGAAAAGGCGCGGCTTCTGCTGGCGCGGATCATGGCGCGGGAAAGCAATCTTCTGGTGCTGGACGAACCGACCAACGATCTTGATATCGAGACGCTCGATCTGCTCCAGGATGTGCTGGGGGCCTATGACGGGACCGTTCTGCTGGTCAGTCACGACCGCGATTTCATTGACCGGATCGCCCAGGTGACGGTGGCGATGGAAGGGGATGGCCGGGCCATCGCCTATGCCGGCGGCTGGACCGATTATCTGGCGCAACGTGGCCCCCGCCAGGTCGAGGAGGGCCCGGTTCGGGGGACGAAACCAGCCCCTTCCGGCGATCCCGCGCCGCAAGGTGTCCCCGCCGCGGCCCAGGATCGGGCGGGGCTGTCCTTTACCGAAAAGCGCCGGCTGGATGAATTGCCTGCCCGCATCGCCCGTATCGAGGCCGAGATCGCCAAGCTGGAAACATATCTTTCGGATCCCGATCTGTTCCGTACGGCCCCTGTCAAGTTCGCCAAGGCAACCGAGGCACTGGCTGAGCGGCAGACGGCGCTGGCTGTGGCCGAGGAAGACTGGCTGGACTTGGCCGAAAAAGCGGAAGCCACCGGCTGATTTCCGCCGACCTATGGTAAATTTACCCAACGTTAACACACTCGGCGCACCTTTTGGGCAGGTGGATGGGCATAGGATTATTGGATCTCATGATGTCGCAGCCGACCATGCCCGAAGGTAAATCGGGCAATAGAAATTTGGATGATGTATCGCTTTTGACCTCCGGTGACACACAGCAACTTGCTGAATTGTCTCTGGGTTTGCGGAACCTGTCCTTCACGATCACCGATTTTCTGGCGGGTGAACATCAGTCGGGCATGGAAAACCTGCCGGACGTTCTGTTTTCCCTGCATCGGCAGGCCTTGCGTCTGGCCGAACGTCTGGATGCGGTGTCCTTGCCCAACACGAATGCGGCCGAGGGAACGGATCCCGCTTGTGATGATGTGTTGATGATGGACAGGCTGCGCTCCTGATTTGCGGATCGCGCCGGTCAGACGGGATCCGGTCAGACGCGATGGTATCCGAAAAGCGGCGTTGCCTGGGCGGCCTTGGGACGGGCCTTGCCCGGGTGGCACGCCGCAGTCTGGGCCGATCAGGACCGGCCGTGTTTGACTGTCAGGGGGGTCTCGGATGGGGCGGGACGGAACAACGGGGACGAGGCTGTTGCTTCGCGCGCCAGCCACAACAGGGTCAGTGCCGCACGATGATACAGGATTTCCCCATTATAGGGCGCATCACAGGCGCTGTCCTGTCGTAACCCGTCCAGCAACTGGTTCAGTTCCGTCTGCTTTTGCAGCTGCGTGACGCGCAGATGGATCAGTTCACTGGGGCGGGGCAGATCGCCATGGCCGCCGAAAAACGCCACCGCGCCCTGGCATCGCGCGCTGATGTCAAAGGAATGCGGGGTGTTGGCGGGCAGATAGATCGCATTATGGGCGGTGTAGCCCCGCAAAGTGCCATCCACCGTCATGCGTCCCTGTCCGGCGGTGATCCAGAACAGGACAGGCACCAGATAGGTGCGCGGCGCATTCAGCCCCAGCCGACTTTCCCGGGCCAGATGGCCCAACGAGATCGCCTTCAGCGGCCTTTGAGCAAGATCCTGTGACTGGCTATCGAACATAGTTTTCCCCTTAGCACGGCAAAAGCTTAAGTTCGGTAAACAGATTCGGCAAAGAGCGGGGACAGAGATTCCCGTCCGGCGTGACGTTTTTGTGCGGTTCACCGCTCATCGGGCAGGATTTCCGGGGAAAACCAGGTCCAGTGGCCCATGCGCGCGCGCAGCCAGCTGCGCTGGCGCTTGGCATATTGGCGCGTGGCGGTCTTGGCCTCGGCCATGGCTGTGGCAAGGGGGATCTCGCCGCGCAGCGCGGCGATCAGCTGCCGGGCACCGATGGCCTGGGACGAGGGCCGGGAGGGATCCCAGTTGGCCATGTTGCGATGCGCCTCATCCAGGGCGCCGGCGTCGATCATCGCGTCGAAGCGCCTGTCGATCCGCGGCGACAGCCAGTCCTTCGGGGCCTCCAGAACAAAGGCCTGGCCCGGGGGCAGAGGCAGAATTGGCGGTGGCGTGTCGCGATGCCACTGGGCCATGCCACGCCCGGTCTGGCGTTGGACTTCCCAGGCGCGTTGAACGCGAACCGGGTTTTTCAGATCCAGCCGGGCCCTGGTTTCGGGATCGAGCGCGGCAATCAGCGCGGCCAGCCCCTTCTGGGCGAGAAGGGCGCCGGCTTCTTGCCGGATCTCCGGCGCGGTTGGCGGGATATCGGCCAGCCCTTCGGTCAGGGCGCTGAAATAGAGGCCCGTGCCCCCGACGATCACCGGAGCCGGGCCCTTGGCCGGACGCAGCAGCGGTGCAAGATCGCGCAGCCAGTCGCCGACGGAATAGGCCCGGTCCAGGGGTACATGCCCGTACAGATGATGGGGGGTCCGGGCCAGATCCTCGGGGCCGGGGCGGGCGGTCAGAACTTGCCAGCCGTCATAGACCTGCAACGCATCGGCATTGATCACACTGCGCCCGTCGCGGGCCGCGATCGCCAGGGCCAGCGCCGATTTTCCCGACGCGGTCGGGCCGGCGATCAGGACGGGCAAGTCGGGGGAGAGGGGGGAAAACCGGCTCATTTCGTTTCACCGCGTTGCGCGGCGCTCTTGCTCGGAGTATCGGCGTTGCGCGCGCCGCGGCTTTGCCGCAGGTTGAATAGGCGCATGGTCTGATAAGCGGGGTAACGGGTATGGTCAATGAATGTGAACCGGGGCAACTGGCCTACAAGCGGGTTTTGCTGAAAATCTCTGGCGAGGCCCTGATGGGCAATGCCGGTTTCGGGCTGCACCCCCCGACGGTCGAGCGAATCGCCGCCGAGGTGAAATCCGTGCATGATCTGGGGGTTGAGATCTGCATGGTGATCGGGGGCGGCAACATCTTTCGCGGGCTTTCTGGATCGGCCCAGGGGATGGAACGGACCACGGCCGATTACATGGGGATGCTGGCGACGGTGATGAACGCCCTGGCCATGCAATCCGCGCTGGAGGACATGGCCGTGCACACCCGCGTGATCAGCGCGATCCGCATGGATGAGGTCTGCGAGCCCTATATCCGTCGCCGTGCGGTACGCCACCTGGAAAAGAAACGGGTCTGCATCTTCGCCGCCGGCACCGGCAACCCCTATTTCACGACCGACACGGCGGCGACATTGCGCGCCAATGAGATGGGCTGCGAGGCGATCTTCAAGGGCACCAAGGTGGATGGGGTCTATGACATGGACCCGGTCAAGCACCCCGAGGCCAAGCGCTATGAAACGGTCAGCTATGACGAGGTGTTGCAAAAACATCTGGGTGTGATGGATGCGTCTGCGATTGCGCTGGCACGGGACAATGACAAGCCGATCATCGTCTTCTCGCTGAATGACAAGGGGGGATTCCGCGGTATTCTCGGCGGGCAAGGGCGCTATACGCTGGTCCATGATGGCTGATCTGCGGATCTGAGCGGGGGCACAGGGCCGGATTGCCGGAAAACCGCCAGTGGTGTCCACACCATGTAGACGTTCAGTGAGCAGTTATTTATACAATATCATTCCCACGATGCTATAGCGGGACACGGCCGCCAGCAGAGTGTGCCTGCAGAGGACGAGCAATGGCAGAAGAAGACCTTGAAATTGATCTCGATGATCTGAAACGCCGCATGGATGGCGCGATGACCGCCCTGAAACAGGAATTCCTGTCCCTGCGGACCGGACGCGCGGCCTCCACCATGCTGGATCCGTTCATGGTGGATGCCTACGGGACGCCGACACCGATCAACCAGGTCGGTACGATCAATGTGCCCGAACCGCGGATGCTGACCGTCAATGTCTGGGACAAGTCGCTGGTTTCCAAGGTTGAAAAGGCGATCCGGGAAAGCGGCCTGGGGATCAACCCTGTGGTTGACGGCACCGTGATTCGCCTGCCGATCCCGGAACTGAACGAGGAACGGCGCAAGGAACTGACCAAGGTGGCCGCCCAGCATGCCGAACATGCCCGGGTCGCCGTACGCAATGTGCGCCGCGATGGCATGGATCAGCTGAAAAAGGCCAAGGGCGCGGGGATGGGTGAGGACGATCAAAAGATCTGGGCCGATGAGATCCAGGACCTGACCGATGCCGCGATTGTCGCGGTCGACCAGGCGCTGGAGGTCAAGCAGGCCGAGATCATGCAGGTGTGACCGGATCGTTTTCCTGTCCTGCCCATATCATCGATAGAGGAAACGCATGGCGGCGAAAGATACCAAATCCGTGACGCCCCGCCATGTTGCGATCATCATGGATGGCAACGGGCGTTGGGCGACCGGGCGGGGTCTGCCGCGGCTGGCTGGGCATCGGATGGGTGCGCGGCGGGTCAAGGAAATCGTCAGGGCCTGTCCCGGTCTGGGGGTGCAGTGCCTGACGCTGTTTGCATTCTCGACGGAAAACTGGAAGCGTTCGCGCCAGGAGGTGACGGGGCTGATGGCGCTGTTTCGCCTCTATATCCGGGCCGAACGGCGTGAGTTGCGGTCTGCGGGGGTGCGGGTGCGCTTCATTGGGGATCGCGGGGGATTGAACCCCAAACTGGCCCGCCTGATGACGGAACTGGAAGAGGAAACGGCGGGGAACGATCGCCTGGATCTGACCGTGGCGTTGAACTACGGCAGCCGGGATGAATTGACCCGTGCCGCCTGTCGTCTGGCCGCCGATATCCAGTCCGGCCGGTTGGTGGCTGATGCGGTGGGGGCCGATGATCTGGCCGCGCGCCTTGATACGGCGGCCCTGCCTGATCCGGATCTGGTGATCCGCACGTCCGGGGAAACGCGGATTTCGAATTTCCTGCTTTGGCAAAGTGCCTATGCGGAATACGAATTCACCCCGGTGTTTTGGCCCGATTTCAGCCCCGACAAATTCGGTGAAATCCTGATGGCCTTTGGTGACCGGGAGCGCCGTTTCGGCGCGGTCGGGCCGTGACCGGCCAAACAGGGGCGTCGCGCTGGTCCGATCTGGGCGCGCGCCTGGCAACCGCGGCGGTGCTGGTCACCGTGACAGTTTTTGCCTTCTGGGCCAGTGGGTTGTGGCTGAATCTTTACATCACGGCCCTTGTCGCCGTGACGGTCTGGGAACTGGCGCGTATGGTTGGGGCCCGTCACGAGACCCTGCTGGCGGCAAGTGCCGGGGGGGCGTGTCTGGCCATGGCCCTGCTGCCGCCGGGGCTGGGCCTGCCTTTGGCCTTGGCGCCGCTGGTGCTGGGGCTTTTGGGACGCGTATCCCGGGAACGTCTGGCCTATGCACTGTTTTCTGTGGGGATCGTCTTGGCCGGTTATGGGCTGATCCGGCTGAACGGCGCCCATGGGGTACTCTGGCTGGTCTGGTTCGTGATGGTGGTTGCGGTGACCGATATCGCCGGGTTCTTTGCCGGGCGTTTCTTCGGCGGGCCGAAATTCTGGCCGGCGATCAGCCCCAAGAAAACCTGGTCGGGCACGGTTGCCGGCTGGATCGGTGCGGCGGTGGTTGGCTTGGGATTCGTTTTGTTCGGGCCGGCCAGCCTGGCGGTGATTCCCCTCAGCATGGCCTTGTCGCTGGCCTCGCAGATGGGCGACATCGCCGAAAGTGCGCTCAAGCGCCGGGCGGGGGTCAAGGACAGTTCCAACCTGCTGCCTGGCCATGGCGGCTTCTTTGACCGCTTCGATGGGGTGCTGGGGGCAGCGGTGATGCTGTTGCTGGCCGACGCCCTGACCACATTCCCGCCGGTTGCCCCATGACCCGGCGTGTGTCGATCCTTGGGGCAACCGGGTCGATCGGGGAAAGCACGGTCGATCTGATTGCCCGCGCGCCCGAGGCTTATCAGGTGGTCGCCCTGACGGGGGGGCGCAATATTGACCGACTGGCGGCGCAGGCCCGGCAGTTGCGCGCCGGGATCGCGGTGACCGCCTTTCCCGAATGCCTGGAGGGCCTGCGGGATCGTCTGTCCGGCACAGGGATTGAAACGGATGCCGGTCCCCAGGCCTTGTGTGAGGCTGCGGCGCGGCCGGCTGATTGGGTCATGTCCGGGATCGTCGGCTTTGCCGGTCTGGAACCCGGGCTGGCAGCCTTGCGGCAAGGGGCCACGCTGGCCCTGGCCAACAAGGAAAGCCTGGTCTGCGCTGGTCCGCTGATCCTGGCCGAAGCCAGCCGTTACGGGGCCACGATCCTGCCGGTAGACAGCGAACATTCCGCTGTTTTTCAGGCCCTTGTCGGGGAAAGCTTATCTTCTGTCGAGCGGGTGATCATTACCGCTTCGGGGGGCGCATTCCGCGACTGGCCGATTGAGGATCTGGCCCGGGCAACGGTGGCCGATGCTTCGCGCCATCCGAATTGGGCCATGGGCCAGCGGATTACAATCGACAGTGCCTCGATGTTCAATAAAGGCATGGAGCTTATTGAAACAAAAGAATTCTTTGGGGTGGATCCAGCGAAGATCGAAACGATCATCCATCCCGAAAGCCTGATCCATGCGTTGGTGGGCTTTGCCGACGGGGCATTGATGGCCCATGTCGGGCCGCCGGACATGCGCCATGCCATCGGCTATGCGCTGAACTGGCCAGAACGGCGCGCGCTGCCGGTGGAACGGCTGGATCTGGCGCAGCTTGCGACGCTGAGCTTTCGGGCGCCGGATGAACGGCGCTATCCGGCCTTGCGCCTGGCCCGCGCGGTGATGGAAACGGGGGGCCTGTCGGGGGCGGTCTTCAACGGTGCCAAGGAACGTGCGCTGGATCTGTTCATCGCCGGGCGCATCGGCTTTGTCGATATGGCGCCGGTGGTCGAGACGGTGCTGGACCGGCTGACGGGGCAGGCGGTGATCTCGGCGGATCTGTCCCTTGATAATGTGCGTATGGCGGACCAAATGGCACGTCATGAGGCCGAGCAGGCAGCGCTGTCCGGCGCCTTTGCTCGTTGATCTGACCCCGGCAGGAGACGCCCCTTGGACCTTATCGGACTGATCCCGAGTTTCGGCAACCTGATCTATACGGTCGGGGCCTTCGTGATTGCCCTGTCGGTGATCGTCGCGATTCACGAATATGGCCATTACATTGTCGGACGCTGGTGTGGCATCCATGCCGAGGTGTTTTCGCTTGGTTTCGGGCCCCGGCTGCTGGTTTGGCGGGACCGGCGCGGCACCCAATGGCAGATCGCGGCCCTGCCCCTGGGGGGCTATGTCAGGTTTCTGGGCGATGGCGATGCGGCCAGCGGGCGCGATACGGCGGCGCTGGCCGGGATGGATCCGGCCCGGCGTCGGGCGACGATGCACGAGGCGCCGCTTTGGGCGCGGGCGGCGACGGTGGCGGCGGGGCCGGTGTTCAACTTTATCCTGTCCATCGGGATCTTTGCCACGCTGATCATGGTGCAGGGGGTGGCACGCGTGCCGTTGACGGTTGGGGCGCTGAAACCCATGCCTGCCGCGATCCAGGAATTGCGTCCGGGCGATGAAATCGTGGCGATCGACGGGCAGACGGTGCCCGGTTTTGACGGGTTCGACGGGTTTCTGGCTGCTCTGCCGCCCCGGGTGGATCATGACTATACGGTGATGCGGGACGGTGCGCAGCGGGTTGTCCGCGGCCCCTATCCCTATCCGCCGATGGTTTCGGGGGTCTCGCCGCAATCCGCTGCTCAGGATGCCGGTTTACAGGCTGGCGATGTCATCTTGTCGGTCGATCAGCGGCCGTTGTCGTCCTTTGACGATCTGCGCCGGGCGGTTGAGGCCTCGGGGGGGACCCCGATCGGGTTGGAGATCTGGCGCGAGGACGGTGGATTTTCGACCGTGCTGACCCCCCGTTCAATGGATGTGCCGACGGCCGGAGGCGGGTTCGAGACGCGCTATCTGATCGGGGTCACGGGGGGGCTGTTCTTCAGCCCGCAAACGGAGACGCCGGGTCCGCTGGACGCGATCGGCTATGGCGCGCGCCAGATGGTGGCCATTGTGGAACAGAGCTTGTCGGGCCTTTATCACATGATCACCGGCGCGATCAGCAGCTGCAACCTGAGCGGCCCCATTGGCATCGCGGAAACCTCGGGTATGGCGGCCAGCCAGGGGCTGAGCAGCTTCATCTGGTTCATCGCCGTGCTCTCCACCGCTGTTGGTTTGCTGAACCTATTTCCGATCCCGGTTCTCGATGGCGGGCATCTGGTGTTCCACGCCTATGAGGCCATCACCGGCCGTCCGCCCAGCGATGGCGCGCTGAAGGTGCTGATGGCGGGGGGGCTGGCACTGATCCTGTCGCTGATGGTGTTTGCCCTGTCGAACGATATCTTCTGTCCCTGATCTGCGGCCCCTCCGCAGCTAAACAGCGATTTTCTGCAGTGCAGAGTGCCGTAGCTTTTGACATCCCGCCGGATGCCGCTTACCCACGGGACCAACAAAAATGCGGGCAGAAGGGCTAGGGCATGCAGCGACGGACAGGTTTGGGTCGATCACTGGTCTTCGGTTCGGCGCTGTTGCTGGCGCAGGGCGGCAGCGCGGCACTGGCACAGCAAAGTTTTTCCACCATCCAGGTGCAAGGCAACCAGCGCATCGAGACATCGACGATCCTGACCTATGCCGGGCTTGTCCCGGGCGAAGGGGTAACGGCGGGTCAGGTCAACGCCGCCTATCAGCGGATCCAGGATTCGGGGCTGTTCGAAACGGTTGAGATCGACGCCCAGGGCCGGACCCTGGTGATCCAGGTGACGGAATATCCGACGATCAATCAGATCAGCATCGAAGGCAACCGGCGCATCAACGACGAAACCCTGTTGGCCCTGCTGACGTCACAGCCCCGCCGGGTCTATTCGCCAACGGCGGCCGAAGCCGACACCAAGCTGATCGCGGACACGTATCGCCAGGCCGGCCGGTTGGCCGCGACGGTGGATCCCAAGATCATCCCGCGCAGCCAGAACCGTGTGGATCTGGTCTTTGAAGTGACCGAAGGCGACGTGATCGAGGTCGAACGGATCGGTTTTGTCGGTAATCGCAGCTTTTCCGACCGTCGTCTGCGTCAGGTTCTGGGCACCAAGCAGGCCGGTCTGTTCCGCGCGCTGATCCGGTCTGATACGCTGATTGAGGATCGCATCCAGTTCGATCGCCAGATGCTGACGGATTTCTACCGTTCCCGTGGGTTCATTGATTTCCGCATCCTGTCGGTAACCCCGGAATTCTCGCGCGAACGCGATGCGTTTTTCCTGACCTTCAATATCGAGGAAGGGCAGCGCTACAAGATCGGCGAGGTCTCGGTCAGCAGCGATGTGCCAGGTGTGGATGTCGACCTGTTCCGAGCAGTGATGCGCCTGCGTCAGGGTCAGACCTATTCGCCGACTCGGATCGAGGATTCGGTGGCGCGGCTGGAACGCAAGTCGCTGATCGAGGGTATGGATTTCATCCGCGCCGAGCCACGCATCACCCGCAATGACCGCGACCTGACGCTGGATGTGGACTTCGCGCTGATCCGCGGGCCGCGGATCTTCGTGGAACGGATCGACATTGAAGGCAACGCCACCACCCAGGATCAGGTGATCCGTCGCCAGTTCGATGTGGTCGAAGGCGATCCGTTCAACCCCCGCGAAATCCGTCAGAGCGCGGAACGCATTCGCGCGCTCGGCTATTTCACCGATGTGCAGGTTGATGCCCGCGAAGGCACCCAGCCTGATCGGGTCATCGTCGATGTCAATGTCGAGGAACAACCCACCGGCAGCCTGTCATTGGGGGTGAACTACTCGATGAATGACGGGTTCGGCTTTGCCTTCGGTCTGGACGAACGCAACTTCCTGGGGCGGGGCCAGATCCTGAATTTCATGCTGGGTTTCGGGGTCGATAACGTGAACTCGAATATCAGCCTGACGGATCCGTCCCTGTTCGGTCGCGACCTTGGCGGTTCGTTCGAGGTGTTCTATCGCACCTCGGACAATTTCAGCGCCGATTTTGATACGTTGGAATACGGCGCCTCGCCGTCGATTTCCTTCCCGGTCAGCGACAATGGCCGGCTGCGTCTGCGCTATGAACTGTCCTCGGCGGAGATCAGCAATGTCGATGATGGGGGCAACCGGTCTTCGAACAGCAATAACGGCAGTTCGGTGATCCTCCAGCGTGAAGAAGGCGAGCGGATCACCAGCGAGATCGGCTATACCTACACCTATGACACGCGGCGCACGGGGCTGAACCCCAATGCCGGGGTCAAGCTGGAATTCGGGCAGGACCTTGCCGGTCTTGGTGGGGACAACAAGTTTATCCGCACCTCCGCGCTGGTCGGGGCAGAGACCCGTGTCCTGAACGAAGATGTTCGCCTGAGCGCGATTTTCCAGGGCGGGGCATTGGTCATGCTGGAAGATGACAGCTGGGTGCTGGATCGCTACCGCTCTGGCGGCCGTTTGCGGGGGTTCCGGCGCAATGGCATCGGTCCGCGCGACAGAACGGCCTCGAACAAGGACGCCCTGGGCGGGAACTATATGGCCAGCTTCAGCCTTGAGGCCGACTTCCCCCTGGGTCTGCCCGAGGAATACGGCATGCGCGGCGGTGTTTTCTTCGACGCCGGATCGATCTGGGGGCTTGACGACACCGACGGAACCAGCGGGTCGGTGGATGATGATTTCCACCTGCGCACCGTGGTTGGGGCGTCGCTGTTCTGGGACACGCCGATCGGCCCGCTGCGGTTCAACTTCACCCGCGCGCTGGAAAGCAAAAGCTATGACAAGGAACGCAATTTCGACCTGACGGTTTCGACGCGGTTCTGATCCATGATCTGGCGGGTTGTTTGCGTCTGTCTGGTGCTCTGGCCGTTGGGGGCGATGGCGCAGGAAGAAACGGCCCCGGCTGCGCCCGCCGCGCCATTCCAGATCCTGACGCTGGACCAGGATTTGTTGTTCCTGCGCTCGGATTTCGGGCAGCGCCTGCAACGCGATCTGGAACAGGCCCGCGACGAACTGGCCGGCGAAAACCGCCGGATTGAGGCCGATCTTGTTGCCGAAGAACGGGACCTGACGGCGCAACGTGATCAGATGACAGCCGCCGCGTTTGCCCCGCTGGCCGCCGCCTTCGACGACCGGGTTCAGCGGATCCGCCGCGAACAGGAAACCAAATCCGACGATTTGCAGCGCCAGCTGGATGACGCGCGCAAGGCCTTTGTCGGTGCGATCGGTCCGGTTCTGGCGGATTTGGCCCGTCGCCACCGGGCATCCGTGATCATTGATCGCACGGCGATCCTGCTGGCGCTGGAAGGGGTTGATGTCACGGCCGAGGCGGTGGCGCTGATCAACGAACGTTTGGGGGATGGGACGGCTGAAACGGGTCAGGACAGCGCGCCGCAATAGCCCGGCGCCTGCGTCTTGTGCCGGGCGCGCGGCCTTGCTACGGACCTTTCAACGGCCTGACAGGCCAGACCAACACGGGCAGGGAGACGTGCCGATGAGTGATGAAAAACCGCAAACTGCCGGGATCGACCTGATCCAGCGCATCCTGCCGCATCGCTATCCGTTCCTGCTGGTGGACAAGGTGCGCGACATCGTGCCGGGCCAAAGCGCGGTTGGCATCAAGAATGTCACGATGAATGAGCCGCAATTCACCGGCCATTTCCCCGGCGTGCCGATCTTTCCCGGGGTGATGATCGTCGAGGCGCTGGCCCAGACCTCGGCGGTGCTGGTCGGCGTGACGCTGGATCTGGCGGGCAAGGATGCGCTGGTCTATTTCATGGGCATCGACAAATGTCGTTTCCGCCGCAAGGTCGGCCCGGGCGATGTGATGGAACTGCGCGTCGATACCCTGCGCGGCGGCAAGGGCAAGGTCTGGAAATTCGCGGGCAAGGCCACGGTCGAGGGGGAACTGGCCGCGGAATGCGAATTCATGGCGATGATCGTTCTGCCGGGCGAGGACGCGGCGTGACCATCGCGGCCGGTGCCGATATCCACCCCTCGGCGGTGATCGAACCCGGCGCGCGGATTGCCGATGGCGTGCGCATCGGTCCCTTTTGCGTGATCGGGGCCGGGGTATCGCTTGGGCCTCGGGTGCAAGTGAAAAGCCATGTGGTGGTTACCGGACAGACCGAGATTGGCGAGGATACGGTCATTTTCCCCGGTGCGGTGATCGGCGAAATCCCGCAGGATCTGAAATTCAACGGCGAAGAGACCCGTCTGGTCGTCGGTAAGCGCAACCGCATTCGTGAAAACGTCACCATGAACACCGGCACTGCCGGGGGTGGCGGGCTGACCCGGGTTGGCGATGACGGACTGTTCATGGCCGGGTGCCATGTCGCCCATGACGTGCGGATCGGGGATCGGGTGATCCTGGTCAACAACTCGGCCGTGGCCGGGCATTGTCAGGTCGGTGACGATGTGATCCTGGGCGGTTTGTCGGGCATTCACCAATGGGTGCGGGTCGGACGGGGCGCAATCATCGGGGCCGTGACCATGGTGACCAATGACGTGATCCCCTATGGGCTGGTTCAGGCGCCGCGGGGCCGTCTGGATGGGCTTAACCTGGTTGGTCTCAAGCGGCGTGGGGTGGCCCGTTCGGATATCACTGCGCTGCGGGCGGCCTATCAGATGCTGGCCCAGGGCGAGGGGGCGTTTCAGGATCGTGCCCGTCGGCTGAACGAGGATTTCGACAGTGATTACGTGCGCGAGATCGCGGCCTTCATTCTGGCCGAGACGGATCGCCATTTCCTGACCCCGACCTGAGGTGGCGGGGGCCGTTGGCATCATTGCCGGGCAGGGCATCCTGCCGCTTCATCTGTCCCGGGCGCTGACCCGGGCCGGGCGACGGGTGATCCTAGCCGAGATGGCGGGTTTTGCCGCCGAAAACCCCGATGGCCTGCCGCTGATCCGCTTTCGTGCCGAGAAACTGGGCGGATTGTTCAAGGCTTTGCGTGCCGAGGGGGTGACGGATCTGGTCTTTGCCGGGGCGGTGCGCCGGCCGCGTTTGGACGCGGCGCAATTCGATCTCAAGACGATGATGATGGCGCCGCGCCTGCTGCGGGCCTTGCGCGCAGGGGATGACGGTACGCTGCGCGCGGTTCTGGCGATTTTCGAGGCCGAGGGCTTCGCCATTCGCGCCGCCCATGAGATTTGCCCCGATCTTCTGCCCCCCGCAGGGGTGTTGACCGTCGTCCAGCCTTGTGCTGCCGATCGCAACGATACCTGTCGTGCCGAGGCGGTTCAGGCGGCGTTGGCTGTTGCGGATCTGGGGCAGGGGGTGGTTGTGGCCCAGGGCCAGGTTCTGGCGGTGGAAACCGCGCCGGGGACGGATGCGATGCTGGACTGGGTGGCCGATGTCGCCGGGCGCTTGCGTCCCGATCCGGGCGGCGCGCGCGGGGTGTTCTTCAAGGCGCCGAAGGCCGGTCAGGATCGTCGCGTCGATCTGCCGGCGATCGCACCCGCCACGGTGGCGCGTGTGGCTCGGGCCGGGCTGGCCGGGATCGTGCTGGAGGCCGGGGGCGTGATGATCCTGGATCAGGCCGAAACCCTGGCGGCGGCGGATGCGGCCGGCCTGTTTCTGTGGATCCGTCCGGGGGGAGCCGCATCATGACTGGTCCATCGGTTTTCCTGATCGCGGGTGAGGCCTCGGGTGATGCCCTGGGCGCGGCGCTGATTGCGGGGCTGCGGGAGTTGGCGCCGAATGTGCAGTTGCGCGGCGTGGCCGGGCCGCAGATGCAGGCGGCGGGGGTGCGTAGCCTCTTTCCGATGGACGATCTGACCGTCATGGGCTTGGCCGAGGTGCTGCCCAGATACCGCCATCTCAAGCGCCGGCTGGCAGAAACGGTGGCCGCCATTCTGGCCGATCCCCCCGATGTGCTGATCGGCATCGACAGCCCCGATTTCTGTCTGCGGGTGGCCCGAGCAGTAAAGACAGCCAATCCGGCGATCCGCACGGTGCATTACGTGGCCCCTTCGGTCTGGGCCTGGCGTCCGGGGCGGGCGGCCAAGATGGCGCCGTTTACCGATCAGGTTCTGGCGCTTCTGCCCTTTGAACCGCCGCTGATGGAGGCCGCCGGGATGCGCTGCGATTTCGTCGGCCATCCGGTTGTTGCCCAACCCCAGGCCAGCGAGGTCGAGGCCGAGGCCTTCCGCTCCGCCCATGGCATTTCCCCGGGGACGCCGCTGATCCTGGCTTTGCCTGGATCCCGCAACTCCGAGGTTGCGCGGCTGGCCCCCATCTTCGGTGCGGCCTTCACGCAACTTGCCCCGCGCTTGCCGGGTATGCGTGTTGTGGTGCCGGTGGCCAGTGGCCTTGCTGATCTGGTCGCGACCCTGGCGGTTGACTGGCCCATTGATCCGATCCTTGTCGCTGCATCCGATCTGCCCACCAAACGAGCAGCGTTTCGGGCGGCGGATGTGGCGCTGGCGGCTTCGGGAACGGTATCTCTGGAATTGGCAGCGGCGGGCACCCCCATGGTGATCGCCTATACGTTCAATTGGCTGAGTAACCGACTGTTGAAGCGGCTAGCGCTGGTCGACACGGTGACGCTGGTCAATCTTGTTTCCGAGACCCGCACCGTGCCTGAATTCCTGATGCGGGCGTGTCAGCCCGGCCCGATTGCCGAAGCGATCGAGCAGGTTTTGGCCGATTCCGAAGGGCAGCGAACGGCCATGAACCTGACCATGGATCGCTTGGGGCGCGGCGGCGAAGCCCCCGGCCTGCGCGCGGCGCGGGCGGTTCTGGATGGGCTGGGCGGCTTTCAATAACCGCGCCAGATCCAGCCGCCGCCCAACACCCGACTGCCGCCGGTTTCATAAAACACACAGGCCTGGCCGGGGCTGACCCCTTCCTCGGGGGTCAGCAATTCAACCTCTGCAGTGGTGGGGCTGGTTGGCCTGACCAACGCCGGGCGTGGCGGGCGGGTGGACCGGACCTTGACGGACACCTCGCGCACCGCCTGATCGGCAAAGGGCATATCCCCCAGCCAGTTGATTTCACGCACGGGCACGGTCCGGGTGGCCAGCGCCTCTTTCGGGCCGACGATGACCTGGCGGGTTTCGGGATCAAGCCGCACCACATACAGCGGATCGGCCAACCCGCCGATCCCAAGGCCGCGCCGCTGACCGATCGTATAGTGAATGACGCCGCGATGTTCCCCCAGAACCTGACCGTCCATATCGACAATTTTGCCGGGATCCGCTGCCCCGGGGCGCAGTTTCTCGATTACGCTGGCATAGTTGCCGTCGGGAACAAAGCAGATGTCCTGGCTGTCGGGTTTGTCCGCCACGGCCAGGCCATAGCGTTGGGCCAAATCCCGGGTCGCGTCCTTTGAGGGCAGATGCCCCAATGGAAAGCGCAGATAGGCCAGTTGCTCGGCCGTGGTCGAAAACAGGAAATAGCTTTGGTCGCGGTTGGCATCGGCGGCGCAGTGCAGCTCTGCCCCGGCGGGACCGACCTTGCGCTGGATATAATGTCCGGTGGCCATGCAGTCGGCATCCAGATCTTTGGCGGTTTCCAGAAGATCGCGGAACTTGACCCTTTCGTTGCAGCGGATGCAGGGCACGGGGGTTGCGCCGCCCAGATAGGCATCGGCGAATTCCTCGATCACCGATTCACGAAAGGTGTTCTCATAGTCCAGGACATAATGGGGAAAGCCCATTTCCTCGGCGACGCGGCGGGCATCGTGGATGTCGCGCCCGGCACAACAGGCGCCTTTCTTCGCCAGGGCGGCGCCGTGATCATAAAGCTGCAGGGTGATTCCCACCACGTCATAGCCTTCTTCGGCCAGGTGCGCGGCAACCACGGAACTGTCCACCCCGCCGGACATGGCAACCACCACCCGCGTCTCGGCGGGCGGTTTGGGAAATCCAAGCGAGTTCAACGGCAGAGTCATGACAGGACCGGTAAATCAGGGGAAATTCCCACATAATATAGGAAAATCCTTCGAACAAACAAGCTTGGGCTTCAAACAGTGTTAAAAGCCTCGGTGGCATCCCTTGGGCGTGGGTAACGAGGGATGTGTTATGTATATCAAGAAAGTAGAAGGCCCGAGGGTGGTTCACCTGCCGGATGGCAGCACGTTGTCACGTGCGGATCTTCCTCCCGAGGATACGGTGCGCTGGGTTGCCAGCCGCAAGGCCCTGGTCGTCAAGGCCGTTGTACATGGGTTAATGGACCGCGAAGAGGCGGTCAAACGCTACCAACTGTCTGACGATGAATTCGAAAGTTGGCTGCATGCGGTTGAAAAACATGGTGAAGCTGCGCTCAAAGCGACACGCTTGCAGAAATTTCGGCAACTTTAGGTTGTTGTGCCTGCAGAATTCCGCGAATTAACCCTAACGTAACCTAAAGCGCCCAACGTCCTGTGGAGACACAGGACAAGCACGTTAAGTCACGGAGAGGCATTGGGGAATGCGGGTATTACTTGTTGAAGACGATCCGACGACGTCGAAAAGCATCGAACTGATGCTGACACACGCGAATCTGAACGTCTATTGCACGGATCTTGGCGAGGAAGGGATCGACCTCGCCAAGCTCTATGATTACGATTTGATCCTTCTCGACCTGAACCTGCCGGATATGACCGGGCATGAGGTTCTGCGCCAGTTGCGTCTGGCCAAGGTCGATACGCCGATCCTGATCCTGTCCGGTGCGGACGATACAGAAAGCAAACTCAAGGGGTTTGGCTTCGGCGCGGATGACTATCTGACCAAACCCTTCCATCGCGAAGAACTGGTCGCCCGTATTCACGCGATCATCCGGCGCTCCAAGGGGCATTCCCAGTCGGTGATCAACACGGGCAAGATTTCGGTTAATCTGGATGCCAAGACGGTGGAAGCGAGCAATCATCCTGTGCATCTAACCGGCAAGGAATATCAGATGCTCGAACTTCTGAGCCTGCGGAAGGGCACGACCCTGACGAAAGAGATGTTCCTGAATCATCTTTATGGTGGCATGGACGAACCGGAACTGAAGATCATCGACGTCTTTATCTGCAAGCTACGTAAAAAGCTGAGCCAGGCGACAGGCGGCGAGAACTATATCGAAACGGTTTGGGGCCGCGGTTATGTGCTGCGTGATCCGGAGACCGAGGCAGGTTACGCTCAGGTGGCCAGCTAAGACGCTTTTGGAATCAGGGGTGTATTTTCATTTTGAAAACCCTCCCCGCCTAAAGCGTATAGCCGTTTATCCAAGCCGGGCGTTTCATGAAATCCCTGTGACATCAAACAAGCCTAAGCGGGCATTTCAGGGCGTGGCCGCGAATACCCGCTTAGGTTATCCGGATACTGGACGGCGCCCCGCCACGCGCCTATCACCTGATGGGATCGGGCTGACTGGGCGGGGATATCGTGGTCGAGAAAGACGTCAAGACGCTGAATAAGACGGAGGCGGCCCGCGAGCTGGCCGATCTTTCTGCCCGGATCGCCCAGGCAGATGCTGCCTATCACAGGCGTGATTCCCCTGACATAGATGATGCCGAATATGATCGCCTTAAACGGCGCAACGCGGCGATCGAAGCCCGGTTTCCGACGCTGAAGCGGAATGACAGCCCGTCGGAACGTGTGGGGGCGGCACCCTCCGAGGCGTTCGGCAAGGTTGTTCACGCTCGTCGTATGATGTCGTTGGGCAATGCGTTCGATGATGCGGATATCCGTGATTTCGACGTCTCGGTGCGAAAATATCTGGGGCTGTCCACGGACGATCCACTATCTTACACGGCGGAACCGAAGATAGACGGCTTGTCTTTATCCTTGCGCTACGAACAGGGGCATCTGGTTGTCGCAGCAACCCGCGGGGATGGCGAGGTGGGTGAAGATGTTACGGCAAATGCCTGTACTATAAAGGATATTCCTCAATTTCTTGACTCTGCGCCCGAGGTGCTGGAGGTCCGTGGCGAAGTTTACATGCATCACCGGGATTTCACCGCCCTGAACGAAAGGCAGATGCAGGCTGGGGCCAAACCCTTTGCCAACCCGCGCAACGCCGCAGCCGGATCCCTGCGGCAGCTCGATTCGGCGATCACGGCCAGCCGACCGCTTTGTTTTTTTGCCTATGCCTGGGGCGAGGTATCCGAGCCGCTGGCCGATACGCAGATGGGGACCCTGGATCGATTGCGCGAGCTTGGGTTCCAGGTCAACCCATGGACCCGCCTGTGCGATACGATCGAACAATTGTCCGCAGTTTATGCCGGGATTGAGACGGATCGCGCCACGCTGGGTTATGACATTGACGGGGTGGTCTACAAGGTTAACGATTTGGGGTTTCAGGAGCGGTTGGGTTACCGATCCACAACCCCCCGCTGGGCCATTGCCCATAAGTTTCCCGCCGAACTGGCTTGGACGGAACTGGAGGCCATTGACATCAATGTCGGGCGGACCGGGGCCTTGTCGCCTATCGCGCGCCTGAAACCGGTGACTGTGGGTGGGGTGGTCGTGTCCAACGCAACGCTGCACAATGAGGATTATATCGCCGGCTGCGACAGCACAGGCCAGACGATCCGCGATGGCAAGGACATACGGATCGGGGATCGGGTTCAGGTCTACCGGGCCGGGGATGTCATTCCGAAAATTGCCGATGTGGATCTGGACCGGCGGCCTGATGGCGCCCAACCTTATGATTTTCCAACGATTTGCCCGGAGTGCGGATCCGAAGCGATCCGCGAGGTCGGCGACAGCGTCCGGCGCTGCACCGGGGGGGTGATCTGTCCGGCCCAGCGACTGGAACGGCTGAAGCATTTCGTGTCGCGCGGGGCCTTCGATATCGAGGGACTGGGGGCCAAACAGGTTGAACAGTTCCTGCGCGATGGCTGGATTTCCGAGCCAGCCGATATCTTTACGCTGGCCGCGCGCCATGGGCCGGGAAATCTGCAACAGGTCAAGAATCGCGAAGGCTGGGGTGAAAAATCGGCGACCAACCTGTTCGCCGCAATTGAGGAACGGCGGCGGATCCCGCTGGACAGGTTCTTGTTTTCCCTCGGTATTCGCCATGTCGGAGAAACGACCGCGCGGCTTTTGGCCCGCCATTACGGCACCTGGGAGGATCTTGTTCAGGCGCTGGCCGGGGCCGAACCGGGATCCGAGCGTTGGGAGGATTTGACCGCCATCGACGGGGTGGGGGCGGTGCTGGCGACTTCGCTGACCACGGCGTTGCATCAGCCGGCCGAACGCGACAGCATCGACCGGCTGCGCGCGCAACTGGAAATCCGCCCCGTCGCCGCGTCCACGACGACCGATAGTCCCGTGGCGGGCAAGACCGTGGTGTTCACCGGCACGTTGGAACGCATGACCCGGGCGGAAGCCAAGGTGCGGGCCGAGGCCCTGGGGGCAAAGGTTTCGGGTTCGGTTTCGGCGAAAACGGATATCCTGATTGCCGGGCCTGGCGCGGGATCAAAGGCTAAAAAAGCCGCCGAACTGGGGATCGAGGTGTTGGACGAAGCCACCTGGCTGGAGCTGATCGGCGTGGCATGAGCGGGCGACCCGAGATCCTGTTTCCGCTGTTCGCCGGTCTCGAAACCTTGCCGGGGATCGGCGCCAAGACTGCGCGCCTGTTCGAGAAAATGGCCATCACCCGCCCGCGCGATCTGATCTATACGCTGCCCTCGGGCGGGGTCGATCGCCGCCGCCGCGACAGCGTTCAGGGCGCGGCCCCGGGCGAGGTGGTGACGGTCGAGGCCCGGGTTCTGCGCCACACGCCACCGACCGTGCGCGGCCGGCCCTATCGAATCACGGTAGAGGACGCGCAAACCGCCTTTACCCTGGTATGGTTTCGCCCGAGCGAAGACTATCTGCGCCGCTTGCTGCCGGTCGATGAGACACGTCTGATTTCCGGCAAGGTCGAGTTCTTTGACGGCCATGCCCAGATCGTTCACCCAGATCATGTGGTGGCCCCGGCCCGGGCGGCAGAGATCCCGGAGTTTGAGCCGCTCTATCCCCTGACCGAGGGGTTGAGCGGACGGCAGATGGCCCGGGCGGCGGGGGCAGCATTGGATCGGGCGCCGGATTTGCCGGACTGGATCGACCCGCCCCTTCTGGCGCGTGAGGGCTGGCCGGGCTGGCGCGCGGCCATGGTGGCGGCGCATCACCCCACGGCTTTGCGCGATGTCTCGGCCCAGGCGGCGGCGCGGGTGCGTCTGGCCTATGATGAATTCTTCGCGCATCAGACGACGTTGGCCCTGGCACGGGCCCGATCGCGGCGCCGTCGGGGGCGGTCCCTGGCAGGCACCGGGAAGGTGCGTGACAGGGTGATGGCCGCCAGCGGTTTCGATCTGACGGGCGCACAGGCCCGGGTTTTGGCGGAAATCGGGGCCGATATGGCCTCGGCGTTTCGGATGAACCGGCTGCTGCAGGGCGACGTCGGATCGGGCAAGACGCTGGTTGCCCTGCTGGCGCTTGTTCAGGCGGTTGAGGCCGGGGCGCAGGGTGTGCTGATGGCGCCGACCGAGATCCTGGCGCGGCAACATGCCGAAGGGCTGACCCCTCTGGCCGAGGCTGCGGGCCTGCGCCTGGCCTGTCTGACCGGGCGTGACAGCGGCGCGGCGCGGCGGGCGATCCTGGCCGATCTGGCCTCTGGGAAGATCGACATCCTGGTGGGCACGCACGCCGTGTTCCAGGGCGATGTTCTCTATCACGATCTCGGTCTCGCGGTCATCGACGAACAGCACCGGTTCGGGGTACGCCAGCGTCTGGCCCTTGGTGACAAGGGGCGACAAGCCGATGTGCTGGTGATGACGGCCACGCCGATCCCGAGGTCGCTGGCGATGACGCAATATGGCGATATGGACCTGTCCGTGCTGGATGAGAAACCGCCCGGGCGCAAACCGGTTCAGACGGCGCTGTTATCTGCCGAGCGGCTGGATGAGGTGGTGGCGCATCTGACTGATGCCATCGGGCAGGGCCGTCAGGCCTATTGGGTGTGCCCCCTGGTCGAGGAAAGTGAAGTGGTGGCCCTGGTTGCCGCCGAAAGCCGGTTCCGGGCCCTGCGTGTAGCCTTGGGAGAGGGCCGCGTGGGGTTGGTTCATGGCCAGATGGCCGGCGAGGACAAGGACCGGGTGATGGCTGATTTCGTCGCCGGGCGTCTGTCGGTGCTGGTGGCGACGACGGTGATTGAAGTTGGGGTGAACGTGCCGGCAGCCTCGATCATGGTGATAGAACAGGCGGAAAGCTTTGGTTTGTCGCAATTGCATCAGTTGCGCGGCCGGGTCGGGCGGGGAGAGGCGCAATCGACCTGCCTGCTGGTCTATGGATCGAACCTGACGGAAACGGCACGGCGGCGCCTGACCCTGCTGCGCGAAACTGAGGATGGGTTCCGCATCGCTGAGGAGGACCTGGTCCTGCGCGGGGCGGGCGATGTGCTGGGCGTGGCGCAATCCGGCTTGCCGCGCTTCCGTATTGCCGATCTGGAAACCCAGGCCGGGTTGATGGCAACCGCGCGGCGGGATGCCGAGGCGTTGCTGGCCAGTGATCCTGACCTGACTGGCCTGCGGGGGCAGGCTGTGCGCACGCTTTTATGGCTTCTGGAACAGGACCGTGCGCTGAAATTGCTGGATGCCTGATAAAGTTCCGCATTTGTTCCAAATCCACTTTACCCGAATCGTTAACGGGTGCTATTGGAACATTATAGGAACACGGAGGTGAAACATGCTTGAAGATGTCAAAATCGCCCTGACCCGGTCCGGCCCTTATTTGTGGCGCGACCTGCTTGGGGCGGGCGGGATGCTGCTGACGTTTTTCGCGTTGCTTCATCTGCCGGCTCTGGTCTGATCGCCCGCCTCGTGGATCCGCATTGACCTGCCTGCCCCCAACAGACTGGGTTGATCCTAAATGACCTGTCGGGTGGGGGATCCACGCTTTTGCTGCCGCACTCTGAACAGAGGCGGCAGTTTTTTTGTACCCTGAAGATGCTTAGGCGCAATTCGCCCGGTCAGCGGCGTCGATCGCGTCCAGTGTCGCGTTCAGCGACAGCAGGATTGAGGCATGGCGATTGCCGAAATCCGCTGCTGGTCGCAGGATCTCCAGCCCGTCAAAGGGGGTAGCGGGGGACGGTCCGCCGGATTTCAGCATTGCGCTCAAGGCATCGCGGGCTGCTGCAATCCCGCCACGATCCTGGCCGATGACATGGGCGCCGACCACGGCGGCGGCGGCCTGTCCAAGGGCGCAGGCCTTTACATCCTGGGCGAAATCCGCGACGCGCCCCTCCCGCAGGATCACATCCACCGTGACCACCGATCCGCACAGGGGCGACCGTCGGCGTGCCGTGCCGTCGGGATGATCCAGCCGCCCAAGATGGGGAATATCCGCTGCCAACGCCAGGATGCGCTTGGAATAGAGATTGATCAGATCGCTGTCGGACATCGGCTTTTCCTTGCTCCCGGTCCCCTCTACATAAAGGGGCAGGCAAGGATGGCAAAGGGATCGCGATGAAATTCGATGCAGACAGCCTGCAATATGATGACCGGGGCCTGATCCCGGTTATTGCCCAAGAAGAGGAAACCGGCGAGGTTCTGATGATGGCGTGGATGAACCGCGAGGCGATCCAGCGTACGCTGGAAAGCCGGCGGGTGACCTATTGGTCGCGTTCGCGCCAGACCTTTTGGATCAAGGGCGATACCAGTGGCCATGTTCAGGATCTGGTGGATCTGCGTGTGGATTGCGACAGGGATTGCTTGCTGGTGGTGGTTCGCCAGACGGGGCCAGCCTGTCATACGAATAGGAAAAGCTGCTTTTACAGTGCTATAAGGAATGGTGTTGAAGTTGAGATCATGACCCCGATGGTCTGAGGTTTACCATCCTTCGAATATCTGCGGGGGTTTTGCCTTCATCCCGATAAAGGGCGATGGCACGGGCATCATCACGCTTGGCCAGCCGCTTGCCGGCTGGATCACGGATCAGCCGATGGTGCAGGTAGATCGGACTCGGCAGGTCGAGAAGGCGCTGCAACACGACATGAATAAAGGTGGCGTCGGCCAGATCGGCGCCGCGAACCACATGGGTGATGCCCTGTTCAGCATCATCCAGCACCACTGACAGGTGATAAGAGGTGTCCATGTCACGGCGCGCCAGCACCACATCGCCGACGGTTTGGCACATTTGGGTGGCGCTTTGTCTGCGGATGGCATGATCTGTGCCTTCGGGGCCGATTTCCGTGAACTGGATATCTTCTCCGATCAGATTCATGGCGCGGGCCATGTTCAGGCGTAACGCAACATCCCTCGGCGCCTTTGTTCCGGAGCCGGGTGTCGCAGGCCGGCAGGTTCCGGGATAGACCGGGCCGTCTGGGCCGAGTGCCGCCATACCTTCCTGGGGGGCGGCCAGGGCCTCGCGGATGTCACGGCGTGAACAGTGGCAGGCATAGATCAGGCCCCGGGACCACAGCCTGTCCAATGCGGTGCGATAGGCTGGCATCCGGTCGGACTGACGCATCACGGGTTGGGGCCAGTGCAGGCCCAGCCAGGTCAGATCGTCGTAAATCCGGTTTTCCCAGTGGGGCCGGGCGCGGGTCTGATCGATGTCCTCAATGCGCAACAGGAACTGCCCGCCCAGCCGCGTGGCCAGATCCGCCGCCAGCAGGGCCGAATAGGCGTGGCCCAGATGCAGCGGCCCGGTCGGGGACGGGGCAAAGCGCGTGCGCATCCTGGCTCAGGTCCGGCTGACTGCCGATTGATGCACCAGCAGCCAGGCCAGGATGATGAACATTGGATGGGTCAGCCCGCCGGAAAAGAACAGCGCCGGCACCCAGATAAAAAAGAGGACGATGCCCAGAATCGGGCGGCCAGCCAACAGGATGGCCAGCGGTGGCAGAATGATCGCCAGCAGATAGAGCATTGCGGTTGGGTCTTCCGTATCAAATCATGTCGTTCATAAATAGGATGGTTGGGCCACGACCCCAAGCTTTCAGGCGGTCAGCCAGGCCTGCCAAGCGGATTTCGCCCGATCGGTATAGGCCTTGTAGCGGGCCGGGCGGTTGCGGCGCCCACCTTTCATGTCCACCGGGGGGAAGAGGCCGAAATTGACGTTCATTGGTTGGAACGTCTTCGCTTCGGCCCCGCCGCTGATATGGGTGATCAGCGCGCCGGTGGCGGTTTCCGGGGGTGGGGCGCTGACCGGCTGGCCCAGCAGCTCGGCGGCGGCCATGCGCCCGGCCAGAAGACCCATGGCGGCGCTTTCTACATAGCCCTCAACCCCGGTGATCTGTCCGGCGAAGCGGATGTTGGGCTTTGATTTCAGCCGCATCTGGCTGTCCAGAAGTGTCGGCGAGTTGATGAACGTGTTGCGGTGGATGCCACCAAGCCGGGCAAAGCTGGCATCCTGCAGTCCGGGTATCATTTTAAAAACATCTGTTTGCGCGCCGTACCTCATCTTTGTCTGGAAGCCGACAATATTATAGAGCGTCCCTAGTGCATTGTCGCGGCGCAGCTGAACCACGGCATGGGGCTTGATCTCGGGCTGGTGCGGATTGGTCAGGCCTACCGGCTTCATCGGGCCATGGCGCAGGGTTTCACGGCCGCGTTCGGCCATCACCTCGATGGGCAGGCAGCCGTCGAAATAACCGGCGGTTTCGCCCTCGTGGAACTCGGTTTTATCGGCGGCCAGAAGAGCATCGATGAAGGCCTCATAGCCGGGCTTGTCCAGCGGGCAGTTGAGATAGGCCTTGCGGTCCTCTTCCGTCTCGCCCTTGTCGTAGCGTGATTGGAACCAAGCCTTGGACAGGTCGATCGTGTCGAAATGGACGATGGGGGCGATGGCGTCGAAAAAGGCCAGGGCCTCGGCGCCGGTTTCCGCTCGGATCGCCTGACCCAGGGCATCCGAGGTCAGTGGGCCGGTCGCGATGATCCACTGGCCGTCCTCGGGCAGGGTGGTGATTTCGCCGCCCGTCACCTCAATCAGGGGATGGGCCAGTAGCCGTGCAGTCACAGATTCGGCGAATTGATCGCGATCCACGGCCAGTGCGCTGCCTGCCGGTAGGGCGTGGGCGTCGGCCATGGCCATGATCAGCCCACCAGCCGCACGCATTTCCCAATGCAGCAGACCATCGGCTTTCTGTTCGTCATCATCTGAGCGGAAGGAGTTGGAGCAACCCATTTCCTCCAGGTTTCCGGTGCGATGGGCAAAGGTACCGACCTGGGGGCGCATCTCGTGCAGAACGACACGTACGCCCATGTTGGCGGCCTGCCAGGCGGCCTCGGATCCGGCCATGCCGCCGCCAACGATATGCAGGGTTTCGGTCATGCGGGGATCCTCGGTTGTCAGTCGGAATGATCCTGTGCCAGAGGATGGTGGGTCAGGACAAGCTCTTTCAGGCGGGT
>JBKDZR010000114.1:0-3230 GCA_047971485.1 Qingshengfaniella sp. | reverse complement strand
CCGCTCGGGCATGCTGGTGTCGGGTGAATTCAGTCCAGGCCATGTCGATCTCCGTTCAGTCTCACAACCGAACAGAATCACAAACCTCTGAATTCATTCAACGAGTTTCAAATCACGCTCTAAGATCGAAATCGACCCGGAAAGCTACAATGTCTATGTCGATGGCCAGCGCATTACCGTACAGCCGGCAAAAACGCTGCCCCTGACCCAGCTTTACTACTTTCGCTGAGTGACGGGGAACGCCATGTCTGTGATCACCAGCATCTGTTCGCGGCCGGCGAGGGGCCGGCCGATGTCACGGAGGATCCGGTCGCCCTGTCCGCCGACCAGCGTTCCAGCCCCCATATGGTTCTGGAAACAAGGGGCGGGCGGCGCTTGCGGATTTCCCTGCCACGCGGGAGTGAGCTGAACGATGGCGGTCTTCTGGCCCGGGACGGGCAGGTTGTCGTCGTTGTCCGTGCCGCGCCGGAACAGTTGTTCCGTATTGCGCCGGACACGGCACGGATGTGGGGGGTTGCGGGATTTCATCTGGGCAACTTGCATCGCCCGGTCCGGTTCGGCGATGGTGTTATGCTGACCCCGGCTGACCCCAAGGTAGCGGATGTGCTGCGTGATGCGGGCATTCCCTATGCCGCGATTGAGGCCCCTTTCGTCGGGACCCGTTATGGGTCCTATGCCGGACATGATCACGACCATGACCACGGGGGCGACGGACACCGCCATCACACCCATGGCCATTGACCGGCGCAATACCCCGGCCGAAACGCAGCAGAAGACCTTGTTTCTTCTGCAGGTTGCCAATGCCTCGTTTCCGACTGGTGCGTTCCACCCTTCCTACGGGTTCGAGACCTTGATCAGCCGCGGTGTGGTGCATGATGCCATCAGCTTCGAGACGGCCTGTCGCGACTGGCTGGTCTATACCTTGGCCCGGTCCGAAGGCATTGCCGTCGCCTTGGCCTGTGATGCGGTCCGTTTCGGCGATCCTGACCGGCTGGTCGTTCTGGATCGCCGGTTGGCCAGTCTCAAACTAAGCCGAGAGGAGCGCGAGGCGTCTTGGATGATGGGGCAGTCCCTTCTGTCCGCGTATCGGGATGTCTTCGACCGACCCGGGTTGGATGAATTTTCTGCCATGCTGCGTGAAGGACGTGTCGAGGGCCATCAGGCCGTGGTCTTCGGGGCGGTATGCGGAGCCTTCGATATAGCCACCAGTGATGCGGTCCTGGCCTTTTTACAGAATGCTGTGGCCAATCTGGCGGGGGTTGCCTGCCGGTTGGTCCCCCTTGGCCAGGTTGAAACCCAGCGGGTTATTGCCGCCCTTTGGCCCGTCATCCAGACGTTCAGCCGCGACGCCCCGGACCTTGACCTGGAGGACATGAACACCGCCATGCTGTCGCTCGATATGGCGAGCATGCAGCATGAAAAACAGCGCACGCGCCTGTGCATGTCCTGATCCATAATGGAGGAAAACCATGCGTCGACCTGTAAGAATTGGGCTGGGCGGTCCTGTCGGGGCCGGCAAGACATCGCTTCTGGTGTCGCTGTGCCGCCGATTGTCGGATCGCTATTCGATCGGGGTGGTGACCAACGATATTTACACGGTCGAGGATGCCCACTTCGTCGTCGAAAGCGGCGCACTGGATCCGGACCGGGTGATCGGCGTCGAGACCGGGGGCTGCCCGCATACCGCAATCCGCGAAGATGTCTCAATGAACGCTCACGCGATCCGCAAGTTGCAACAGCGCTATGCCGATCTGGACATCATCTTCGTGGAAAGCGGTGGCGATAACCTGGCCGCGACATTCAGCCCGGAACTGGTGGACAACCACATCTATCTGATCTCGGTCGCTCAGGGAGGGGACATTCCCCGCAAAGGCGGGCCCGGCATAGAAAAATCGCCGCTGTTGTTGATCAACAAGGCCGATCTGGCACCTTATGTCGAGGTCGATCTGGATCGCATGGAGGCCGACGCCCGGGTCAAGCGGGCAGGCAAGCCCTTTGTGATCACAAACATGAAGACCGGGAGGGGGGCGGATCAGGTGATCGCCTGGATCGAACGGGATGTCCTGCTGCTGGAGAACCTGCGGGGGGATGCCGCGTGACGCATATGCCCACCTATCCCGATCCGAAATGGATTGTCGGCAAACAGGCGCTGATGAACGTCCGTGCCCATCGCGTCGGGGGCAAGACGATTATCCAGCCATCGGCCTGGCGCATTCCCTTTCAGTGGCAGGGTTATCATTATCAGGATCACGACGATCAGCCATTCATGTTGATGGTCAATTCGGGCGGTGGCTTTGTCGAGGGTGACGGGTCCCGGTTTTATGGCCGGATCGAGGCCGGGGCGCGGGCGCTGTTCACGACTACGGCGTCGGGCAAGTTCTACAAATGCGTGAACGGGCTGACCTCGACCGAGACGGTGGACTTTACCGTGGCCGAGAATGCAACGCTGGAATATCTGCCGGGCGAGACGATCCCCTTTGAGGCCCGTCGTTCCAGGCGCCGGATCCGGATTGGTCTGCATCGCTCCAGTCGGCTCTTCGCCTCGGATATGGTTTCGGCCGGACGGGTGTATTACGGACGGGAGATCTTCAAGTTTCATGCGCTCGATTCCAGTTTCGAGATCCAGCTTGAGGGCGAAACCCTGGCCTTGGACAGGATGCGCCTGAAAACACCGGATGAGGTGCGCGATCTTGACCGGCTGTGGGCGGGGGCGCGTCATGCCGCACTGGTCTTTTCCTATGCCCCTGATCTTCCCGCCGAAGCCGAAGAACTGGTTCGCCTGCATTGCTGCGAGGTTGAGCAGACTCAGGTAGGTGCCAGCCGCATCGGAGATCTTATAGCGGTGCGTATCCTGGCCCGGGAAACCTGGCAGGCCCATGAGGCGATTTTCAAGGTCTGGGGTGCGCTGCGCCCGCTGATTGCGGGCAAGCCTGCTCGTCCGATCCTAAAATGTTGAACGGGACTGTTCCCGGCCATGCCCTTGTGCCTGTTGTCTTGCTCAGGTGCGTGGTCCCATTGAAAGAAGGAGTGCAAACCATGAAACGCTTTCTGATCTCTTTGTTCTTGTTCGGCGTGGCTGGCCCGGCCATGGCCCACACTGGTCCGGGGCTGCACGGGTCCCTCGTGGCGGGGATGGTTCATCCGTTATTCGGGCTGGACCATCTGATTGCGATGCTGGCCGTCGGGCGGTGGGCCAGCACATTGAGCGGACGAACGCGCTGGGCTGTGCC
>JBKDZR010000113.1:0-23142 GCA_047971485.1 Qingshengfaniella sp. | reverse complement strand
CTGGAGGCCTCGAAAAAGGCGGTCAGCCGGCGGTCGATATCGCCGGAGATGGCGACCAGCATGGTCGTCGTTACCGTCGCCCCGACTATCAATGCCATGATCATGTCGCCCCAGCGCCGCTTTTGCTGGTTGCGCCGGGGCAGGAAGGGCAGCCGCAGCGCGGCGATGGAGAACAGGACGACGACCAGCACCTCAACCAACAGTTGGGTGATCGCCAGATCCGGGGCGCCGAACAGGATGAAGATCAGCGACACCCCGATCCCGACCACGCCCAGCCCGGAGATTGCGACAATGCGCGACCGGGTGGTCACGGTCACGATCATCCCCGCCAGGGTCAGGGCGAACACCCCAAAATGCTTGGGCCGCACTTCGGGCAGATCCAGCGAGGTCAGCAAAACCGCCTCCATCGTGAACCCGACCAGCAGCGAGACGAGAAACACCCCGAACACCACCGTCATGTACTGGCGCAAGACGCCGGTCTGGATACGCCCGGTCACCCAGCCGGATCCGGCCAGCAGTCCGGCCAGGGTTGCATCCCAGCCGCGATCGAAGTTGATCAGCCGTTCTTCAGCCCGGATCAGCGCGTCGCGCAGCCGGCGATGGCCCAGATACAGGGCGGCGCCCACGGCATAGGTGGCCAGCGACAGGATCAGCGCGGTGTTCACGCCGGCCCAGAGATGCAGGGCCTTGGCCTCGCCTGAACTGCCGGTGATGGCGGTAACGGCGGGGGTGGTGACATGGATTTGCAGCCAATGGGGGGCGATGCCAAAGCCCAGCCCCAGCCCGGCCAGCAGCAGCGGCCCGACCAGCATTGGCCAAGGGGCCTCGGCCTCGGGGACGTGGCGCTCGGACAAGTCATGGCGGCTGCCCCAAAAGGGCTTCAGCGCGACAATCCCGCCAGCGGCCACCATCAGTGCACTGGCCGCGAAGGTGGCGGCGGTCATGAAGGCCACGCTGCCGTCGCTTTCCAGTGCGCCCTTGTAAAGCAACTCCTTGCCGATGAAGCCCAGGAACGGGGGCAGCCCGGCCATGGACAGCGCGGCCAGGGCGGCGGCGACCCCGGTCAGCGGCATCTCGCGGATCAACCCGCCCAGAATGGTCGCGTCGCGGGTGCCGGTGCGCAGGTCGACGCAGCCGATCATCAGGAACAGCGCCGCCTTGTAGAAGGAATGGATGACCAGAAAGGCCACCGCCCCGGTCACCGCATAGCCGCCCGGTGCCGACAGGAACATCACCAGCGTCCCCAGGGCCATCAGCGTCGTATACGCCAGGGTCTGCTTGATATCTGTCTGCCGGATCGCAACGACCGAGGCAAAGACGGCCGTCACGCCGCCAAAGATCAGCAGGATCCACAGCCACGGATCGGTGCCCGACAGCGACGGATGCATCCGTGCCAGCAGATAGACCCCGCCCTTCACCATGGTGGCCGAATGCAGATAGGCCGAAACCGGTGTCGGGGCGGCCATGGCGTTGGGCAGCCAGAAATGGAACGGCATTTGTGCGGACTTGGTGAAGGCGCCGGCCAGTACGAGGATCAGGATCGGGCCATAAAGCGTGCTGTCGCGAAGGATCCCGCCCATGGCGCGGATCTCGGACAGTTCATAGGTGCCCGCGACTGTGCCGATCAGGATAAAGCCGGCCAGCATCGCCAGCCCGCCGCTGACCGTTACCAGCAATGCCTGCAGCGCGGCGCGGCGCGATCCTTCGCTGGCATGGGAAAAGCCGATCAGCAGAAAAGAGGTGATGCTGGTCAGTTCCCAAAAGACAAACAGTGCGATCAGGTTGTCGGCCAGAACCAGGCCCAGCATGGCCAGCATGAACAGGGTCAGGTAGATCGAAAAGCGCAGCCGGTGCTGGTGCCCGTTCAGATAGCGCGCGGAATACAGCATCACCAACGCGCCAATCCCCGTGATCAGCAGGGCGAAGGTCAGGCTCAGACCATCCAGGTAAAAGCTGAGCGCGATACCGAAGTCCGGGGCCCAGTCCAGGGTCGTCCGCTGCGGGATCCCCGCGGCGATATCGGGCAGGAAACGGGCGAAAAAGGCGAAAAGGGCGCCGGCGATCAGGACCGGTACCAGTCCGGTCAGATTGGCCCAGCCGTCTTCGGATGCGTGATCGTCGGCCATATGCGGGATCCGGTCCTCATCTCTGCAGTACAGTTGTCTGACCATGGATAATCAGATGATAACTGGGATACCAGAGAATGATGACGGGCGTCATCTTTCGGTCATGAAAAATGATCGCGAAATCGTGAACACCCCGTGATCCAGGTGGACCCGGCAGAGGGAGACGCGAAAAAGGCGGCCAGAAGGGCCGCCTTTGCAAAAGTTTGTGGGCCGTTCGGCTTACCGGGCCGAAGACGTGGTTGTCGCCGGGGCGTCGTCGTCGTCTTCGATCGCATTGTTCACGGCCAGCGCGCCGCCAACAACAACAGCCGCAGCCGCGATCGTGGCGGTGGAGGTCATGGTGCCAGTGGTTGATGCAGTCCCGGCTTGGGAAACGTCCACGGGGGCAGTGGATTGCTGGGCGGCGGCGATGGACACGGCCCCCAGAAGAGCGGCGGTGGCAAGGGCCAGAAGCTTGGTCATGGTGCACTCCAGAATATTCAGACTGACTTGATGACATAGATACACGAAATGAATGATGGGTAAAGGGATCCGGCCGCAGCCGCAGCGTATGCGTGGCATGATTTTGGCGAAACATTGCCATATATGCAACAGGTTTGGTGCCTGAAGCGTGGTGATGCCCGGTGGAGCGGCCGTTGCGCGCCGCGCGCCGGATGCAACAGTGCCACAGCGGCCGGGGGCGGCCTTGTCGGGGGGTGATTCCCGGTGACGAGACGGTCTTGTCTCTGGGCCGGTGGGCACGTAGACAAGACCGGCATATTCCAACGACGTTCCCGTATCCGCCCATGGCGATCCCGTTCAGCCTTCGCACCCCGCGCGTCATCATGGCGCTGATCCTGCGCGAGATGAGCACAACCTACGGTCGCTCGGCCGGCGGGTATTTCTGGGTGGTGGCTGAACCGGTCTTCGGGATCGTGTTGTTGACCGCCATGTTCAGCCTGATGATGCGCGCGCCGCCGCTGGGGACCAGTTTCGCCCTGTTTTATGGCAGCGGCGTGGTGCCGTTTCTGGCGTATATGAGCACGCAGCAGAAAATCGCCACCGCGGTGCAGTTCTCGCGCGGTTTACTGGTCTATCCCCGGGTCACGTTCCTGGATGCGGCCCTGGCGCGGTTCGTGCTGAACGGGGTGACCCAGATCCTGGTTGCCTATCTGATCCTCAGCGCGCTTTTGCTGACCCAGGATACCCGTGCAGTGGTTGATTTCGGGATCGTTTCCCAGGCCATGGCCCTGACCTTGTTCCTGGGGTTTGGCGTGGGGGCGCTGAATTGTGTGCTGTTTTCGATCCTGCCCACGTATCAGCGGATCTGGGCGATCCTGAACCGGCCGATGTTCATCGTCTCAGGGATCTTCTTTACCTATGATGCTATGCCGCCCTTTGCCCAGGATATCCTGTGGTGGAACCCGCTGATCCATATCGTCGGGTTGATGCGAAGGGGGCTCTATCCGACCTATGCGGGGGATTATATCTCGGTGAACTATGTCCTGTTTTTCGCGGCGATTCCGGCGGTTCTGGGGGTGTTTTTCCTGCGTCGGTATCACAAGAAAATCCTGAATGAGCTGTGATTGGCATCGGGCCTTTTGCTTGCCTGCCCGCCAGTGCTAGACTGGGCCCGTAGTTAGGACGAGGAACTTGCCGTGACGGCGCAGGACGGGGCCAAGGTGCCAAAGGACAAGGGGCAGCCCCCGAAAGACAAGGGGCCGGCCCCGAAAACGGCCAAGCCGGCTGCGGCGAAACCGGAGGCCAAACCTGCGGTGGATCAGGCTGCCCGGGTGGTGGAATTCAAAGCCACCCGCCAGCACGGTGTGCCGTCCGCGCGGATGGAGCGGCGCCATGTGCTGTTGCTGGCCAGCTTCGTGCTGTGCGTGCTGCTGCCGGCGCTGGCCACCTATGTCTACCTGTGGAACAACGCCGTGGATCGCTATGCCTCGCAGGCGGCGTTTTCGGTGCATCGGGAAGACAGCGGTGGTGCGGTCGAGATGATGGTGGGCCTGCCGGGGCTGAATCTGGGCGGGGGGGCGGCACCGGACGCCGATATCCTCTATCAGTTCATCCGGTCCCAAACCATGGTCGAGGCGGTGGATGATGCGATGGATCTGCGGTCACTTTATGGCGCAGTCCATGGCCGTGATCCCCTGTTCGCCCTGGCGCCGGAGGCCAGTCTTGAAGACATGGTCGAGTACTGGCAGCGGATCCTGTCTGTGGTGTTCGAACCCGATACCGGCCTGATCACGATCGAGGTCAATGCCTACCGGGCCGAGGATGCGCAGCGCATTGTTCAGATCGTGCTGGATGAAAGCAGCGCGCTGATTGACCGGCTGAGCGGGATTGCCCAGGCCGACACCATCCGCCAGGCCAAGAATGAACTGGACGAGGCCGCCGGTCAGTTGCGTGAAACCCGTCTGGCCATGTCGCAATTCCGTGATGTGGAACAGATCATTGATCCGACGGCCGATTTCGCGGGCCAAATGGGGGTGATCACCGCCTTGCAGCAAGGGCTGGCCGAGGCCATGGTTCAGCGCGATCTGCTGATCGGAACGACCACCAATGCCGGCGATCCGCGCATCCAGCAGGCCGATCGCAAGATCGAGGCCATAGAACGGCGCATCGCCGAGGAACGCACCAAGGTTGGCGCCCGCAGTCAGGGGGGGGAAAGCGATCCCCTGTCGCGGGTTGTCGGGGTTTACGAAAGCCTGTTGGTCGATCGCGAATTCGCCGAACGCGCCTATCTGGCGGCTCGGGCTGCCTATGACTCCGCCGTTGCCGAGGCGCGGCGGCGCAGCCGCTATCTGGCCGTTCATATCCCACCCACCCTGGCGCAAACCGCAATCTACCCCGAACGGGTCGTTTGGGCCCTGGTCGTGACCCTTTTCCTGTTCATGGCATGGGCCCTGGTTGTGCTGACCGCCTATTCGATCCGAGACCGACGCTGACCCCCGACCGCCCCATGCTGGAATTGCGCAACCTGTCCAAGTCCTACGCGACCGAGGGTGGGCGCAGGAAGGTCGTGTTGCATCCCTGTACGCTGGCCTTGCCGCGCGGGATGCGTCTGGGTCTGCTGGGGCGAAACGGGGCCGGCAAATCCACCCTGTTGCGGATAATCGCCGGCACCCAGGATCCTGACCGGGGCGAGGTGATCCGCCATGGGACCGTGTCCTGGCCGATCGGGTTCGCCGGGTCGTTCCACGGCGATCTGACCGGGGCGCAGAACACGGCCTTCGTCGCCAGGATCTATGGGGTCGACACCAAGGCGCTGAAGGCTTTCGTGCAGGATTTCGCCGAACTGGACGAGTTTTTCTTTCTGCCCGTCCGCACCTATTCGTCGGGGATGAAGGCACGGCTGGCCTTTGCCGTGTCCATGGGCGTGCCCTTCGATACCTATCTGGTGGATGAGGTGACCTCGGTTGGGGATCAGCGGTTCCGGCGGAAATGCAGCGTGGTGTTCCGTGAGCGACTGGAACATTCCGGCGCGGTGATGGTCAGCCATTCCATGGGGCAGATCAAGGATATGTGCACCGCTGCCGCCGTGCTGGAGCAAGGCGAGCTGACCTTCTTCGAGGATGTCTCAGAAGCGATTGATCGACATGTGTTCAACATGAAGGTCGAAACGGTGTGACCGGTTCGGGCGGCCCGATCGTGCTGTTGGGTGGGGCCGGACGGGTTGGCCGGCTGCTGCGTCGCGCCCTTGCGGTGCAGGGCGGGGCGGAGGGCGTGCGTGTCCAGGCGCGCATCGCCGGGCCGGGTATCGATCTGGTCTGGCAGGCGGGTGACGATCCGGGGGATCTGACCGGCTGGCTGGCCGATTTGCGGCCCCGGCTGGTGGTGTGCCTGTGGGGCAAGACCGGGGCCCGGGGGCTTGACGCCAATACCACCCTTGCCCTGACCGCGTTGGCCGCGGCGGGGAAGGCCGGGGTCCCGCGTAGTCTCTTCATGTCCAGCGCGGCAGTGTATGGGGCGCTGGTCCGGCCTGACATTTCCGAGGCGATGGCCCCGGCCCCGGCCAACGCCTATGGCGTGGCGAAGCTGGCCATGGAGCAGGCCGTTGCGGCGGCGCCGGTTGCGGGGGCGATGGACGTTCTGATCTTGCGGCTGGCCAATGTCATCGGGGCTGACATGCTGGCCGATGCGGTGGCCTGCGCGACGCCCGAGGCACCTTTGCGGCTGGACAGGTTCGCCGATGGCACGGCCCCCCGGCGCAGTTATGCCAGTCCGATGACCGTGGCGCGGCTGGTGCGAGCGATGGCGGACAGGCCTGTGGCCAGGGGGCGCGAGATCCTGAACCTGGCCGATGGCCCCCCCGTCGCCATGGATGCCCTGCTGCAGGCGCGGGCGGCGGCAGGGGCGCCGGTGCCTTGGTCCTGGCGCCCTGCGCCGGACACGGCACTGCCGGTCCTGGGGCTGGCAACCGACCGTCTGCTGGCGCGCGTGCCGGAACTGGCCGGCGATGTCCGTCTGTCGCCCGAGGCGCTGGTTGCGGATTGGCTGGCCTTGGCAGAGGCGCGCCCATGACCCCTGCGAAACGGATCTTCGATCTGTGTGTCGCGGTGGTGGCCATCGGGCTACTGTGGCCGATCATGGGGGCGGTGGCCCTGGCGATCCTGATTTTCGACGGGGGGCCGGTCTTCTACCGTTCGGAACGGATGCGCGATGCCGAGCGGTCCTTTGCCTTGCTCAAGTTCCGGACCATGCGCAGCGATCCGGCCGATGCCGGTGTCACCGGCGCAGACAAGGCGGATCGCATCACCCGCACGGGCCGTGTCCTGCGCCGCTACCGGTTGGATGAACTGCCCCAACTGGTCAATGTGATCGCCGGCGACATGAGCCTGGTCGGCCCGCGCCCGCCCCTGCGCGCTTATGTTGAAGCGGCTCCGGATCTCTATCGCCAGGTGTTGCGGTGCCGGCCGGGGCTGACCGGGCTGGCGACGCTGGTTTATCGCCGGCATGAGGAACGCCTGCTGCGCCGCTGTACCTCGGGGGCCGAGACCCATGCCACCTATCTGCGCCGGTGCGTCCCCCGCAAGGCGCGGCTGGATCTGATGTACCGGGATCATCGCTCGCTTTGCGTTGATGTCGTGCTTCTGGGGCGTACTTTTGCCCAGGTTTTGGGCGTTGATCGGCGTCCCGGTGGCTGAAATCAGTCTGATTTTCCAGAAAAAAGGGCGTGATGGCCAGGCTGGGGCCAACAACAGGTGGTCTGTTGGGAACCCGTCTGTTACCCCTAGGTTGAGTAGACCCGTCTTCCGGCTGCCGGGCGCGTGGCTGCGCGACCAGAGCACCGATACCGACCAGAGTACCGCATGAGGGGTGGCGTCCAGTGCATCAGATGTTCGGCGTGTTCACGCGCCTGACCTTTCGGCAGAAACACGTTATCATGCTGGCTGTGGACGTGTGCCTTGTGCCCGTGGCCCTTTATCTGGCGCTGGCCGCCCATAGCAGCAGCCTGGATCTGACCCCGACGATCCGCGCCGACTGGGAATTGATGCCGATCCTGATGGGGCTGGGGCTGATGCTCAGCTATACATTGGGGTTGCAGCGTATCCAGCTGAACGACTACGAGGCGGCGGGCCTGCCTTCGGGGGCGTTGTATTCTGCGGTGCTGGCCGTGGCCGGGGCGGGGTTGAACAAGCTGGCCGATGGGATCCTGCCCTGGTCGGCATTTTTCACCTTCGGGCTGATCCTGTTCTTCGGGCTGCTGGCGGCGCGGATGGTGATGCGCAGCCTGCTGCTGCAGATCTATCACAGCCAGAACCCGCGCACCGCCGTGGTCATTTACGGCGCCGGGCGCACGGGGATGCAACTGGCCTCGGCGCTGCGCCACGATCCGCGCATCGTGCCGGTGGGGTTTGTCGATGACAACCCGGCCCTGCGGCGTCTGACTGTGGTTGGGCTGCCGGTGATGTCGCCGGCCAAGCTGGAGGACATGATCCGCAAGCGCCACATCCAGCGGGTTCTGCTGGCCATGCCGTCGCTGACGGCCCCGCAGAAGCTGCGGATTTCCCGCAGGTTGGCGCCGCTGGGGGTTGATGTCCAGGCCCTGCCATCCTTTGCGCAACTGGTCGGCGAAGAGGAACTGGTCGGCAAGTTGAGTTCGGTCAACCCCATTGATTTCCTGCCGCGCCTGCCTTTCGAGGATGACCTTGCCGCCGCCATGCCTACCTTCGAGGGGCGTAGCGTGATGGTCACCGGGGCGGGGGGATCCATCGGATCCGAACTGTGCCGGCAGATCCTGGCCTGTCGCCCGTCGCGGCTGGTGCTGCTGGAGAACTCGGAACTGGCGCTGTACAATATCGACAATGAACTGGCGGCGCTCAGTTCCGAAATCACGGTGCATGCGGTTCTGGGGTCGGTCTGCGATGCCCGGCTGTGCCGCCAGACCATGGCTGATCACAAGGTCGAGGTGGTGCTGCATGCCGCCGCCTTCAAGCATGTGCCGCTGGTCGAGGCGAACCCCTTGAGCGGCCTGGATAACAATGTTTTCGGCACCAAGGTCCTGGCCGATGCGGCGCGCGATGCGGGCGTCGGACGGTTCATGCTGATTTCCACCGACAAGGCGGTGCGGCCCGCCAATGTCATGGGCGCGTCCAAGCGCCTGGCCGAGATGATCGTGCAAGACATGGCCTCGCGCCCCAGCGAGACTCTGTTTTCCATGGTGCGCTTTGGCAATGTGCTGGGGTCTTCGGGCTCGGTCATTCCGCTGTTCGAACAGCAGATCGCCAATGGCGGGCCGGTGACCCTGACCCATGCTGATGTGACCCGCTATTTCATGACCATCCCCGAAGCGGCGCGTTTGGTGCTGATGTCCTGCAATCTGGCGCGGGGCGGCGATGTCTTTGTGCTGGACATGGGGCAGCCGGTGCCGATCCGCAAACTGGCCGTGCAGATGATCGAGGCCGCCGGTTATACCGTGCGCGATGCCACGACCCCCGAGGGGGATATCGAGATCCACATCACCGGCTTGCGTCTGGGAGAAAAGCTGCATGAGGAACTGCTGATCGGTGAGGAACGGTTGACCACGCCGCATCCCAAGATCACCCGTGGGATGGAAAAGGGCCTGTCGGAGATCGAGGTCGCCAACGCCCTGCGCGACTTGCGCGGGGCCATCGACACGGGCGATGTTGGTGCGGCCCGGGCGGTTCTGGTCCGCTGGGTCGAGGGGGCGATGGTCCCGCCTGACCAGAGCGTAGGCTGATCCGGGTCGTGGGATTTGTGTCACAAACAACGGTACGGGGGGCGACACGGGCAGCGATCCGTTGTGTCCTGGGCCGGCTGACGCAATAGATTATCCGATGCCAGACGTCCGGTGCGGGAAAGCGCGCCGGCGGAGGCGGAGAAACGGGGCAGGGAAGACAGCGTGACGGAAAACAGGCGCCGCACTGGCCGCGCCGCTGCGGCGGTTCTGGCCCTGACGGTCACCTCGGGGCAAATGTCGGCGCAGACTGTGCTGGACCCGGCCCTGAACCTTTATGGTCTGCCCGGGCTGGTTGACATGCCGACGGCGCGGATGCTGCCGGATGCGGAACTGTCCTTCTCCGCCGGCTATTTCGCGGGGATGACCCGGGGCACCTTGTCCTTTCAGATTACGCCCTGGTTGTTGGGCAGCTTTCGCTACAGTCAGATCGAGGATTGGAACTCGGGCGGGTTCGACACCTATTATGACCGCAGTTTCGATCTGCGCCTGCGGCTTTTGGCGGAAACCGCACGGCTGCCGGAAATCAGTGTCGGTTTGCAGGATTTTATCGGAACCGGGGTGTATGCCGGCGAATATCTGGTCGCCAGCAAGACCTTTGCCGATCGGCTCAGTGTGACGGCCGGTCTGGGCTGGGGGCGGTTGGGATCGGCCAGCAGGCTGGGTTCGGTCGGGTCGCGGCCGGATCTGACCAGCGCTGATATCCGCGAGGGTGGCACGACACACAGCGACCGTCTGTTTCGGGGCGATGTTGGCCTGTTTGCCGGTCTGACGTTCCAGGCCACGGACAAGCTGATGTTGAAGGCCGAATATTCGTCGGATGATTATGAAATCGAGGCCGGTGAAAAAGATCTCTTCGACCGTGACAGCCCGTTCAACTTCGGGGCCGAGTATCAGGTGGCGGAGGGGATCCGGCTTGGGGTCTATGCGCTGCACGGATCCGAGATCGGGGCGACAGCGCAATTCCGTCTCAACCCGCAGAGACCAGCGGTTCAGGGCAGTTTCGATGACCGCCCCGCCCCGGTGCTTGTGCGCCCCGCGCGGGCGACCCACCCGGAATTTTACACCACAGACTGGGCCCTTTCCGAAGAGATGCGCACCGATGTGCGCGATCAGCTGGCCCAGGCGCTGGCGCAGGACGGGATCGAACTGGAAGCGCTGCGCCTTGGGCCTGAGGCGGCCACCGTCTACCTGCGCAACCTGACCTATCAGTTCGGACCCCAAGCGATCGGGCGGACAGCCCGGGCCATGGCGCGGATGCTGCCGTCGTCGATCGAGACCTTTACCATCGTGCCGGTCACCCGTGGCGTGGAATTGCCCGGGGCGACCTTTTCCCGCACCGACGTGGAACACAACGAGATGCAGCCCGACGGTGCCGAGCGGATGCTGGCGGCGATGCATGTGACCCCGACCCCGGACGATCCGCTGCCGGCCGAATTCAGCCCTGGCCTGTATCCGCGCTTCAGCTGGTTCCTGGCCCCCAATGTGCGCACCAACCTGTTCGACCCGGACAACCCGTTGCGTGCGGATCTTGGCTTGGGGCTGGGCGCGCGCTGGACGCCGGCCCCCGGTTTTGTCTTTGGCGGCACGGTCCAGAAGCGGCTGATCGGCAATCTTGACAAGATAAAGCGGAAATCAGATTCGGATCTGCCCCATGTCCGCAGTGATTTTGCTGAATATGACAAAAAGGGCGATCCGGCGCTGACCAATCTTTATGGGGCGTATTATTTCCAGCCGGGTCAGGATCTTTATGGCCGGGTCACCGCCGGGTATCTGGAACGCATGTTCGCCGGCGCCTCGACCGAGTTGCTCTGGGCCCCCTATGACAGCCGCTTTGCCTTGGGGGCGGAGCTGAACTATTCGAAACAGCGCGATTTCCATGGTGGGTTTGGTCTGCAGGACTATGATGTCGTGACGGGCGCACTGTCTGCCTATTGGCGGGTGACCGACGACTTCCAGGCCCAGCTTGATGTCGGCCGCTACCTGGCCAGGGATGTCGGGGCGACAGTGTCGCTGGAACGGGTCTTTGCCAATGGCTGGCGTTTGGGGGCCTTTGCAACCAAGACCGATGCCAGCGCCGAAGATTTTGGCGAAGGGTCCTTTGACAAGGGGATCACGATGACCATCCCGGTCAGTTGGATCCTGCGGCGGTCCATCCGCGCGGCGGAAAGCTTTACCATCCGCCCGTTGACCCGGGATGGGGGTGGCCAGCTTTCGGTGCCCGGGCGGCTCTATCCGATGGTCGAGGACACGCGTCGCCATCGTCAGGAAGATCAATGGGGGTGGTTCTGGAGATGATGGCCCTGTTCCGGCATGGTATGGTCCTGGCCCTGGTTGGGACGTTTCTGGCGGGGTGCGGATCCGATAGGATCGGCAGTTCGAACATGGCATTGCTGCGCGAGGTGATGCATGAGGAGTTCGGTACTCCGCCAACGCCCGGGCCGGCGGCGATCCTGACCCGGGCGGATATTGCCGATGTCACACTGCCCCTGTCCCGCGGAACGATGGTCGATACCGGGACCGTCGCCACGCTGGCCCTGGTGGCGGTGAATGACGGCAAGGAAACTTGGGAAGCGCCCAACCAGGTCAGTGTGATCCTGGATGGGCCGGTGCTGTTTGGCACCCGTGGCCTGGGCCCGGATCTGATGACTGCCGAGACGGCTGTGCCAAAAGACATGCTGCTGGTCGGCGAGGCGGGGGGCTACAGCCGCAGTTTCCGACATTTCGATGGCAAGTCCCAACTGGTGCCTGTGCGCTATGACTGTGTGCTGGTTCAGGACGGGCCTGAAACGATCGAGGTTCTGGAACGGCCGCACCACACCCGCCGAGCGACCGAAACCTGCCGGGGCCCCGATGGCTTTGGGATCGAGAACCGTTTCTGGATCGGTCGCGACGGTATTCTGTGGCAGTCCCGGCAGTGGATTGGTCCGGCAGCCGGCTATGTGACGACGGAACGCCTGGTTCGCTAGAGCGTTTTGCGGTCATTCGTATTCACACGGCACGCCTTAAGTCTTTGACACGGCATGCCCTTGAACATCCCCGCGTTATGTGGGCCTGCTTCAGTAAAACGCGGCGGCGTTGTTCATCAGGATGATGCGAATGGCGTAGATCGCGATCAGCGCCACCAGCGGCGCCAGATCCAGCCCGCCGGTTGCCGGCAGGATGCGTCGGATTGGCCCGTAGATCGGTTCCAGCAGGTTGCACAGCCCGTACCAGATGGAACGGACCATGTTCTGGCCGAGGTTCAGGACATTGAAATTGATCAACCAACTCATGATGATATGGGCGATCATGATGAACCAGACCACGTCGAGAATAAGCAGAAGAATTTGCAGAAGCGACGTCATCCGGCGGATCCTTGGCTGATGCGAGAGTTGTCCCCGTGACCTAAGGGGTCGCGGCGCCTATGGCAAGCTTGCCAAGGTGGCCAAATCGCGGCTCGGGGCCCGTATCGGCCAAGAAACCGGGACAGTCGGCGCGATAGCGCATTGCCGCCCGCGTCCGGGGCCGGCATACTCGCCCCAGGGTAGAAAAGTCGCGCCAGAACAGCGCAGGAGCGGGGATGACGGATCGGACAGCGCGGCGGCGCATCTGGGGCTGGTATTTTTTTGATTGGGCCAGCCAACCCTATAACACGCTTTTGCTGACCTTCATCTTCGCCCCCTACATGCGTGACCTGATCGGCGACGGCAGCCGGGCGCAGGCGATCTGGGGCTATGGCGTTGGCGCGGCGGGGATCCTGATTGCCCTTGTTGCCCCATTGCTGGGCGGAATCGCCGATGTCGCCGGGCCCCATGTGCGGCTGCGCTTTATCCGGGTTTTTTCGGTCTTCTATGTCCTCGGGTCTGCGGGGTTATGGAATGCGGTTCCCGGGGATTTCAGCCTCGTGGCGGTCATGGGCTGTTTCGTTCTGGGCCTGATTGGGATGGAACTGGCCACGATCTTTACCAACGCCATGTTGCCAGGCCTGGCACCCCCCGATCAGATCGGGCGGATTTCCGGCACGGGCTGGGCCTTCGGCTATCTGGGCGGGCTGAGCGCGCTGACCCTGGTGTTGCTGTTCTTTGCCGAGAATGCCCGGACTGGCGTGACGCTGATCGGCATCCCGCCGCTGTTCGGGCTGGATCCGGCCCTGCGTGAGGGCACCCGCGCAGTCGGTCCCCTGACCGCGATCTGGTATGCGGTTTTCGTCACCCCTTTCTTTCTGTGGGTGCGTGAACCACGCGCGGCGGTACCGGTGCCCCTGGCTGCGGCGCTGCGCATGGCTTTTGCCGATCTGAGGGCGGCCTTGAGGCGCTTGCCCGGCCAGCGCAGCCTGGCCGCGTTCCTGGCTGCCTCGATGTTCTACCGCGAGGCCTTGAACGGCCTTTATTTCTTTGGCGGGATCTATGCCGCCGGGGTGCTGGACTGGACGGTTGTGGATGTCGGTGTCTTCGGCTTGTTGGCGGTGCTGACCGGGGCGGTCTTTGCTTGGTTGGGCGGGCAGGCGGATATGCGGTTTGGCCCCAAACCCGTGGTCCTGACCTGCATCCTGGCCTTGATCTGTGCGGCACTGGCCGCAGTGTTGATTGCCCCTGGGCGGGTGCTGGGTGTCACCGTGCCGGATACCAGCCGTCTGCCGGACCTGGCCTTTTACGGTGTCGGTATGATGGTGGGCGCGGCGGGTGGCGCGTTGCAGGCGGCGTCGCGCAGCCTGATGACGCGCCAGGCCGAGCCGGGCCGGATCACCCAGGGGTTCGGGCTCTATGCACTGGCGGGCAAGGCCAGTGCTTTTGTCGCGCCCTTTTCCGTCGCCTTGGTCACGGATCTGACCGGCAGCCAGCAGATCGGCATCCTGCCGCTGCTTGGGCTTTTCCTTATGGGCCTGGTTTTGCTATTCTGGGTGCGCGCAGACGGAGACAGACCGAGATGACCAAACGGCGCCCCCCCTATCGCCTGACCCTTGCCCTTCTGGCCGCCCTGCTGGGGCTGGGTCACCCCGCGCTGGCCCAGCAAAAGGCCGCCGCGCTGTTCGGGGCCGAACGCGCGGCGTCCCCCCACAAACCGCAGGCCATCGGGACCTATTCCAACGGGTGCGCGGCCGGGCTGGTGCGTCTGCCCGAGAACGGGCCGACCTGGCAGGCGATGCGGCTGTCGCGCAACCGCAATTGGGGCCATCCGAATCTGATCGCCTTTGTGGAACGGATCAGCGCGTTCGCGGCGCAACAGCCCGGTTGGGCGGGGCTTTATATCGGAGATCTCAGCCAGCCGCGGGGCGGGCCGATGACCTCGGGACATGCCAGTCACCAGATCGGGCTGGATGCCGATATCTGGATGCTGCCGCCGAAATCCCTGGCCCTCAGCCGGGCCGAGCGTGAGAAGATCAGCTCGATCACCGTGCGCACTGCCGATCAGCGCAACGTGAACCGCAACTGGACCCCCCAGCACATGGCGATTGTCGAAGCAGCGGCCCGCGACCCGGCGGTGGACCGCATCTTCATCACCGCGCCGGCGAAGATCCAGTTGTGTCTGGGGGCCAAGCGTGGGGATCGGGCATGGTTGCAGAAGGTCCGGCCGTATTGGGGACATGACTACCATTTCCATGTCCGCCTGAAATGTCCGGCCGGGGATCGGGCCTGCATCACGCAAAAGCCAAGTGTGGCCGAATTGAGCAAAGGTGGCGATGGCTGTGATGCGACGCTGAACTGGTGGGTGACCGATGCGTTGAACCCGCCGAAAACCCCAGCCAAGCCTGCCCAACCCGCGCCAAAGCGCAAGGGGGCGCGCGATTTCACGCTGGCCGACCTGCCCGGGGAATGCCGCACCGTGCTGGCCGCCAGGTGATCCGCTCTGTTCTGGCCGCACTGATCCTGGCGGTGGTGTCGGATCAGGCGGGGGCGGCGTCCCTTCTGCACTATATCGGCAGCTACACCTGGACCGTTCCGGATGAGGCACGGTTCGGCGGGTTTTCCGGGATCGAGGTGACGGAAAACGGGGACGCCTTTGTTGCCGTGTCGGACCGGGGGACCCTCTGGCAGGGCCGGTTTGAGCGGCGCGATGGCCGGATCATCGGGGTCAGCGGCGTGTCCTGGGTTCGGCTGGCAGATGCCGGGGGCGCACCGCTGAGCGATCTGAATGCCGACAGCGAGGGGCTGGCGATTCGCGATGACGGGACCGCCTTTATTTCGTTCGAAGGCAATCATCGGATCGTGTCGTTGAAACTGGGCGGTGCGCGGGTGCGCAGCATCGAGGGCGCCCGCGATTTTACCGGGCTTCAGCGCAATTCGGGGCTTGAGGCGCTGGCGTTGGATCCGCAGGGGCGTCTGGTCACCTTGCCGGAACGGTCGGGCAAGCTGGACCGGCCCTTTCCGGTGTGGCGCCGGGAAAACGGGCGCTGGAGCCAACCCTACAAGATACCCCGCCATGGGGACTATTTGCCGGTCGGTGCAGATTTTGGCCCCGATGGGCGGCTTTATCTTCTGGAGCGGCATTTTGCCGGCATGTTGGGCTTTACCACCCGTGTACGCAGCTTTTCCGTTGTCGGGGACAGGATCAGTGACGAACAGGTGTTGTTGCAGACACGGACCGGGCTGCATGACAACCTTGAAGGGTTGGCCGTATGGCGCGGCCCCGATGGCGCGCTTCGGCTGACCATGATGTCGGACGATAACTTCTTTTTCTTTCAGCGCACGGAATTCGTCGAATACCGATTGACCGGGGAGACAACCGGGTGAATCACTCTTGATCCGGCTTGTCCACAGGGGTAGGAGGGCGCGTCCCGGGTGCCGGGGCCAAGTCTCCGCAACCTTGTGAAAACGGAACCACGACAGTCATGCCCAGATACCTGCCCGGCATTCTTGCCATGGCGGCGATCGTTGTCGCCTCGAATATCCTTGTTCAGTTTCTCTTTGGTCAATGGCTGACCTGGGGGGCGTTTACCTACCCGTTGGCCTTTCTGGTCACGGATGTGATGAACCGTGTCTATGGGGCCGCTGCGGCGCGCCGGGTGGTTGCCGCAGGGTTTGCTGTTGGTGTCGTCTGTTCGCTGGTCGGCACCCAGATTTCTGGTGAGTTCGGGCCGCTGGTGACCTGGCGGGTTGCGGTCGGGTCGGGGCTGGCCTTTCTGGCCGCTCAGCTGACGGATATTGCCGTCTTCGACCGGCTGCGTGGCGGGGCCTGGTGGCGTGCGCCCCTGGCCTCGACGATGATCGGGTCGGCGCTGGATACCGTCATCTTCTTCGGCGTGGCGTTCTCGGCGACCTTCAGCTTCATCGAGCCCGGCAACGACGTCAGCTGGGCTAACGGCATGCTGCCCTTGTTGGGCGTGGGTCCGATGGTGCCGTTGTGGGTGTCCCTTGGGGTCGCCGACTGGTTGGTCAAACTGACACTGGCGCTGATGTCCCTTGTGCCGTTCCGAGCGATTACCGCACGGTTGCTACGGCCAGCGCCGCCTGCGATTTCGTCCTAGCCTGCCGGCCTGCGGCTGTCTTGAGCAGCCGCATCAGAGACAGCCCGCCCAACAACAGCACCCCGGCCGCCGGAACCGGTACCGGTGAGGGATCCGGGATCGGATCGGGCATCTGGACGCTCAGCCCGACATTGTCGATGATGAACCCGCGGTCCAGCCCGAAAGAGGCCTCCATCGAGATCTGGCCACTGGTTTCGGTGACGGTGAAATCCCAGCTCATCGGGACGAAGTTCGGCATTGCGATCCCTGCAGCAGAGGTGAGCGTATAACTCCAGTCTGCCAGGTGGATTGCCAGCCTGGAATGCGCGTTCTTGTAATGTTTTCCGAGATCGAGGCTGAGTGTGTAGGTCAGCCCGGGCACCAGGTTCAGCACTTCTCTAGTTGTCATGCGCCCCGGGTTGGAGGAGGTGCCGGCCGTATGAACATAGGTTCCGTTGCCAGGGTATTGATTGTTGTTTGATGGGCCGAACACATCCACGCTGCCATGTGTAACCGTCCAATTGGTCAGGCTGTAGGCATTTGTTTCGATGGTATCAGCATTGAAATCATCAAAGAATATTTGCTGGGTCGCGGCCATCGCGCACGACGCTGAAGCAATAAGTGCGGCGCTGGCCGCCAAGGTGCAGAGCTTTTTCATGGCGCCAGCTTCGCGCAGAATGGTTACGAGCGTGCTAACCATGACCAGCTATCATCGGAAATGCGCTAAAATCTTTGACAAGCCGTTCGGGTGGGCGCAGGATCAGGACAGGTGAAACAAGGAAAGGAGGTGATCCAGTGTCGAGAGAGTCATTGGAGAAAGGGACCGGAACTGCTCAGGGGGGGTGCCGTTAAGGCAGGCCCGCACGGGCCACAGGCCACCTGAGTTGGCGATCGGCCTGACCGGCCCCGCCTCCCAGTACTTCTCGGAAGGGTCGCCCCAATGGCGGCCCTTCTTGGTTTTGTTCAGGAAGATGCCATGCTGCGGATCAGCCCCGACCTCGTCATCCAGGATTGGGAGATCACGGAACAGTTCACCCGCGCGTCCGGGCCTGGTGGACAGAATGTGAACAAGGTTTCCACGGCGGTCGAACTGCGGTTCGAGGCGGCGCGCAGCCCTGGCTTGCCGGCGCCGGTCAAGACCCGGTTGCGGCGCATTGCCGGGCGCCGCTGGACCGAGGATGGCGCCATTGTCCTGCGCGCCGAGGACACCCGCAGCCAGGCTCGCAACCGCGAGATCGCCCGTCTGCGCCTGATCTCCTTGATCCAGAAGGCGCTGATCGCCCCGAAACGGCGGATCCCGACGAAACCGACCCGGTCCAGCATCGAACGCCGGATTCGCGCCAAGAAAGCCCGCAGCGATGTGAAATCCGCCCGGGGCCGGCTGACCGATATCCCAGGCGACTGATCAGCCCTTTTCGGGTTCGACCATCCGCAGCGGCGGGGCCATGCCCTGCTTGCCCTCTCCCATGTAAAGCGTGACATGGGGAAAGGGGATCTCGATGTTCTGGGCATCGAACACCTCCTTGAGGCGTTCGTTATAGGCGCGCCCCACCAGCCATTGCATGCCGGGTACGGTCTTGATCCGGGCCCGGACCACAACGGCAGAGTCGGCGAATGCCGTGACCCCGAGAAGGTCCAGATCCTCAAGGATGTGGACGGCCAGTTCCTCATTCTCGCACAGCCGCTCAAAGGCCTCGCGCATGGCGGCCTTCACCTCGGTGATGTTCTCGCGATAGGCGACGCCCATATCGATCAGGTAATAGCTGAAATGCTTGGTGAAATTCGACACCATATCCACCGAGGAAAAGGGGATGAAATGCAGCGATCCATCCGCTGAGCGCAGCGAAACCGACCGGATCGACAGCCGTTCCACCATGCCGGTCGTTCCCCCCAGCGTCACCACATCGCCGGTGTTCATGGCGTTTTCCAGTTGGATGAAAGCGCCTGTGATCACATCCTGAACGAATTTCTGGGCCCCGAAACTGATGGCCAGGCCAAACACCCCGGCCCCGGCGATCAGGGGGGCGATGTTCATGCCCAGTTGCGCCAGGACCATCATCATCAGGATGATGCACAACAGGATGGTCAGGGCATTGCGCAACAGGGAAAGAAGGGTGATCTGGCGGGTTGTCGGGATGGATCCGACCTCGGGGTTCAGCCGATATTCCACCCAGGATGTCATGGCCAGGTAGATGAAAGCCCCGGCCAGCAGGATGGCGGCAGCCCCCAGAAGCCGGCCGATCAGGCTGCGTCCGTCGGCCGACAGCACCCACCCTGCCACGTCCAGCAGGTGCCAGGCATCGACAATGGACAGGATCACGGCCAGGAAAACCACCGCACGCACCCCGCGCAGCAGCGAAGGCACAAAGGCATTAAGTCGCGGTTCCAGCAAGGGCAGCCGCGTGCGCAGGTCCTCGGGCAGGCGCAGCCCCAGGGCAATCAGTCTCGACAGCACCGCCATGACGATCATCCCGGCGATCACCGCCGCCGCTGAACGCAGGGTCGCGCGGATCATGAACTGCACGGCTTCGCCGGGGTCGGTCAGCCAGAGTGTGACAAAGACCAGCAGGTAAAGGATGGTCAACTGGTGCCAGTGGTTGCTGAGCACGCCCATGCCGCGTCCCAGCATGCCCCCCGCACCGTCCTCGGCGCGGCGACGCAGGGCGGCGCGCACCGGTTCGCGGTTTTGCAGGATCAGCAGGATCAGGATCAGAACGGTCAACAGGATGGTGATTTCCCGGATGGCCAGCCCGACCCCGGCCGAAATCTCGATCGACAACACGGGCACGGCGAACAGCAGGCCATAGCCCAAAAGGCTGACCGCCCGGCTGATCCAGAAGTGCCAGTAACTGGCCCCGGTATCGTCCAGGGGGATCAGGCGCAGGTCCTGATGGCGGGGCATGATCACAAGCCGCATCAGAAGCTTCGCACATTCGTTGATCAGAAAGGCGTTCAGGAAAAGCGTTTGATAAATGGCGATCTGTTCCGAGGTGCCAAAGATCAGCGAATAGCCATAGCCGCCGGCCCAGGCCAGCAGGACACAGCCGATTTCCAGCGTGGCGGTCGGGATCAGCAGGGCCAGCCGGGTCATCCAGCCAGGCCGTGCAGCGGCACGCCGGGCCAGGCGCGCGGTCAGCCCAAAGGCGATCAGGCGCAGGATCAGGAAGGTGCCAAAGACCACTGCCATGGCCACCGCCAAGTGTGTGGCGACCTGGGTCAGCCTGGACAGGTCAATCCGGCTGGTGTCTTGCACGGCCTGGGTCAGGGTGGTCAGCAGTTGTTCGCCCGAACGCAGGATCCGGGCCACCTGTTCGGCCGTTGAGCGGGTGTATTCCGCCGCCAGTTGCGCGATGCCCGGGGTCTGTGCGGGGGCACTGGCACTGGCCGGCGGGGCTTCGGCGGCGGCACCGCGCAGGGTGTCGATCAGGGCGGTGCGGGCGGTTTCATCCTCAAGGATGCCGATCAGCGTATCGACTGACGTGTCGGCCGGGGTGTCTGATGTGGCTCCGGAAGTGGAACCGCCCGCACCGGGCAAAGCCACCTGGGCAGCGGCACTGCCGGTCAGCAGACCGAAGATCAGAAGAAGACGAAGAAAAAGGCGCATGGTGATCCGTAAGGGCTGATCCGGGGGGAGGGTGTCATCTGTCATCGGGGGCGCAAGCGGGAAAACGAGACGCCGGGCAGTGTAAAAACCGGGTCAGGATGGCCCGGTTTCGTGGACGCGCCTTGGCTACGACAGGTTTGCCTGGCTTTCAAGCCAATCCGGGGGCGGGTGTGGGCGTGTCCGATCGTGCAGGATGCCTATCCGGAAACCAGCGCCCGGTTTGGTGGACCCGGGTTCAGAGCCCGCAATCGGCCAGGGCGTCGGCGATGCGCGGCATGTCCTCGGTCGCGGCGCCGGCCAGATTGATGCGCCCGTCGGGGATCATGTAAATCCCATGCCGGTTGCGCAGCGTTTCCACCTGATCGGGGGACAGGGGCAGCAGGCTGAACATGCCCCGCCCGTCAGCCAGCCAATCCATGCGCGCCGCATTCAGCCGGGTCCGCAGCGCCTCGGCCAGGGCCTTGCGCAGGTGGCCGATCCGGTCGCGCATGCCGGTCAACTCGTCCTGCCAGTCCTGGCGCAGCGCCGGATCCTCCAGGATCGTCGTGACCACGCGGGCGCCATGATCGGGCGGAAACGCATAGGCCAGCCGATTCTGCCAGGCCAGGGCGTCTTGTACGATATTCCGATCCGAGGCGGCCGATTGGACCAGAAGCAGACCGGCGCGTTCCCGGTACAATCCGAAATTCTTCGAACAGCTCAGCGCGACCAAGGCCTCGGGGACCTGGCCCAGCATGTGGCGTGGTCCGGCCATATCCGCATCCAGCCCACGGCCGAATCCCTGATAGGCCGTGTCGATCAGGGGGATCGCCCCGCGCTGTGCGCACAGATCGGCCAGCGCCGCCCAGGTTTCCGCATCCGGATCGGCGCCCGTCGGATTGTGGCATCCACCATGCAGCAACACCACGTCGCCAGGGGCGACAGCGGCCAGATCGGCCAGCATCGCCTCGGGATCGACGCGGCCATGGGCGGCGTCATAATAGCGAAACCCGCGATACCGCAGATGCATCGCCTTGAGGATCGCGGGATGGTTGGGCCAGGTCGGTTCAGGCAGCCAGAACTGGCTGTCCGGACGACAGGCGCGGATCAGTTCGGCGGCGTGACGCAGGGCGCCGGTGCCGCCAGGCGCCGCCAGCGCCGCCAGCCGCGACCAGTCTGCCTGAGGGCCCAGGGCCAGGGCACCGAGCGCGCGATGATAGGCCTCATCCCCGGCCAGGGCGGTGTAGGCCTTGGTGGTCTGGCTGTCCAAGACCTGCCGTTCCGCTGCGGCCACTGCCCGGAACACCGGGGTCTGTCCGGCGGCATCGCGATAGACTCCGACCCCAAGGTCGATCTTGTCGGGTCGGGGATCGGCGCGAAATGCTGTCATCACCGAAACGATCGGGTCGGCCCCCAGACGGGGGGCTGCGGCAAAGACCCGGGTCATGGGCCTGTAGCCACGTCCAGATCCTTGAACATGCCCCATTCGGCCCAGGACCCATCGTAAAGTGCGTGGTCCCGTTTGCCTAACCGTTCCAGCGCCAGGCTGAGGATGGCTGCAGTTACCCCCGATCCGCAGCTGGTGATGACCGGCTTGGTCAGGTCGATGCCCGCCGCATCAAAGGCTTTGCGCAGATCTTCGGGTGATTTCATCGTATTGTCCGGATTCAGGACCTGCTTGAAATGCAGGCTCTTGGCCCCCGGAATATGGCCGGCGCGCAGGCCGGGGCGGGGTTCGGGCGCTTCGCCACGAAACCGTTCAGGGGCGCGGGCGTCGATGATTTCGTGATCGCCCAGTTTCGAGGCATGGGCGACCTGGGTGACATCCTTCACCCGATGGGCCTGGCGCTGCACCGTCATGTGGCGGTCGCGGACCATGGGGGGCAGATCCTCGACCGGGCGGCCCTCGGCCTGCCATTTCGGGAAACCGCCATCCAGCACCGCGACATCGGTCTTGCCCATCAGGCGGAACAGCCACCATACGCGCGGGGCGGAAAACATTCCGGCCCCATCATAGACGACCACTTGATGGCCGTCGCCCACCCCCATCCGGCGCAGACGCGAGATGAACTTTTCCGGTGGCGGTGCCATGTGCGGCATCTCGGACCGTTGATCACTGATCTCGTCGATATCGAAGAAACGTGCGCCGGGAATGTGGGACTGGTTATAGTCCGTCAGCCCGTCGCGCCCGGCATCCGGCAGATACCAGGAGGCATCCAGAATGCGGAGATCGGGGTCGCGCAGATGCGCGGCCAGCCAGTCGGTGGTGACAAGGGTCTGCGGATCGCTCTGGGTCATGCTGCTATGGCCTTCGGCAAGGGTTTCCCACCTTGCTAGACGCAGCGCGGGTGGCGTGCAAGCCTGCGGACTGCGTGAAGCTGTCCCAAACCGGCTTTCTGGGGGCCGAGCTGTCCCTTGTTTGGTGTCCACGACTGTTTGCTTTGAGGGCATTCTGACCGTTGCTCCCTCCCGGCGCGGAACAAGCCCGAAGGGCGCCGCGCCAGCGCCGGACCGGCCCACCCGTCTGGCGCTTTGGCTGATTTAAGCCCAAACCTCTGAGGTCGCGCTACCACGGCCACCATAAATAGCGCCGCTCATAGGCTGGGTGCGCCCGCCCCCGGTCCGGCGCTGGCGCGGCGTGCTCTTCTGATGGTAACGACAGATTTGCCCCCAAAACCGCTTCTGGAGAACGCTGAGATACGAGGCGGCGATGGCCGCCTCAGGACAGTTCCGCCAGAATCGCCCGCGCCGCTGCTGCAGGATCCTTTGCCTGCCAGATCGGGCGTCCGACGACGATGTGGTCGGCGCCGGCCGCGATGGC
>JBKDZR010000112.1:0-13939 GCA_047971485.1 Qingshengfaniella sp. | reverse complement strand
CCCATCGACCGAATCCCCCCGCTCCTGTACCTTTCCCTTAACGAGCCGGCCCAAGCCGGCCGCGGCAAGGACAGGCAGGAACACAGGGATAAATCAGGGGTCGGCCGGCCCCGGAACGGACCGGAATGCGGGCAGTCACGGTACTTCTTCTCCTTTTCCTGCTGGGCGCGTGCGGGTCGCGCAGTGCCGAGGTCACCCATGGCCCTGCCCTTGCTGCGCCTGCCCGGTTGGGACAAATGCTGTTCGGGGACATCAAGCCCCATGACTGGGATCACCGCAGCCCCGCCCGGCATGAGGTGCATGGCATCGACGTGTCGCGCTGGCAGGGGAATATCGACTGGCACCGGGTCCGCCGCGCGGGGATTTCCTTCGCCTTTATCAAGGCCACCGAGGGCGGCGATGTTGCCGATCCGCTGTTCACCCAGAACTGGAAGGCAGCTCGCTTACTCGCGAACCGGCCACCTGAACGCCGACAAGCCTTTTGACCGTGCGGCCTACCCATCCGCACGATCCTTGCCTTTCTCTGTACACTTGCAGCAACATCGGGCTCGAAAGCGAGGCATGCGGCCTGATGGCGCTATCACCGGATTGTCACCCTAACTGCAGATGTCGTCTGACGGTTCGGGCTGTGTCCGACCCTCTTCATGATGCGGGCCAATCGCAGCAAGGGCGGCAACCTGAATTGCGTCGGTGCGGGTGCGCAGGATCTCGGCGTCGATGTTGTAGATCTGGCGCAGCATGGGGCTGGTCATGACCGCCTCGGTGCGGTCATCGGCAACCAGCGCCCCATCCTTGAGAAACAGGATGCGGTCGGCGAAGCGCGTGGCCAGGGACAGGTCGTGCAGGATAGCCAGCACGCCGATCTTCCTCTCCGCCGCGATGCGCTGCAGTTCGTCCAGCACGATCAGTTGTCGGTACAGATCCAGCGCCGAGGTCGGTTCATCCAGCAGCATCACCCGGGGCTGACGGAAAAAGACCTGGGCCAGCCCGGCCAACTGCCGCTGCCCGCCGGACAGCGACTCGACCGTCCGGCTGGCCAGATGATCGATGCCGAAACGGGCAAGGGCATCACGCGCCTGCCTGATCTCGGCCGATGATACTGTCAGACCCAGCTGATCGTAGCGCCCCAGAAGGATTGCCTCGACCACCGTAAGGCCGGTGCGCCCGATCCCATCCTGAGGCAGATAGGCCAGCCCGCCTATACCCCCCACATCCAGATGCACTGCGCCCCCGCTGGGCTTCTGTATCCCGGCGATGGCCTGTACCAGCGTCGATTTCCCTGCCCCATTTGGCCCAAGCAAGGCGACGGTTTCCCCGGCCTGAAGGGTAAAGGAGGCCTTATTGATGATCTGGGTCCGACCGATTTCGACGGACAGGTCCTGCACGGAAAGCAGCATGCTCAGACCTTCTTTTTGCGGTGGATGAGAAGCAGCAGGAACGGCACCCCGATCACCGCCGTCACGATGCCGATGGGAATGATCGCGCCGGGGTTGATCGACTTGGACAGCACCGATGCCCCACCCAGGATGAAGGCCCCAAAGACGGAACTGAGCGGCACCAGATAGCGCTGATCCTCGCCCACAAGCCCGCGGGCCAGGTGGGGGGCAACGAGGCCGACAAAGCCGATAGTGCCGGTAAATGACACAGCCGAGGCAGTCAGCACCGAGATCAGGATCAGCATCCGCAGCCGCACCTGGCCCACCTTGATCCCCAGGCTCTGGGCTGTCTGATCGCCCAGGCTGAGGGCTGTCAGTCGCCAGGCTCCGCGCAGGATCAGCGGCACGACGGCCACATAGACTGTCGCGGTAATCCAGAAAGTGGTCCAGCTGGCCTTGGCCAGGCTGCCGAACAGCCAAAAGACGATGACCTGCAACACATCGGGCGAGGCCAAGTATTGCATCAGTGATTGCAGGGACTGAAACAGAAACAGCATCGCAATGCCCGTCAGCACCAGAATGTCCGTGGTCACCCCGCGCGACCGGCCAATGGCATAGACCACCAGCGCAGCGATCAGGGCCATGCAGAAGGCCGCGACGGGCACCCCCAGCCAGGGCAAGAAGGGCAGGCTCAGCCCAGTCAGGATCGCCAGCGACGCACCGAAACCCGCCGCCGCCGACAAGCCCAGCGTATAGGGGCTGGCCAAGGGATTGCGCAGGATGGTTTGCATCTCGGCCCCAGCCAGACCAAGCGAGGCCCCCACCGTCATTGCCGTCAGGGTCATGGGCAGGCGGATATCCATCACGATGGTATACAGCACCGTGCCCGCATGGGCCGAAGGGCGGGTGATCACTGACCAGACATCGCCCAGCGGCAACATGGCCGGGCCGGTGGCCATATCAAGAATGGCCACACCAACCAGCGCCAGGGCAGCCAGGACCAGAAAGACCAGCTTGCGGGCCTGCAGGGTCCGATAGCTGTCAATCAGGGTGTCATCGGGGGCTACAGACACGCGCACCTCTGCCGGCAATGATCGTCATGGGATCTGCTCAGTTCTCTCTGTCGGACAGGCTGAGCATGAAAGACCCCTCGGCCTTGATCGGTGTGTAGGTCTCATAGAAGGCCCGCAGATTGGCTTCGGGGTCCACATCGGCGAAGGCCTCGGGGTTGATGACCTTGGCGATCTGTTGAAGGTAGGCGTAGTCATAGATTGTGCGCACGCCCCCAAGATACAGGGCGTGAATTTCATTATTCTTCACTGCCTTGAGGTTGGCCCAACCGTCGCGATTGACGAAAGCCGCCAGTCGTTCCAGAGTCAGATCCTTGTCAATACCGAAGCCCATGATCAGCGATTCATCCTGATCCAGCCAGTAGGCCCCGGCCATGAAGATCACATCGGGATCGCGGACCAGAAGGTATTCAGGATTGATCGGGGCTGAGCGCTCGGTCACCTGGCCGCCGATATTGTCCCCTCCGGCCATTCTGATCATGCTGCCCCACATGTAGTTGTCCCCAAAGGTCACGCCATATTCGTGGGGGCCGATGCGGCCGACCTCCAGGTAAACTGTGGGTTTTTCGGCTTGTGCCGCAGCAACACGGGCTTCCACATCGGCCACCTGGGCGGCGTAGGTGTCTGCCAGTTCACGGGCGCGGGCCTCGGTGCCCATCACCTGGCCGATCAGCAGGGTCGAGGCGACGTGCGTCTCAACCGTCTGGCTGTGGTAATCCAGAACGATCACCGGGATGCCTGCGGCTTCCACCCGCTCAAGGATGTCGCCCATCGCCATGAAGTGCAGAACCGACACGATCATGACATCGGGCTTCAGGGCGACAACCGCCTCAAGCGAAAATGGGGTGCCGGCGTTTCCGCCGATATCCGGCACAGTTTCAAGACGCGGAATCTCGGCGGTATATGCCTGCCATTGGGAATTACGCGCTTTGCGCCAGGCTTCCTTGTTCATGCCGACAACGCGATCATAGGCGTCGGGCCCGGCGACGGCCAGGAAGTCCTCGAAATGGAAGGTGATGATGACCCGCTCGGCTGGTTTTTCAAGCGTGTGCTCCCGTCCCTTCATATCAACGACGGTGATTTCGGCCGTGGCCAGAGCAGCAGAAAAAATGGTGATGACCGCAGTGAACAGGAACAGGACAGCGTGTCTCATGAGAAAACCTTGTCTGGAATGTCAGGATCAGTTGGATCCGGCCGTGTCGGACAGGCCAACCATGAAGGACCCCTCGGCCTTGATCGGCATGTAGGTCTCATAGAAGGCTTGGAGGTTGGCCATGGGATCGACATCGGCAAAGGCCTCAGGGTAGAGGACCTTGGCAATCTGCTGCAGGTAGGCATAGTCGTACAGCGTCCGCACGCCCCCCAGATACAAGGCGTGGATATCACCGTTCTTCACCGCCTTCAGGTTGGCCCAGCCATCCCGCTTGAGGAAACCGTCCAGCCGGTTCCGCGTGACCTGCGGGTCGATGCCAAATCCCATGATCAGTGATTCATCATGATCCAGCCAATAGGCCCCGGCCATGAAGATGACGTCGGGATCCTTGACCAGCAGGAACTCGGGGCTGATCGGGGCAGAACGGTCGGTCACTTCCTTGCCGATGTTGTTGCCCCCGGCCATTTCGATCATGCCGCCCCACATGTAGCCACCGCCGAAGGTCACACCGTATTCGTGCGGGCCGATGCGCCCAACCTCCAGGTAGACCGAAGGAATTTTCGCGCCGGCGGCCTGGGCCGCCGCAACACGGGCCTCCACGTCCGCCACCTCTGCGGCATAGATCTTGGCCAGTTCCCGGGCTCGTTCTTCGGTGCCCATCACTTGGCCGATGATCAGGGTTGAGGCGACATGCCGTTCCACCGTCTGGCTGTGATAATCGACAACGATCACAGGTACGCCGGTGGCCTCGATCCGTTCATATATGTCGGCCATGGCGTTGAAATTGTTGGACGGCACGATCAGCACATCCGGCCGCAAAGCGACGGCAGCTTCCAGTGAAAACGGATTGCCCGCAACACCGCCGACATCGGTCAGTTCTTCAAGGCGCGGGATGGCGGCGGCATAGGCTTGCCATTGGGAATTGCGCCAACTGCGCCAGGCCGCCTTGTTGATGCCGACCACCCGATCATAGGCGTCCGGGCCGGCGACGGCCAGGAAATCCTCGAAATGGAAGGTAATCACGGCCCGTTCGGCCGGTTTCGTCAGCCTGTGCGTGCGTCCCATCATGTCGATGACGGTAAGTTCGGCCATGGCCAGACTGGCGGACAGCACGGAAATGGTCGCCGTGAACAAGAACACGATGCAATGTTTCATGAGTAACCCTTGACAGAGCATGCCAGAAAAAGGCGGATCCCTTTGAAAACTGACATGATTTTATATAAGTGTTATGATATATCATAACAAAAAATAGATACAAGGGTAGCCTGCCCCATTGATCCCTCGTTCAGGGCGAGAGTCTGCGGACTTGATGCTGGTATTCGGGTTCGTCTTCTGGCGCAAGCGCGGCGGGCGTCGGCCAGACTGGTGAAGATCTGGGCTTCAAACGGAAAACCGCTCAGATATCCCGAATTATCTGACGGCGTACAGTCTTCCTGTCAGCCATCGCACGCGCGGCAAGCGTCATCTATGGGCTATGGGCCCTGACCCTGGCCAATTTGTGCGACATCACCACACAGTCCCCAAACCGACAGCCAGATTCGGACGCACAGACCTAACCGTTTGAATTCGCGTAATCGTGACCGAGAAAAGCGATACCCCATTGCGGGCAAGATGCTCTATGATCACTCTCGTGCGGCCCTGTCCCAGCCCACCGCAAAGGGAGAAATATCATGCCGAGCTACACCGCCCCGATCAAGGATATGCAATTCGTCCTGCACGATGTGCTGCACGTTCCCGAGGCCGACATTCCCGGCTATGCTGATCTGGACACCGCCTTCACCGCCGCCATCCTGGAAGAAGCCGGCAAGCTGTCTTCCGAGGTGCTGGCACCCTTGAACCGGATCGGCGACGAACAGGGCTGCCATCTGGAAAACGGCACCGTGCGCACACCCGAAGGCTTCAAGGCCGCCTATGACAAGCTGCGCGAAGGCGGCTGGATGGGGCTGGATGCCGATCCCGACTATGGCGGCCAGGGCATGCCCTATGTGCTGCACTGCGCGGTCAACGAGATGTTCGTTTCGGCCAACATGGCCTTCAACATGTATCAGGGCCTGACCCATGGCGCCTGTTCCGCGATCCATGCCCATGGCTCGGACGACCAGAAGCAAACCTATCTGCCCAGGATGATCAGCGGCGAATGGTCTGGCACCATGAACCTGACGGAACCGCAATGCGGCACCGATCTGGGCCTGATCCGCACCCGGGCCGAGCCGCAAGGCGATGGCAGCTATCGGATCACCGGATCCAAGATCTGGATCTCGGCGGGTGAACATGACCTGAGCGAGAACATCATCCATCTGGTACTGGCCAAGATCCCGGGCGGACCCGAAGGCACCAAGGGCATTTCCCTGTTCATCGTGCCGAAATTCCTGGTCAACGACGATGGCGGCCTGGGCGATCGCAATGCCGTCAGCTGCGGCGGGCTGGAGGCCAAGATGGGCATCCATGGCAATGCAACCTGCGTGATGAACTATGACGGGGCCACCGGTTGGCTGGTTGGGCAGGAACATGGCGGCATGCGCGCCATGTTCACCATGATGAACGAGGCCCGGCTGGGGGTCGGCCTGCAGGGCTATGCCCAGGGCGCCGTGGCCTATGAGAACGCGCTGGCCTTTGCCCGGGATCGCCTGCAAGGCCGTGACGTGACCGGGGCGAAAAACCCCGACGGCCCGGCCGATCCGATCATCGTGCACCCGGATGTGCGGCGCAATCTGCTGCATCAGAAAAGCTTTGTCGAAGGGGCCCGGGCGCTGACCTTCTGGGGGGCCTCGCTGATCGATCAGGCCCATCGCGGCGGCGATGCGGGGGCCGAGGCGCTGATTTCGCTGCTGACACCGGTGATCAAGGGGTTCCTGACAGACAAGGGTTTTGAGACCACGGTTCTGGCCCAGCAAACCCCGGGCGGATCCGGCTTTACCCGCGAATTGGGCCTGGAACAGTTCGTCCGTGATGCGCGCATCACCATGATCTATGAAGGCACCAACGGCATCCAATCCCTTGATCTGGTGGGCCGCAAGCTGCCCGCCGACGGGGGCAAGCCGATCCTCGCGTTTTTCGAGATGGTGAAGGGCTTCATCAAGGAAAACGAGGCAAACGAGGGGTTGAAAGCCCCCTTCCTCGACCCGCTGAAACAGGCCAGCAAGGATCTGCAGGCGGCGGGGATGTATTTCATGCAGCACGGCATGAAAAACCCCAACAACGCCTTGGCCGGCAGCTATGATTTCATGCACCTTTTCGGCCATGTCTGTCTTGGCCTGATGTGGGCACGAATGGCCAAGGCCGCGCTGGAACAGCTGGATGCGGGGGGCGGAGACAAGGATTTCCTGACCGCGAAACTGGCCACTGGGCGCTACTATATGGCCCGTCAGTTGCCGGCCACCGCCACCCATCTGGCGCGAATCGAAAGTGGCGGCGCCGTGGTAATGGATCTGCCGGCCGAGGCATTCTGAGGCCGGCACTGAAAAATTTTCGTTACAGCCCCGGGATAAAATCCGCCCGGAAGCGGGGGGAAACCGGGGGCAACGGACCGGGCCTTTCAGTGCCCCTTGCATCCGGCCTACCATAGCGCCACGCTTCGGGGACCGGAACGGGAAGGTAAGACGGGGACGGGACCCGGGGATATCTGAACCGGTACGCGGGGGGGCAACCTTCCCGCAGGAGAGGATGGGATGAAAGGCGCAAGCAACAGCCCGCATGACAGCGGCGACACGCCCCCGATCTGTCGGGGAAAAGACTATCGCCTGTTTGCGATCCGATACCGGCCCCGTGGCCGGAGAACCGAAAAGGACATGCCGAGATGACCGACGCCTTTATCTATGACACGGTGCGCAGCCCGCGCGGCAAGGGGCGTGCAGACGGCGCGCTGCAAGAGGTGACCTCGGTCCGCCTGTCGGCGCTGATGTTGAACGCGCTGAAGGATCGCAACGATCTGGACACCCGCCTGATCGAGGATGTGATCTGGGGCAATGTCACCCAGATCGGCGAACAGGGCGGCTGTCTGGCGCGGACGGCCGTGCTGGCCTCGGCGTTCGATGAACAGGTGCCCGGGCTGTCGATCAACCGCTTTTGCGCCAGCGGCATGGAGGCGATCAACCTGGCCGCCAACCAGGTCCGCGCCGGGGCCGGTCAGGCCTATGTGGCCGGCGGGGTCGAGATGATGGGCCGGGTGCCCATGGGATCCGACGGAGCGGCGGTGGCCGTGGATCCTTCGGTTGCCATGGCACATTATTTTGTCCCTCAGGGAATATCGGCGGACATCATCGCCACAGAGCACGGATTCAGCCGTGAACAGGTGGATGCCTTGGCGGTAGAATCGCAAAAGCGCGCCAAGGCGGCCTGGGATGCCGGGCGGTTTGCGAAATCCGTGGTCACGATCCGCGACCGCCACGGTGTGCCGATCCTCGATCGGGATGAATACATGCGCCCCGAGACGGACATGCAATCGCTGGGCGCGCTCAAGCCATCCTTCAAGGAGATGGGCGAAGGGATGCCCGGTTTCGACACCGTGGCGTTGATGAAATATCCCCATCTGGAGCGGATCGAGCATGTGCACCATGCCGGCAACTCATCCGGTATTGTCGATGGGGCGGCGGCGGTTCTGATCGGCACCAAGGCCTTCGGCGAGGCCAATGGGCTGAAACCGCGGGCGCGGATCCGGGCAACGGCGAAGATCGGCACTGATCCGACGATCATGCTGACCGGGCCTGTTCCAGTGACGGAAAAGATCCTGCGCGAGAGCGGTTTGTCCATTGCCGATATTGATCTTTTCGAGGTCAATGAGGCCTTCGCCGCCGTGGTGTTGCGGTTCCTTCAGGCCTTTGACGCCGATCCGGCCAAGGTCAATGTCAATGGCGGGTCCATCGCCATGGGCCATCCGCTGGGCGCGACGGGCGCGATCATCATCGGCACGCTGCTGGACGAATTGGAACGCCAGGACAAGGCGGTCGGCCTGGCGACACTGTGCATCGCCTCGGGCATGGGGGCCGCGACGATCATCGAGCGGGTCTGATGGCCGGTCTGGGGACATCTGCGGACCGGCGGATCGTACCCCGTCGGTTCGACCCCGGCGGGGACGCGCGGGAGAAACGGGGGCGCGGAACAAGGACAGGGCCCTCCCGCCCCTTGGCGCAGGCAGAGCCTGCACAAAGCGTTGGGCCCGGCGCGGCTGTCGCCGCGCGGGTGCGCAGGGGGGCAGAGGACAGGCCAGGCCCGTGGACCGGCGGGCCTGGAAATGACAGACTGGGGATACGTCCCAAGGAGACGACATGACCGATTTCAGTTACGCGCTACAGGATGACGGCGTGGCCGTGATCACCTGGGATGTGCCCGGAAAATCCATGAATGTGATGAGCCTGGAGGGCTTTGCCACATTGGAGAGGATGATCGACACCGCCCTGGGCGACGCGGCGGTCAAGGGCGTTGTGATCACCTCGGGCAAGGGTACCTTTGCCGGCGGCATGGATCTGAACATTCTGGCGGGTATGCGCGACGGGGCCGGCGATGATCCGGCGCGGGGCCTGTTCGAGGGGATCATGGGCATCCACGCCATTTTGCGCAAGATTGAGCGTGCCGGTATGGACCACAAGACATTGAAGGGGGGCAAGCCCATTGCCGCCGCCCTGCCCGGCACGGCGCTGGGGATCGGCCTGGAGATCCCGCTGGCCTGCCACCGGATCTTTGCCGCCGACACCCCCAAGGCCAAGATCGGATTTCCGGAGATCCAGGTCGGGCTGTTCCCTGGCGCGGGCGGCACCACGCGGCTCAGCCGCAAGCTGGGGGCGATGGGGGCCGCCCCTTTCCTGCTGGAGGGCAAGCTGAGCGACCCCAAGGCCGCCAGGGCCGCCGGCCTGATTGACGAAGTGGTGGCCCCCGGTGAGCTGCTGGCCGCCGCCAAGGCCTGGATTCTGGCCGCAGGTGAGGCCGATATCGTCAAGCCTTGGGATCAGAAGGGCTGGAAAATGCCTGGGGGCACCCCCTACAGCCCCCAGGGGTTCATGACCTTCCTCGGGGCCAATGCAATGGTCAACGGCAAGACCAAGGGGGTTTATCCGGCACCCAAGGCCTTGCTTTCGGCGGTCTATGAGGGGGCATTGGTCCCCTTTGACACCGCGTTGAAGATCGAAGCCCGCTGGTTCACCGACATCCTGCTGAATCCCTCGTCCAGCGCGATGATCCGCACGCTGTTCCTGAACAAGGAGGCCCTGGAAAAAGGCGCCAACCGGCCCAAGGCCCCGGATCAGACGGTACGCAAACTGGGGGTTCTGGGTGCGGGGATGATGGGCGCGGGCATCGCCTATGTTTCGGCCAATGCCGGGATCGAGGTGGCGCTGATCGACCAGAGCCAGGAGGCCGCCGATCGGGGCAAAGCCCATTCCGCCGGCCTGTTGGACAAGGGGATCAGCCGCCGCAAGGTGACCCCCGAGCAAAAGGATCAGGTCCTGTCACGGATCACCGCCACCACCGATTTCACTGCGCTTCAGGGCTGTGATCTGGTGGTCGAAGCGGTGTTCGAGGACCCCAGGGTCAAGGCCGAGACCACCGCCAAGGCCGAGGCCCATCTGCCCACTGATGCGATCTTTGCTACCAACACCTCGACCCTGCCGATCACCGAACTGGCCAAGGCCAGCCGCGCCGCCGACCAGTTCATCGGCATCCACTTCTTCAGTCCCGTGGACAAGATGGGTCTGGTCGAGATCATCAAGGGGGCGAAAAGCGGCGATGTTGCGGTGGCCAAGGCGCTCGATTTCGTGCGCCAGATCCGCAAGACGCCCATCGTGGTCAATGACGCACGCTTCTTCTATGCCAACCGCTGCATCCTGCCCTATCTGAACGAAGGCATGCGGATGCTGCGCGAAGGCGTGACCCCGGCCCTGATCGAGAACGCCGCCAAGCTGGTGGGCATGCCCCTTGGCCCCCTGCAACTGACCGACGAAATCAGCATCGAGCTGGGCGCCAAGATCGCCCGGGCAACCAAGGCGGCCATGGGCGCGGCCTATCCCGATGACGATGTGGATGAGGTGGTCTTCTGGCTGGAAGGTCAGGGCCGGTTGGGGCGCAAGAGCAAGTCGGGCTTCTACGCCTATGACGATGCCGGCAAACGGCAGGGCCTGTGGGAGGGACTGGCGGCACAGTATGCCGAAGCCCCCGACCAACCCGACCTGGCCGAAGTTCAGCACCGCCTGCTGATGGCCCAATGCCTGGAGGCTGTAAGGGCCTTTGAGGATGGTGTGCTGATGGATATTCGCGAAGGCGATGTCGCCGGGATCCTCGGCTGGGGCTTTGCGCCCTGGTCCGGCGGGCCAATTTCCTGGCTGGATATCATCGGCGCGACCCGGGCGACGGAGATCTGCGACGGGCTGGCGGCAAAATTCGGTCCCCGCTTCAAGACCCCGGCCCTGCTGCGCGATCTGGCCGAAAGCGGTGACAGCTTTTACGGTCGCTTTGGCGATGGGCGCGCGATGCAACCGACAGCCTGATCTGGTCCGCGCCCCCGAAAGAGGGGCGCGGCTTTCCCATCCGGCGAAGGCCCTATGGCGTGGCCTCCGACCGGCACAGAGACACCTCGGCGCGGGGCGCCCCGGCTGGCCGGGTCAGACAATAAACCTGAAGATCTTCGGGGACGTAGACATCCCCGTCATAAGCCGCCTGAACCCCTTCACGGATGACATCGGTGCCAGCCGTTTCCGCATCCGGCCCGAAATGGTTCAGCACCACCGCCCCGGCATTGGCGCCATTGGCGATCCTGGCGACCTCTTCTGGTTCCAGATGCTGGCGCTGAATATGTTCAATGAACACCGGCAAAACAGATTCCGCCGGGGTCCCGCTGAGCATCCTGGTCAGCAGGACCTTCATTTCCGCCAGATTGGTCACCTCGCCGACCATCAGATCGACATCCTTGCCAAAGCCATGCATCCGTTCATCCGGGCCAGTATCACCGGTAAACAGGATATCGCCATTGGGTGTGTTCATGCGGAAAGCATAGGTTTTGTAGATCTCCCGTTCCTCATCCGTCATCAGCACGTAATGGGTGTTTTCCTGGGCCGAGACCTCAACCGTTCCATCACGAAAGAACGCCCCTTCGGGGACATCGTGAAACACGACATAGGGTTTCTGGAACTTCGCTCCCCACCCCTGAACGAAGAAGGTTTCAAAGGCGAGATCGACAAAGCTGATCGCCACGGCGCCAATCGCCTCGGTTCCGGGCGGACCATAAACCTGCAACGGGCCAACCGGCGCTCCATTGCCAAGGGCGAACAGCCTATCGGATATCAGCGCCGTCAGATCCATCACATGATCGGGATGCAGATGGGTGATGAACAGCGCGTTCAGCCCGGCCACAGATCCCCCCGCCTGAACAAGACGGCGCACCGTTCCGATCCCAGTATCCACCAGGTACAGCTTGTCATCGACCCGCACCAGGGTGGCCGGTTCCGAGCGATTGATCCGGATCGGCGGCCCCCCGGCGGTTCCCAGGGGGATCACTTCGACAATCGCGGGTTCCGTCGGGGCAGGTGGCGCGTCCTGCGCCGACGCAAGGCTGGCCAGCATCACAAAGACGCAGGCAGACAGCAGGCTTGGTCTCGGATTGGGCATCTTCTCCTCCACTTTTGGGCTTCAGGACACGCCATGCAAAATCGCGGCGACAAATTCATCCGGCGCATCGACGTGCATCAGATGGCCGGCCCCGGGGATGACGGTTGTCCGGATATCCGCCCGCTGGCGTTTGACGTGATCATGCAGCTTTCTCATCCAGGGTGGGCTTTCGCCGCCTAAAAGCCAGGTGATCGGATGTGGAATAGCGGCCACCGCCCGCGTGGACACATGTTCATGCATGACACCGAAAGGATGCGGATCCCATTCCGCCAGAACCTGACGGGGATAGCGCCGCAGGATCTCGCGGTCGGTCTCCGGCAGCCGATCATAGCTGTTCCCGCCATTTTCAAGGGCACAGCCAAACCGCAGAAATTCCTCCAGCGCCTGCGTGGGATGCCCGGCGATCTGCCTGGCCTTCAGCCGTAACAGGGTGCGCAGCACGGCACCGTTCATATGGCGCAAACCATGAAACGGCGCCTCGACGGCGACAAGCGATGTGAACAGATCGGGGCGCTTCACCGCCGTGGCCAGGGCTATATTGCCCCCGGAACTCCAGCCAACGACAGCGGCGGGCCCGGCGGCCAGCCGTTCCAGCAAGGCGATCAGATCCTCGCGATGGACCCTGTGATCGCGCACCGGGGCATGTCGGCTTTCGCCATAGCCGCGCCGGTCATAGGTGATGACCCTGTGTGTCCGGGCCAAGGCCGGAACGATACGGTCCCAGGTCGTCCGGTCCACCGCCGAGCCATGCACCAGCACCAAAGGCGGGCCCTCACCGACAATGTCATAGCGCAGGTGCACCGTACCAAGATCAAGCCCGCCTGCGGTGCTGTGGCCGCTGGAAGCTGTGTGTTCCATGGCTTCCCTCCCTTTGTGATCGCCTCAGCTGCCCCTCCCCGGGCAGGTTTTCAGGCCTCTTTGACCATTATGAAATCGAAGGGTGATCGCCAGTCTGTGGGGGCGTCGGTCAGGGGCTCGAACGGGGCGACCAGGGTTTCCTTGACCCCGAACACCGCGTCATCGCCCAGGTACCGATCGTCGCCGACAAAGGTGTGGGTCACGATCGTCTGGAACCCCGGCGCGCTGATCATGAAGTGCATATGCGCCGGCCGGTAGGGGTGCCGCCCCAGCGCCGTCAGCATCTTGCCCACCGGCCCGTCATCGGGGATTGGATAGCTGACCGGCCGGATCCCGACAAAGCCATAGCGCCCATCGGCCCCGGTGACGAAGCGCCCCCGGTTGTTCCATTTCGGCTGGGTTTCGGGCTGCTGAACGTCGTAATAGCCCTCGGCATTGTCGGACCAGACATCCAGCAGCGCGCCTTCGATCGGGATGCCCTCAAGGTCCAGGATCCGCCCCTCGAACAGGCAGGTCTCGCCCTTGCCATCCAGGCTGATCGTGTCGCCCATCGCCCGCAGCGGCGCGTCGGCGACATGGAAGGGGCCGAAAACCGTGTTCTCGGTGGCCCCGGCCGGGCGGCGGTTGTTGATCGCATCGACCAGCATCGAAAAGCCCAGCACGTCGGACAACAGGATGAATTCCTGCCGTTCCGATGAACAGATCTGGCCAGTGCGGGTCAGAAAGTCGATGGCAAGCTCCCATTCGGCCTGGGTCAGCTCGACCTCCTTGGCGAAGGCGTGCAGGTGCCGCACCAGCGCGCCCATTACCTCGGCCAGCCGGCCATCCACACCCGCCCCCATCCGCGCGTTCACCACATCAGATGAACGATCCTCGGTGAAGTAGCTCAT
>JBKDZR010000111.1:0-2805 GCA_047971485.1 Qingshengfaniella sp. | reverse complement strand
CTCGACCCACGGCATAGTGACCCCGAACGAGGCCTATGAGACCAAAACCGAACCAGAGAAGATGGCAGCCTGAAACAAAACGAAGATCCACCTTAACTTAGGCTGCAATCTGGTCAAAATACTGGGACCACCTCTCTTCAGAGCCACAAGCGCACAGCAGTGCGGGACAAGATCGAGGCGGCGGGCGCAACCCTGCGCTTCCTCCCGCCCTACAGCCCCGACTTCAATCCGATCGAAAAAGCGTTCTCCCGGCTGAAAGCCATGCTCCGAAAGATCGGCGAACGAACCGTTAGCGGCCTGTGGGACATGATCGGAAGGCTCATCGACACCTTCCAGCCCGATGAATGCGCCAACTACTTCAGCTCTTGCGGATATGACCCGGAATGATCGAAAACCGCTCTAAAAAAGCAGCGTCCAGCCCAGCATCCGCGCCACGACCGACACCAACAGCGACATCCGCCGCCAGCGCCGGATCATGCGGCTCACGATGGTGGCCTCGGGCACGCCACGCACGAGGCAGATGAGCGAAGCGAAGCGCAAGAACACCTCGAGGAAATAGTCGTCGCTCAGAACCTCGACCCAGTTCGGCAGGTCGAAAGCCGGTCAAGGCTGATGCCCCGTGCGATCCCACCCCCAACATTGGGCGTCGGATCGTCCCAGGGCGACGCAGCCCCCTGCCTTACAGCATTCCCGGCACCACCTGATCAGGCGGTCGATGGCCGTCGGCAAAGGTCTTGATGTTGATGATCACCTTTTCGCCCATGTCGATGCGCCCCTCTTCAGTGGCGGAGGACATGTGCGGCAACAGCACGGCCTGGGGCATCTCCAGCAGGGCCGGGTTCACCTGGGTCCCGTGTTCGAACACATCCAACCCGGCCCCAGCGATCTGACCATCACGCAGGGCCCGGACCAGGGCGTTCTCGTCGATCACCTCACCCCGGGCCGTGTTCACGATCACCGCGCCAGGTTTCATCAGCTTCAGCCGCCGCGCGTTGATCAGGTGGAATGTGTCCGGCGTCGAGGGGCAGTTGACCGACAGAACATCGACCCGGCGCACCATGTCATCCAGTTCCGGCCAGAAGGTCGCACCCAGATCAGCCTCGATCTCGGCCGCGACCCGGCGGCGGTTGGTATAGTGGATCTGCATGCCAAAGGCCTGCGCCCGCCGCGCCACCGCCTGCCCGATCCGGCCCATGCCCAGGATCCCCAGCCGGCGCCCGCCGATCCGTCCACCCAGCAGCGCGGTCGGCGCCCAGCCGGTCCATTCGCCGCTCTGCATGCGGGACAGACCTTCGGGCAAGCGCCGGGTGACAGCCAGGATCAGCGCCAAGGCCATGTCCGCCGTATCCTCGGCCGTGACCCCGGGGGTGTTGGTCACCAGCACCCCCCGCGACCGGGCCGACGCGACATCGATATGATCGACCCCCGCCCCGTAATTGGCAATCAGGCGCAATTGTGGCCCCGCCTGCCCCAGAAGGCCCGCATCGATCTGGTCGGTCACGGTCGGCACCAGGATATCGCAGGACTGCACCGCTTGAACCAGCTCGGCCCGGGACATCGGGGTGTCATCGGACCGCAGTTGCGTATCGAACAGATCGGCCAGGCGCGTCTCCACCGCTTCCGGCAGGCGTCGCGTCACAACCACACTCAGACGTTTTGCAGGCATCCCCCAAGTCCTCAACTTTTCAAGTCATGCCGACACTGGCACAGTGACCTGAAGAACACCATGCACAAGCGCCCCACTTCAGAAGCAAGTTTGGCGCAACAATAAGGCCGGATCATACCGGCCATGAGCAATGAGGCTTGAAAACGGTGAACCGGACACGACGACATCTGGTTTTGGCGGGCGCTGTCGCGCTGATCCTGACGGCGGGATCGACGTTGGGGCAGACGACGGCAGCCCTGCGTGCAACCGGCGCGGTGACCAACCTGCCGCTGCCGCGCTTTGTGTCCCTCAAGGCGAGTGAGGCGAATATCCGCCGTGGCCCATCCATGTCACATCGCATCGACTGGGTCTTTCGCCACCCCGGCATGCCATTGATCGTGACTGGCGAATACGGCCACTGGCGGCGTGTGGTGGATCGCGACGGGGCGGGCGGCTGGGTACATTATGCGCTGCTGTCCGGCAACCGCACGGTGATCATCGACGCCGAAACCGCCGAGTTGCGCACCCGCGCCGCGCCCGACGCCCCTGTCGAGGCCCGCGCTGAACGCGGGGTGATTGCCCGGCTGGGGGACTGCCAACAAGGCTGGTGCCGGGTGACGGCGGGGGGGCATCGCGGCTGGCTGCCGGCCGTGGATCTGTGGGGGCTGGACAGCAACCTGCCGGAGTGACGGGTCCGAACCGCGCCCGAGACCAATGGCCTTGGCGCCCCCTGCTTTTTTCGTCACAGATGGCGGCTCTCAGATCTTATTGCCCCTGACCCCGACGCAGAATAAGCCCAAAGGCTGCTTTGCGGCGTGCCAGACCGAGCCCGGCTGATATCATATCAATGGCCTGGAAAATGACCGTTTTGAGGCCTTGTTGACCTTGGCCACCAGCGGAGCCAGCCGCGCCAGCGCCGGACCGGGGGCTGGCGCATCCACCCTGTGATCAGCGCGGTTTATGATGGCCGTGGTAGCGGAACCTTTAAGCGTTGCACTGTCTTCAGCCAGAGCGCCAGACCGGTGGGCCGCCCCAGTGATGGCGCGGCGCCCGTTCCGGGCTTGTCCCGCGCCGAGGGGATAAACGACAGCTTTGTCCACAAAGCTGATGGTCAACCCTCATGGCTGTTGCTTTATTCGGGTTCGGGCAGGGCGTGGCCG
>JBKDZR010000110.1:0-15241 GCA_047971485.1 Qingshengfaniella sp. | reverse complement strand
CCCAAGAGACAAAAACCAACGTGCAGCGCCATATCCTTACAGCGCAACCCGCTAGATCAATCCCAAATTCCTTCCCGAAGAACCAGCCATCCGGCCCGCCCCGCGGCCAACAGTGCGTCGCCGCCCCGTCGGTGAAGCGGTGTCTAAGCAAACCGCCAAAGACCCGCAAGCAGAAAAAGCGCTCAGACCCGAAAATTTTTACCTTTCTTAAGAATGGCCCATAAAATGCTGGCTGTTTGGGCGATTGGCGTCCTGCACAAGGATCGCCCGACACCCCCGTCACGGTGGCTTTGATCCAGTCTTTACCCCCGCCAGGTCGAATCCCCGGCCACCCCGAGTCGCCGCAGCCATCCTTTCCTTCACGGTGGCCTGCGGATAAAAGAGCCATGAAATACAGGACTTATCCATTTTATCCCTCCATACAGCGCGCAGGAACCCCCATGTTCGACACCCACCCCGGCCTTCTGGATGAGATTCGCAGCCGATTCTGCCACGTGGACAGCGACCCGTTCCAAGGCCCTCGTGTCTTCTTTGAAAATGCCGGAGGCGCGCTGACGCTGAAATCGGTGGTCGAAACCTCAACCACCTATGCCGCGATTCCCGACAACCAAGGCCGCGATAACCCCGCCGCCCATGCACTGGTCGCCACGATCGACCGCGCCAAGGCGGACATGGCTGCCTTCTTCAACCCGGATGGCGGGCAGTTCTTCGTTGGCGAAAGCGGCACCGAGTTACTGTTCCGTTTGATCCGCGCCGCCTGTCTGGGGACGGGACCGGGACGGGTACTGGGCTCAACACTGGAACACCCGGCCTCGCGCAGTGCGGCGGCACGCTATGCACCTCTGTCAGACAAAGCCCATGTGCTGGTTGCCCATGACGATGCCACGGGATCGGTGGATGTGGCCGCCTATCTGCCCGAGATCACCGCCGATACACGGGTGGCGACGATCCTGCATACCTCACCCGTGACGGGGATGGGGGTGGATGTGGCCGCCATTGCCGCTGCGATCCGGGCCAAGGCACCGGATTGCTACATCATCGTCGATGGCATCCAGCATGCCGCCCATGGCCGGCTGGATCTGGCCGCCTATGGGATCGATGGCTATGTCATTTCGCCCTACAAGGTCTTTTCGCGGCACGGCTATGGCGTGGCCTGGGTTTCAGACCGGCTTGCCGCCCTGCCCCATGACAGCCTGCTGAACGCCCCCGGCTCACCCTGGGAAATGGGCACACGTGACACCGGGTCCTACGCGACCTTCAGTGATGTGGTTGCCTATTTCGAGTGGCTGGGCACCCATTTCACCGACAGCACAGACCGCCGGGCCCGGATCATGGCAGCGGGTGAGGCGATACACGCCCATGAAAAGCGCCTGACCGACGCGATGCTGCACGGCACCGGCAACCTGCCCGGCCTGGCCCAGACCAAGGGGGTGAGCATCGTCGGCGGCGTGGACAACCCCCGGCGTGAGGGGCTGGTGTCCTTCGCCATGGCGGGCATTCCATCGGTCGATGTGGTGTCGCGGCTGAACGCGGCCGGCGTGCGCACCCATACGCGCAAGGCGGATCACTACTCGGGCAATATCCTGGATCCACTGGGTATGGACAGCTGCATTCGGGTTTCGGTCTGCCATTACAACACCGAGGAAGAGGTCGCCCGCCTGCTGGAGGTCGTCCGAGACCTGGCAAGCATCGGTTAGATGCAGGCCGCCCCTGATTTCTCTCGGCGCAGAACAAGCCCGTAGGGCGCCGCGCCAGCGCCGGACCGGCCCTCCGATCTGGCGCTGGCGCGGCTGGCATCAACCACAGAAAGCGCCCCCCTTTCAGGGCCATTGGCACAAGCCGTCACGCCACGCGCGCTCCATGCCGCCAAACCCCAGCCAAAGCGCCATCATCGCCGAGATGGATAAAATCAGCGGCACCTCCAACCCGCAGACACCCCAGATCCGCCCCCCGTCCGATCACAACGGCCGGGGCAGCAGTGGCCATGGCCAGGGCCTCATCCCGCGACATGCCCACCTGGCAGATCAGGGTGGCGACGGCACGGCTGAGATCAAGATCTGCACCGGCAAGCGTGCCATCGGCCAGGGTCAGCCGCCCCTCGCGGCGATCAACCCGGCGGCCATTCAGGAAGAAATGATCCGCATCGGTCCCCGCCGGCGCCATGGCATCACTGACCAGAAAGATCCGCCCCGGCCCACGTTTGGCCGCCAACGCAATCCGCATCGCTGCCGGATGGACATGGATCCCATCAGCAATCAGCCCGGCATGGGCCTGCCCTGCATCCAGCGCCGCACCGACCACGCCGGGATCGCGATGGCCCAGCGGACGCATGGCGTTATAGAGATGGGTAAAGCAGGACACACCCTGCCCCACCGCCGCCATGCAGCTGTCGTAATCCGCCTCGGCATGGCCGATGGACACCACCGCCCCGGCCCCGACCAAGGCCCGGATCTGATCCGGCGTGGCACTGGCCGGAGCCAGCGTCACCATCAGCACCGGCAAATCCCGCGCCGCAGCGCAGAGCATCGCCAGATCCGCCTCTTCCATCGGTCGGATCAGGCCCGGATCATGGGCGCCCTTGCGCCGCGGGGCGATATGGGGCCCCTCCAGATGCAGGCCGATGATACCGGGCACCGCCGCAGCCAGCGCAGCCTTCACCGCAGCAATCGCAGCAGCCACCTGGGCGCGGGTATCGGTGATCAGCGTCGGCAGGATCGCAGTGGCCCCCAGCGCCGCGTGGGCCTGGGCCATGCGCCGCAGGGTCTCGACACAGGGGGCATCGTTGAACATCACGCCGCCGCCGCCATTAACCTGCAGATCCACATAGCCCGGCGCCAACACCCCCCCGGGCAGGATGACCCGGCGCATCCCGGCCGGCACATCGGCAAGTGGCCGAATCCCCCGCACCCGCCCGTCACCGACCACAAGGGCCTGCCCCGCGCGGCTGCGGGCCCCATCGAAGATCTCGGCACCGAGATAAGCCTGATCACCGGTCATCACACCCCTCGTCCAAACGTCTTGCCAGGGCCAGGGCCCCGTCCAGCGCGGACCCCTTGGGCGGGATCAGCGCCGCCTGCATCCCCGCTGGCAACCAGGACGCATAGCCCGACCCCAGCCCCCCGGTCAGGCACAGCGCCTCACCCGGCCGCCAGCCGATCGCATGCAAGCCGCGCGTCAGGTAATCGGCCCCGGCCCGCATCAGATCCACGGCCACGGCATCGCCTTGCCTCGCCGCCGCCAGAATACGTGGCGCATAGGCCGCATAATCCGCAGGAACAGCCCGCAGGCTGAAGGCAACCAGTGCCCCCGGATCCGCGCCGAACTCGGACAGGACCGCGCGGGTCAGGGGGCTTGCCTCGGCCATCCCATCGTGAACATGCAACACCCGGGCCAGCAACGCCCGGCCCAGCCAGCCGCCCGAGGCCTCGTCCCCCAGCCGCAATCCCCAGCCCCCCCGCAGCGTGATTCCCCCCTCTGCATGGCGAGCCAGAAACGATCCGGTACCCAAGCCGACAACACACCCATCGGCCTGCCCCAGTGCCCCCAGAACCGCCGCCGGGCGGTCATCCTCAACCTGGACCCGGGCGGCAGGCACCCCGGCCGCAACCCGTGCCGCCAGATCAGCGGAAACCACCCCGGCCAGCCCCAGATAGACCTGGGCCCCGGCCATCTGCGCCGCACTTGCCCCGGCCGCTGCGGACAGCCGCGCCAAACCATCGCGGATCGTGGCCATCGCCCCATCGAAATCGGTGGACACATTGGCCGCGCCCCCCGTGACCTCAACCCGGGTGCCGCCAGACAAGGCCGCCAGACGGCACAGGGTGCCACCGCCATCGACGGCAATCAGCAGAGGGCGGTTCACGCGTGTCATGCCATGGCTTTACGCCACGACACAGACCGGCGCAAAGCCGTTTCGCCCCGGCACAAGCCCCCGGACAAAAACCCATCGACAGGTACGCGGCAATCCGCGACAGTCGCCCGATGACATGTTTCCCCGCGCCCGGCCCTGCCGCCGCGCCAACCGCAGGTGACCGCCATGGCGCGTATCGTCTTTGACCTCGATGGCACGCTGATCGACAGCGCCCCCGATCTGCACGCCACCGCCAATGCCGTGCTGGCACAGGAAGGCGCCCCCCCCGTCACCCTGGCCGAGGCGCGCGATTTCATCGGACATGGCACGCCGGTTTTCGTCGCCCGGATGCGCGCCGCACGGGGTATCCCCGACAGCGATCAGGCGCGGCTGCTGGCGGCCTTCATGGCCCGGTATGAGACGGCGGTGGATCTGACCCGCCCCTATCCCGGCGCCCCCGAAGCGCTTGCGGCTTTGGGCGCAGCCGGCCACAGGCTGGGCTTGTGCACCAACAAACCCATGGCCCCGTGCCGCGCAATCCTGGCCCATCTGGGGCTGGACAGCCATTTCGAGGTAGTCCTGGGCGGTGACAGCCTGCCCCAGCGCAAACCCGATCCCGCCCCTCTGCACGCCACGCTGGCTGCATTGGGCGATGGCCAGACCCTCTATGTCGGCGACAGCGAAACAGACGCGGAAACAGCAACCCGCGCCGGCGTGCCCTTTCTCCTGTTCACCGAAGGCTATCGCCAGAGCCCCCTTGAGGCCCTGCCCCATACGGCGACCTTCGCCCAATTCGCGGATCTGCCAGGGCTGGTCGGACGCCTGCTGGAGACGCTCTGAGGACAGAAGGCGGATAAGAGGAGACCGCGCATCTTACTGAGAGCATCTCAGCCCATTTTGCCAACCCACTGCGGCCTGTCAGCCCTCCGAGACGCTATAAAATCAGGTCTTCCAGACTGGACAGACGCCCCGGCCCCGTCCAGACTGCATTCTGTTTTCTGATCTCTTGTTGCGTTGCCCACATCGCCCATTCAACCGGGCTGGCATGTGCGTCGGTTCCGGTCCCCAAACGGAAGGACAGAGCATGACCACCACGGTATTCCCTCGCCTCATCGCCATCGCCTGCCTGTGCCTGGCAGGTCCGGGCACTGCCGCCACACTTGCCCCCGGGCAGAGCGTTCTGGTCCCGGCCACGGATGCCGCAACCACCCCTGCCCTGAACGGAACACCCCTCACGGACACGTCCATCCCGCTCATTTTCGCAACGCATCCCGCTTTTCCCAAAATCTACACCTATGAGGATCGCGCGGTCCGGTCAGACGGAACCGGCAGGACACTGATCACCCCCCAGTTGATTTACCAGTCAAACGTAAGCGCTTCCCCCTTTCTGTTCGACGGCTTCACACTGACCGGCTATCAAGGCTTTGCGACGGATATCTTCTACCGCACCGACATGCCCGGGGATCGTGGCCCGACCACCGCCACGCGATCCGCCGATGGTGACAGCCTGACCTTTCTGTTCGCTTTGCCGCTGTATCTGAGCAATCTGACCCAAGGGGTCCACGAGAATTCCTATCCGATCACGATCCTGACCGATGGGAATTCGTATCAGAATACGGGGCGCGGCCTGTTCTTCGGCCATGATCAGAGCAATCCCGGCGTCAGGCTTGAGGTTGCGGTCACTGGCCTGGCGGTTCCCGCCATCGCCCCCGTGCCCCTGCCCGCATCAGCGTTGATGCTGCTGGCCGGCCTGGCGGGCCTGGCCGCGATCCGACGGCGCAAGACCACCGGTCCTCAGGATTGATCGTTTCTGATCGTCGGCTGTGCGGACAAAGCTGTCGTTAATGTAACAGAGCAAGCTGCGCAGCGTCGGGCCGCGGTGCGGCGATCCCAGGCCGGGTCGGATGCGCTTTATGGCGGCCAAGTACATCTTCCCTCTAAGGTGCGCGGTTGTGGCAGCCAATCGCCGTGTCGGGGGGCCGCCCGGCGATGCGCGGCGCCCGTGCCGGGCTTGTCCCGCGCATAGGAGGGAAGGGGCACAAAGCCCAATGGCCCCGCGCCGCATGGATCATCTTGTCGGGAGTTCGGTGATTAGCGCCGCAGCACCCGCCCACCAAAGGCGCAGCACCCCCCGCGACGCAGGCGCAGGGGGCAGGTTTCTCAGGAGATCTTGGTCAGCAGCGTGTCCAGGCTGGCTTTGGCATCGCCATAGAACATCCGCGTGTTTTCCTTGTAGAACAGCGGGTTCTCGATACCGGAATAGCCCGTGCCCTGGCCGCGCTTGGAGACGAAGACCTGCTTGGCCTTCCAAACCTCCAGCACCGGCATCCCGGCGATCGGGCTGTTCGGATCCTCCTGGGCGGCCGGGTTCACGATGTCGTTGGACCCGATGACGATCACCACATCGGTGTCGGGGAAGTCATCGTTGATCTCGTCCATCTCCAGCACGATGTCATAAGGCACCTTGGCCTCGGCCAGCAGCACGTTCATGTGCCCCGGCAGACGGCCCGCGACGGGGTGAATGGCGAACCGCACCTCTTTGCCCTGGGCGCGCAGACGGCGGGTCAGTTCCGCCACGTTCTGCTGGGCCTGGGCCACCGCCATGCCATAGCCCGGCACGATGACGATGCTGTCGGCATCTTCCAGCGCCGAAGCCACACCATCGGCGTCGATGGCCACTTGTTCCCCCTCAACCTCCTGCGCCGGACCAGCGGAACCGCCGAACCCACCCAGGATAACCGAGATGAAGCTGCGGTTCATCGCCTTGCACATGATGTAGCTGAGGATCGCCCCGGACGAACCGACCAGCGCACCCACGACGATCAGCAGGTCATTGCCCAGACTGAAACCGATGGCCGCCGCCGCCCAGCCGGAATAGCTGTTCAGCATCGACACGACCACGGGCATGTCGGCGCCGCCAATGCCCATGATCAGGTGATAGCCGATGAACAGCGCCATGAGGGTCATCACGAAAAGCGGGAAGAACCCACCGCTGTTGAAGTACCAGATCAGGCAAAGCACCGAAATGACCGCAGCGGTCGCGTTCAGCAGATGCCCGCCCGGCAGTTTCGTCGCCGCCGAGCCGACCTTGCCGGCCAGCTTGCCATAGGCGATCACTGATCCGGTAAACGTCACCGCCCCGATGAAGATGCCCAGGAACAGCTCAACCCGCAGGATGTTGATCTCGACCGGCGATTTATGGGCCAGAAGGCCGGCAAAACCGGTCAGCCCCTCACGCGTGGCCGCATCCATGGCCAGAACATTGCCCAGCTCGAAATGGGCGTTGAAGCCGACGAATACCGCCGCCAGACCGACCAGCGAATGCATCGCGGCCACCAGCTGGGGCATCTCGGTCATCTGCACGCGCTTGGCGACAACGACACCGATGGCCCCACCTGCGGCAATCAGCACCAGCGACAGCAGCCACAGGCCGGCACCAGGGCCGATCAGCGTGGCGACAACCGCCAGCGCCATGCCCACGATGCCATACCAGACGGCACGCTTGGCGCTTTCCTGACCGGACAGGCCGCCCAGGCTGAGGATGAAAAGAACTGCTGCGACGACATAGGCCGCAGTCGTAAATCCGAAGTCCATTATCCGCTGCTCCTTAGGATTTCTGGAACATGGCAAGCATGCGCCGCGTCACGAGGAAACCCCCGAAGATGTTGATCCCGGCCATGAAGACCGAAAGCGCAGCAAGGATGATCACCAGGAAGGAACCCGATCCGATCTGCATCAGGGCACCCAGAATGATGATCGAGGAGATCGCGTTGGTCACAGCCATCAGCGGCGTGTGCAGGCTGTGGCTGACATTCCAGATCACCTGGAAGCCGACGAACACCGCCAACACGAAAACGATGAAATGCTGCATGAAACTGGCCGGGGCCACCAGACCCACCGCCAGCAACAACAGACCACCGATCCCCAGCAGGGTCACCTGCTGACGGGTCTGCGCCTTGAAGGCGGCAACCTCGGCGGCACGTTTTTCCTCGGGCGTCAGTTCCTTGGCCTTTTCCTTCGGCTTCTGGGCCGCGATGGCCTTGACCTTGGGGGGCGGCGGCGGGAAGGTGATCGCACCGTCATGGGTGATCGTCGCCCCGCGGATGACGTCATCTTCCATGTTCTGGTTGACCTCGCCGTCTTTCTCGGGCGTCAGGTCGGCCATCATGTGGCGTACGTTGGTCGCGTAAAGCGTCGAGGCCTGGGTCGCCATCCGGCTGGGGAAATCGGTGTAGCCGACGATGGTCACGCCATTGTCGGTGACGATTTTCTCATCCTTGACGGTCAGTTCACAGTTCCCACCGCGTTCCGCCGCCAGATCGACAATGACCGAGCCGGGCTTCATCGCCTCAACCATGTCCTTGGTCCACAGGATCGGGGCATCGCGGTTGGGGATCAGCGCCGTGGTGATGACGATGTCGATCTCGGGGGCCAGCTCGCGGAATTTCTCAAGCTGCTTGGCCTGGAATTCCGGGCTGGAGGGGGCCGCATAGCCACCCGTCGCGGCGCCATCGGTCTGGGCCTCTTCGAAATCGAGGAAGACAAACTCGGCCCCCATGGATTCGATCTGCTCGGCCACCTCGGGGCGCACGTCGAACGCATAGGTGATCGCGCCCAGGCTGGTCGATGTACCGATCGCAGCCAGACCGGCCACACCGGCGCCAACGATCAGCACCTTGGCCGGAGGCACCTTGCCCGCCGCCGTCACCTGGCCGGTGAAAAAGCGGCCAAAGTTGTTGCCGGCCTCGATCACGGCCCGATAGCCCGCGATATTGGCCATGGACGACAAGGCATCCATCTTCTGCGCACGGCTGATGCGCGGCACCATGTCCATCGCGATGACCGTGGCACCCCGGCCCTTGGCCCGTTCCATCAGCGCCTCGTTCGACGCCGGATAGAAAAAGCTGATCAGCGTCTGCCCTTCACGCAGCTGGTCGACCTCGGCCTCACTGGGCGGGCGGACCTTGGCCACCACATCGGCCGCGGCAAACACCGCAGCGGCATCGGGCAGAACCTCAACCCCGGCGCTGGCGTATGCCGCATCACTGAACCCGGCAGCTCCCCCCGCGCCGGACTGAACAACGACCTCGTAGCCAAGCTTTTGCAGCTGGCTTGCCGAGTCAGGGGTCAAGGCAACCCGGTTCTCGCCCGGGAAGGTTTCTCCTGGCACTCCAAACTTCACGGCATTTGTCCCCTTTTCGTTCATTGTCGCCGGACATGGCCATAAAATGACCGTAATCACCTATACAGGCGGGCGCCGGACAGGCAAGCCGTTGCACTGCCAACCGCGGCACAATGGCAAAGCCTCCCACAGGCCGGCACCGGGGATGGCCGGCGAAAAGCATCCCAAGCACCTGATATCGTTTGACAACCCTGGGCGCCGGCGCAAAATGTCCCGACCCAGGGCCGTCCCCTGAAATCCGGGCAACTTCACCGGCATCATCTGTCATGAACGCGCGGATTTTCCCCAGGGTTAATCTCGTTTCCTCTGTGTGACGACCCCGCCCTACTCTGTGACGACCCCGCCCCTTGCAAGCCACGCCCCCGTGTTCCAAAGACCGCGCATCATAAGGACAGCCCCATGCGCGCGCCCATTTCATCGCTCCGGCCCACCCCATGATCCGGATCCGCCCCTATCGACCAACGGACGCACCGGAGCTGTCCGATCTCTTCCACCGCGCGGTGCACGAAGGCGCGGCCCGGTTCTACACGGCGGCCGAGCGCACAGCCTGGGCACCCCCCGATGCACCGGGTCCAGACTGGGCTGACCGGCTGGGCGCGGAAATCACTCTGGTCGCCGAAACAACGCACCTGGCCCCGGCCGGCTTCATGACATTGGGCAGGGACGGACACCTGGATCTCGCCTATGTCCACCCCCAGGCCATGGTCACCGGCGTGGCCGCCGCCCTCCATGACCGGATGCTGGGGATCGCCCGCGACCTGGGCCATACCCGCCTGGATACCGAAGCCAGCCACCTGGCCCGGCGCTTCTTCCTGCGCCAGGGCTGGACCGACCACGGCGCCCAGCAAGTCATCAGACACGGCGTCACCCTAACCAATTTCCGCATGGAAAAACGCCTCGCCTGAGCACCCCGCCCGACAGCGCCGCGCAGCGGCGCACGGCCCAACGGGATAAGATGCCCCCGGCATCGAAGACGGGCGGGAGCCCCCTTTCTCCCGCCCCTCCACGTCAATCGACCAGCGCCGCCTTGCGCTTCTTGCGCATCGCCCCGACCACCGGATAGAGCACCAGCACCACCGCGATCAGAATGCAGCTCAGCGAAATTGGCCGCTCGATGAAGGTCATCGGATCGCCCTGGCTGGAAATCAGTGACTGACGCAGCGATTTCTCAGCCAACGGCCCCAATACGATCGCCAGAACCGCCGGCGCCACCGGATAGTTCAGCTTGCGCAGCAGATACCCGGCCATCCCCATCAGGAACATCAGCCAGACATCGAACATCCGATCCGTCGTGGCGAACACCCCGACCACACACAGGATAAAGATGATCGGCGCCAGAATCGTGAACGGCATGGCCAGAACCCGGATGAACAGCGGGATCAACGCGATGTTCAACACCACGGTCATCCCATTGGCGACATACATGGATCCGATCAGCCCCCAGACGAAATCCGGGCTTTCGGTGAACAACAACGGTCCCGGCCGCAAGCCCCAGATGATCATCCCCCCCAGCAGGATCGCCGTGGTCGGCGATCCAGGGATCCCCAGGGTGATCATCGGCAGCATCGACCCGGTCGAGGCCGCGTTATTGGCCGCCTCGGGCGCCGCGACACCGGACACATTGCCCTTGCCGAAACTGTCGGGATCCTTGGAAAAGGTCTTGGCCAGCCCATAGGACATCAGTGAGGCAGGTGTCGCCCCCGCCGCCGGCAGGGTGCCGACGAAGAACCCCAGAACAGATCCCAGAAGCGTGCTGGGGAAATACTTCTTCACCTGCGCCAGGTTCTGGACGATCCGTTGAAAGCCCACCTCGACCTTGTGGATCTGGACAGCGCCCTTGGTGTGTTCCAGCGTCCACAGCATCTCGCCGATGCCATAGATCCCGATGGCCAGCACCAGGAATTCGATGCCGCGCTGGAACTCGACCATGTCGAAAAAGATCAGCCGCGGCTTGCCCGAGATGATGTCAAAGCCCACCGCCGCAAGCACCAGCCCGACCATGATCGAGAAGATCGTCTTCGGGATGTCGTCTCCGCCCAACCCGATGAAGGTGGCAAAGGCCAGCAGCATCAGCGCAAATTCTTCCTGCGGACCGAAGCGCAGGGCGAATTGCGCCAGGGGCGGGGCGAACCCGGTGAACAGGATCACCGAAATCGTGCCGCCGATGAAGGATGCGATCGCCGCCGCCATCAACGCCTTGTCGGCCCGCCCGCTTTGCGCCATGGGGCGGCCGTCAAAGACCGTGGCCACCGCCGTCGAGGCGCCGGGAATACCCAGGGTGATTGAACTGACCGCCCCCCCGTACATCGCCCCATAATAGAGTGCGGCCAGAAAGATGATCGCCGAGGTCGGTGGCACCAGGAAGGTCACGGGCAGCAGAATGGCCACCCCATTGACCGATCCCAGCCCCGGCATGGCGCCGATGAACAGCCCGGCCAGACAGCCGAGAAAGATCATCATCAGGTTCAAGGGCTGAAAGGACTCCAACAGTCCCATGCCCAGCAATGTCAGGATATTGTCCATTTTCGGATGTTCCTATGCTCTGGGCCGCATCACATGATCGAATAACGAAAGTCGTCGATCACCAGCATGATGTTCTCAAAGAACGGCAGGCCGCGCGGCAGGTATTTCGCCAAGGCCACCTCGAACAGCATGTAGACGAGGAATGGCACCAGGAACGTGACGATCATGGTGATGCCCCATTTGTGGCGCCCGATGACCTTGAGATAAAACACCAGGAACACCATCATCGCGAAATAGAGACCGATGATGGTGGTCAGGACCAACAGCCCCAGGATGGCCGCGGCGGTGATCCCCACAAGAAAGACGGTATCGGGGTCGATATAGGGCGCCTCGTTGCGCGATTCCCAGGTTTGCCGCCGTACCCAGCGCAGGATCGTCCAGCACGAGGTCAGCGCCATCCCCAGAGACAACCAGAAGGGCCACATGCCCGCACCCGGCCCCTGCCCCTGAACCCAGCCGATATTGAGATCATCACTCACGACGGAATACATGAGGCCCAGCGAGACCAACAACATGCACACGCCCATCAAGAGTTCTGCCATGCGAACAGACATGAAGCCCTCCAATCCCTTTATGTTATCGCTGTAAAGGCCGACCGCTCAACGCACCTGCCTGCGGTCGGAGGTCCGGGCCGGCAAGAACCGGCCCGGGTATCCGATCACTCGGACATGATTGCCCCTGCGCCAACCTTGGCGATCAGTTCCTCATGGCGCTTGAGCTGGCTGTCATGGAAGGCCAGCAACCCGTCGCCGGACAGCCATTCCTCACAGGTCAGCCCGTCGGATTCGCAATAATCCTGCCATTCCTGGGAGTCGAAGAGGGTCTTGAACAGGTCCTGATACCAGGCCACCGCCTCGGGGTTCATGCCCGCCGGACCGCTGATCGAGCGCTGCATGAAATAAACGATGTCCAGTCCGACCTCCTGTGCGGTGGGCACGTCCTCGAACGGGGGTTTGCGCACATCGTTGAACTGAACCAGCGCCTTGGTGTTACCGGCGCGCCAGAACTCGATCTGTTCGGAGGGGTTGTTCACCGTCGAATCGATCTGGTTGCCGACCAGGTTCTTGGCCACGGTCCCGCCCCCCTCGAAGGGGATATAGGTCATATCCACGCCCAGTTCAGCCTCCATCATGGCGGTCAGGATCGAATCCTCCTGCCCCATGCCGGTACCGCCCACCTTCCAGTTCTTGCCCGCCTCCTTCACGGTGGCCACGAAACTGTCCAGATCGGTGATATCCTCGCGCTCGGAATTGACCCACAGCAGGAACGTGTCCATCGCCATCCGCCCGATGGGCGCGAAGGTGGTGATGTCGATATCCAGTTCCTTCTGGATCAGCGGCGTGGTGTAAAAGCTGTTCAATGCCACCAGAAGCGTGTGGTCATCGCCTTCCTTGCCCTTGATGTAGGACAGGGCCTCGGCGCCAGACCCACCGGGCTTGTTGATCGGAATGAAGGGACGCGGGCTGAGGTCCTTTTTCTGGATCAACCCCTGCAACAGCCGGGCGATCTGGTCGGCGCCGCCGCCTGTGCCCGCCATGATAATGAATTCGACCGGCTTGCGCGGCTGCCATTCCGCCGCCGCCATACCGGGCACAGCCGCCATCAGCGCGACCGAGCCCAACAGACCCGTTAGTTTCGACATACCCATGCTATCCTCCCTGGGTTGGATCTTCACAAGTGCCTACGCACCACGCGTTCCTCTGACGCGCAGAACGATGGGATTCGGACGATTAATTCATCTCTCTTGTTGCGACGGCGCAATCCGCCGTGTCCCGATACCGGCCGGTCAGTGGACCATCAGGATCGGGCTATCCGCTTTCTCGACAATAGTCTGAGTATTGCCGCCGAAAAGGATTTCTCGTTCATGGCTGTCCCCATACGCCCCCATGATCAGCATATCCGCCCCCTGATCGCGGGTAGCGGCCAGCAGCCCCTTGGCGACACCACGCTTGGCATCGAACTTGACCCTCTGGGCGGTGACCCCCCGCATCGACAGATAGGCCAGCAGATCCTCGGTAGTCGCCCCATGGGGGGCCCCGGTGCTGCCGTGCAGGATGGTCACCCGGCTGGCGGCCTCAATGATCGGCATGGTCATGGTCACCGCGCGCGACGCCTCCAACGACCCGTTCCAGGCAATCGCCACATGGTTGCCCAGATCATCAGGAACCGTTTCAGTGGGTGGGCACATCAGAACCGGGCTGCCCGTATGGAACAGCGCCGATTTCAGGGTATTGGCCCCCAGATTCATCGCCTTGTCCGGCTGCGCCACAGCGATGAGATCCGCCAGCCGGCCATGATGGCGGATCAGATCGGCCATCTTGCCCGCCTCTTCAATGAACTGGATGCTGGCCGTTCCCGCAACAGGCGTATCGGTGTTGTTCAGCCCAAGCTTCTCGGCACGGGCGCGCAAGCGTTCGCGCAGAGTTTCCTCTTCGGCATTGGCCAGGGCGATGGACTGCTTCATCAACTGGTCACGCGCGAATTGCGGCATGGGCACGCCAAAGGGCAGCATGTCCTCGGGGCGGGGCCGGCAATGGGCCACAAGGATATGGGACTTGTGGCGCCGGGCCAGGGCCACGGCGTGGGCAAGGACGTTAACGCCCTTGCCATCGCCGCGGACCGGAACAACGATCTTGCGGATCATCGCATCGTCCTCAGAACAGGCCTTCGATCAGCCCATCGTCATTGAGCATGATCGCTTCGGCCGAAGGTTTACGGGGCAGGCCCGGCATGGTCATGATCTCACCGCAGACCACCACCACGAAACCGGCACCGGCCGACAACCGCACCTCCCGCACCGGCAGACTGTGGCCCGTGGGCGCACCGCGGCGGTTGGGATCGGTGGTGAAGGAATACTGGGTCTTGGCCATGCAGACCGGCAGGTTGCCGTAGCCATCCTCTTCCCATTGTTTCAACTGATCGCGGATCTTCTTGTCGGCGATCACTTCATCGGCACGATAGATGCGCTTGGCAACGGTTTCGATCTTCTCGAACAGGGACATGTTGTCGGGGTAGAGCGGCGCGAATTGCGCAGACTTGCCCTCGACAATCTTGACCACGCGTTCGGCCAGTTCCTTCGTCCCGTCCGAGCCAAGCGCCCAGTGACGGCACAGAACCGCCTCGGAGCCCTGCTCCTTCACATAGGCCTGAAGGGCCGCAACCTCGGCATCGGTGTCGGTGATGAAATGGTTGATCCCGACAATGGCCGGCACACCGAACTGTTTGACGTTCTCGATATGACGACCAAGGTTGGCACAGCCCTTCTTGACGGCCTCGACATTTTCCTTGCCCAGATCGTCTTTGGACACACCGCCATTCATCTTCATCGCACGCACGGTGGCGACGATGACAACAGCGGCCGGTTTCAGGCCGGCCTTGCGGCACTTGATGTCAAAGAACTTCTCAGCCCCCAGATCGGCGCCAAAGCCGGCCTCGGTCACCACGTAATCGGCGATTTTCAGCGCCGTGGTGGTAGCCATGACCGAGTTACAGCCATGGGCGATATTGGCAAACGGGCCGCCATGAACAAAGGCCGGGTTGTTTTCCAGCGTCTGCACCAGGTTCGGCTGCATCGCGTCTTTCAGCAGCACGGTCATGGCACCGTCGGCCTTGATGTCGCGGCAATAGACCGGGGTCCGATCGCGGCGATAAGCCACGATGATATCGCCAAGGCGTTTTTGCAGATC
>JBKDZR010000109.1:0-3586 GCA_047971485.1 Qingshengfaniella sp. | reverse complement strand
TTGTAGATCAGCGGCACATTGGCAATCTCGGCGGCCGCACCGGCCTGGAAGGTGAAGATGCCCTGCGCCCAGTTCATGAACTGGATCACCTCGCCATGTTCGGCGGTGGCGATGCTGACGGGCACGCTGATCAGGCCCAGCACCAGTTGCGCCAGCAGCAGGATCAGGATGGCAATGTCCCAAGCGCTGGAGGTCGCCCGAATGCGCGGATCCATCAGCCTGCGGTGGATCAACATCACGCCCCCGATCAGCGCGATCACCCCGGCAATGCCCCCGGCAATGGCGGCCAGAAGCTGTTTGGCCTCGGCATGGATACCGAAGGCCTCATATATCTGGTGGGGGATCAGCAGGCCGAACAGATGGCCGACGAAGATGAACAGTACGCCGACATGGAACAGGACCGATCCGATCATTAGCTGCCGGCGGCGCAACAGCTGACTGGAGGATGTCTTCCAGGTGAACGGATCGCGTTCGTAGCGCGCGAGCGAGCCGATAAACAGCACCGCCAGCGCGATGTAGGGATAGATACCAAAGAAGAAGTTGTTCATCACGGTCTCCTTTATCTTGCTGCTGCGGGGGGCTGATTGCGGGGGGTGTCCATGCGCGCCAGCATATCGCGCACCTGCGGACAGCCGGCATCCGGGTCAGGGCCGAAGCGGACCTCGGCCTCTTCCCAAACTTCATCGAGGGCTTCCAGATCATCGGGGGCCACTTCCGGCTGGGTCAGCAACTCGGCCACCGCTGCCTCATTGGGGCGGGTGGCGGCCAGCATGACCAGCGCGGCGAACACCGCCTCATAGCCGCTCTGCCGCCGGTTCAGGCGGGTTTTCAGCGCTTCGAAGATATGGGCGGCATCGGCCAGCACGGCCCGGGCCTCATCCGCAGGCCGGGCGGCCAGGAACTCCAGCAGCACCGGCAGATGATCCGGCAGTTCCGTGGTGGCTGGCTCAAACCCCGCCTCACGATAGGTTTCCAGAAGGGAAACCATCGCCCCGCCCCGATCCCGGCTTTCGCCATGGACGTGTTCGAACAGGTTCAGCGACAGGCTGCGCGAACGATCAAAGAGGTGCACATATTCCTCTTCCAGATCATAGATATCGCCGGTGCTCAGATGCACGACGATGGGGCGCAGATCCCGGCGCAGGGCTGCCGTCAGCCGGCGTTCCGAGGCCAGGATAGCGCCGATCTCGGGCATGGCAGCCTGCAATTCGCGCGTCGGATAGCTGAGGATCAGCGACAGCGCCTTGAGCGTCCGATCTTGCATCTCCAGGGTCATCACGCCACCTCCTTGGGCATCTTGAGCGGGCGTTTTGCCCCCCCGAACAGTGAGGCCTTCGATGCCCCCGATGAACAGCCATTGGTGTCGGTAAAGCCGCAGCCGCCGCGCAGGTCATAGGCTTCCTCGACCTGTTCGCGATGGGTGGTGGGGATGACGAAGCGATCCTCGAAATCGGCCAGGGCCATGATCTTGTACATGTCCTCAATGATCGCCGGGGTCAGGCCCACAGCTTTCGCGATGCCCTCGTCGATCACGCCATCCACGGTCTTGGCCCGCATGTAGGCGCGCATGGCCAGCATCCGTTCCAAGGCCAGGGCCACGGGCTGTTCATCGCCGGCGGTCAGCATGTTGGCCAGATAACGCAGCGGGATGCGCAGGTTGCGCACATCGGGCATGGCGCCATCGACCCCGATGCTGCCGGCCGCGGCCGCGTTCTGGATCGGGCTGAGCGGCGGGATGTACCAGACCATGGGCAGGGTCCGGTATTCGGGATGCAGCGGAAAGGCCACTTTCCATTCCATCGCCATTTTCCAGACAGGGCTGTCCTGGGCGGCCTTCACCCAATCCTGGGGCACCCCCTGGCGGACGGCCTCGGCGGCGATGAAGGGATCGTTGGGATCAAGGAAAACCCCAAGCTGGGCATCATAGAGATCCATCGCCTCGGCCGCATTTGCCGCCTCTTCGATCTTGTCGGCATCATAGAGGATCACGCCGATATAGCGGATCCGCCCAACGCAGGTTTCCGAACAGACCGTGGGATTGCCCGATTCAATCCGGGGATAACACAGCGTGCATTTCTCGGATTTGCCGGTGGACCAGTTGTAATAGACCTTCTTGTAGGGGCAGCCGGACACGCACATCCGCCAGCCCCGGCATTTTTCCTGGTCGATCAGGACGATGCCATCCTCTTCGCGCTTGTAGATCGCGCCGGACGGGCAGGATGCGGCGCAGGCCGGGTTCAGGCAATGCTCGCACAACCTGGGGAGATACATCATGAAGGTGTTCTCGTATTCCCCGTAGATCTGCTTTTGAATGCCCTCGAAGTTGTAATCCTGGGATCGTTTGTCAAACTCGCCGCCCAGGATCTCATCCCAGTTGGGACCCTTCTCGATCTTCTGGATCCGCTCGCCGGTGATGCGCGAGCGGGGGCGTGCGGTGGGGACGGCCTCCATCTCGGGGGCGGATTGCAGGTGGTCATAGTCGAAATCGAAGGGCTCGAAATAGTCGTCGATCTGGGGAAGATCCGGGTTGGCGAAGATATTCGCCAGGATCCGCCATTTCGCCCCCTGGCGCGGTTGCAGCTTGCCGCTGCGGGTCCGCACCCAGCCGCCATTCCAGCGCTCCTGGTTTTCCCAATCGGAGGGATAGCCGGTGCCGGGCTTACTTTCGACATTGTTGAACCACGCGTATTCAACACCGTCGCGGCTGGTCCAGACATTCATGCAGGTGACCGAACAGGTATGGCAGCCGATGAATTTGTCAAGGTTCAGCACCATGCCGATTTGTGCACGAATCTTCATTCCACTGCCTCCTTCGGGGTAGCTTCGCGGTCTAGCCAGTCGACCTTCTGCATTTTTCTGACGACGACGAATTCATCGCGGTTCGAGCCAACGGTGCCGTAATAGTTGAACCCGTAGGATTGCTGGGCATAGCCGCCGATCATGTGGGTGGGTTTCAGCACCGTACGGGTGACCGAGTTGTGGATCCCGCCCCGCTTGCCGGTTTTTTCCGATCCCGGCGTGTTCACGATCTTTTCCTGCGCATGATACATGAAGGTCGTGCCATCCTTCATCCGCTGGCTGACCACCGCCCGCGCCGTCAGGGCGCCGTTGGTGTTGTACAGTTCCACCCAGTCGTTATCGACGATGCCGGCGGTCTTCGCATCATTCTCGGAGATCCAGATCACCGGGCCGCCGCGGTTCAGCGTCAGCATCAGCAGGTTGTCGGTATAGGTGGAATGGATCCCCCATTTCTGATGCGGTGTGATGAAGTTCAGCACCACATGGGGCGCGTCCTTGTCAGTCTGCACATCCTCGGTGATGGTCTTCAGATCCACCGGCGGCCGGTAGGAGACGACGCCCTCACCGAAGGCCCGCATCCACAGGTGATCCTGATAAAGCTGCTGACGTCCAGTCAGCGTGCGCCAGGGGATCAGTTCATGGACGTTGGTATAGCCGGCATTATAGCTGACATTTTCACTTTCGATGCCCGACCAGGTGGGCGAGGAAATGATCTTGCGCGGCTGGGCGGCGATATCGCGAAAGCGGATCTTGTTGTGATGTTCGCCCTCGGCCAGATGGGTATGTT
>JBKDZR010000108.1:0-7603 GCA_047971485.1 Qingshengfaniella sp. | reverse complement strand
GCGCTCATGCTTTGTCCAGCTTTCGTCACGTTGCGAACCGGTCTACCTGTTTTTGACCGCCTTGCAAACGGCAAGAATGCCGCGATCAGGACCATCAGGCAGGGCCCGGATTGGCCAAAGGCCCACGTAAAGGATCGCGGGCGACGTTGTTTGCGGCGGGCGATTGCGCGTCGATGCCCCATGCGCCGCGCTCCAAGGCCGGTGTCTTTGCCGTGCGTCAGGGGCTGACCCTGCACGGCAAATGGCTGTGGCGATGGAAGGACCGTATCGACCGTGCGTTCATGCGGCGACTGAAAGAATGACGTCGCGGCTCATTGGCCCGTGCCCCGGCAATCGGGACTCTGTGATGGATGCCGATGCGGCGATGCTCGGGCGGCAGCCAGCCCAGACCGGCCATCACCGCCAGCATCCGCGCCGCGATATCCGCCACAGCTTCGCGCCGTGCCCGCCGCAGCCAGACCAGCCCGACTGCGCGCGTCGCCCGTGCGACAAGTGCCAGCGCGGCAAAGCTTAGCCCGACCAGTCCAAACTGCAACACGCCGCCCGCCGAAGCCGGCAGCAGCATCGCCAGATCGGGATCGTTCATCATGCGGATCACCAGCACGGACAGGACCGGCGGATTGGACGGGCCAAGGATCATCGCCATATCGACGACCGACAGGCCATAGGCCAGAACCACCATGACTGGCAGCCGGATCAGTGGCCAAAGCTGCGGGAAGATCACCTTGGTCCAGCTTTCGGCGGGGCCATATCCCAAGGCGCGGGCATGGGCCATCTGTTGGCGCACAGGCAGTTGGGTCAGTGCTGCCATGATCATCAGGGCCAGAAAAGGCACCTCTTTCACCACCAGCCCGACGATCAACGCCAGCCCCCAAGGGTCGCCGACCGTGGCCAGATCCGGCGGAAACGACCAGTCGAACGCCAGCGCCAGCGCGCGCGCGATCCAGCCCGAGGGGGCCATGACGAAAGCCAGTCCGATGGCCAGCGCCGCATGCGGCGTGGCAAGGATCGGCAAGGCCAGACGGGCGATCATACGCGGGGATGCGCGACCGTACAAACCGGCAACGACGCCCATTGCCAACAGCACAGATACCGCCGTGGCCGCAATCCCGGTGAAAAGGCTCAGCCATACCGCCCGTCCGATGCCCGGCACCTGAAACAGCCGGGTCCATGCGGTCAGGCCGATCCCGCGGGCGTCGATCACCGGGAAATGACCCATTGCCGGCAGGATCGTGCCGATCAGGCCGGCGGTAATCGGCAGAAGAAAAGCCCCGAAAACGACGAGGACGACCGCGATTCGCAAATTGTCCGAGGGGGTGCGTGTCAGGTTCGTGCGGCCATCTGTCACCTGGTATATCGCCGTTGCCATTCGTCGGTCATGCGCGTCATCCAGCTTGGATGCGGCTCGGGCAGGACCGGGCCCAGATCGTCAAGCCCGGGCAGCGCGGGCGCGGTCGGCAATCCATCAAAAGCCGCTCGGGCAGCGTCATCCAGCCGTGCGGGATCAAGAACCGAATAAGAGCCCAGCACCTCGATATTCTGCATGCGCGCCTGCGCTTCCGGTGACAGCAGGAAATTCGCGACCACTTCGGCTCCGGCCTTGTTGCTGGCGTTATAGGGGATCGCCACGAAGCTGACATTGCCGATACTGCCTATCTCGGGCACGAAGACCCGCATCGTCCGGGGCAGCAGGCCCTGCTGGATTGCCGCCGCAGCAGATGCCGGATCGAAGGACATGGTGATGTCCAGCGCCCCGTCATTCACAAGCTGCTGCTGGAGCGATTGGTTTTCGGGAAAGCTTTCCCCCTTGCGCCACAGATTGGGCCGCAACTGGCCGTACCAGTCCCAGAGCGGCGCGGTGGCGGCGGCGAAATTGTCGTCCGTTGCCGGCTCTTGCAGGATCACCGCATCTGGCGTCAGTTCGATCAACGCCTGTTTCAGGAAGGTCCCTCCCATGAAGTTCGACGGATCGGGATGGGTGAAGCGGCCGGGATGCGCGGCTGTCCAGTCCAGAAATCCAGCCATGCTGCGCGGCGGTTCGGGGACAGTGGCGCTGTCATGGTTAAAGACGAACCGCGCCAGCCGCCACGGCGATTCCAGCCCCTCGACTGGAACGGTGAAATCCAGCGTATTGGCCGAACCCTCCGACATGTCCAGATAGCGCGCATTCGGCAGATCGGCGACGAAGGGGCCATGTAGAAGGCCCTGTTCCTTCATGGACAGGAAATTCGGCCCATTGATCCAGATCAGATCCACCGATCCTTCCGTGTCGCGCCCCGCCGCTTTTTCCGTGACGACGCGGGTGACGGCCTCGGCGGTATCGGACAGCTTGACCTGCCGGACCGCAACGCCGTAACGCTGCCTGGTTTCCTGCCCGACCCAGTCGATGAAGGCATTCGTTCGTTCATCACCGCCCCAGGCGTTCCAATAGACCGTCTGGCCGCGCGCCGCGTCCAGCGTGCCCTGCCAGTCTGCAAGGACCGGTGTCGCGAGCGCGGCAAGGCCAGCGGCAAGGATGAAGTGTTTCATACGATTTCCCTTTGATTGGACATGCCGTGTAATGTCGCGCGAGGTGCCGTTCCGTCACGGATTTCGATCAGACGTAAAGGCCCGCCAGCCTTGTAGCCAGCGCAGGACCGTGGACAGCGCGCAGGCGGCAGCAAACAGATAGGCAAGCACCGGAAAGCTGGCGGGGAACAGGCAGAAGGCGACAAATATGGTGATGGTCTCGAAGCCTTCGGTCAGTCCGCCCAGATAGTAGATGCCCTTGTTTGGAAAGGCCGTGGAAATATCACCGCGCCTGGCTGCGATGGAGGCAAAGGCCAGAAAGGACGAACCTGTCCCCACGAAAGCGGCGATCAGAACGGCGGAGGGCAATGCGTTGACGAGCGGATCGTGCAATGCAAAGCCAAGCGGAATCAGCGCGTAAAAGACGAAATCCAGCGCGATATCCAGAAACGCGCCGCGATCCGTCGGCCCGTTGATCCGCGCCACCGCGCCGTCCAGCCCGTCGAGCAGCCGGTTGATCAGGATCAGCAGCAGCGCGGTCAGGAACCAGCCCGCCGTCAGGGCCGGCACCGCCAGCATCCCGACCGCAAATCCGGTGATGCTCAGCGCATCCGCGCTGACACCCGCCCCCGCCAGAGCCCGTGCCGGACGGTACAGTGCCGCGCGTTGCAACGGCAGGATCTGCGCGTCGATCATCCGCGTCTCCATTGATGGAACCGGTCCAGCAGGCCAAGAACGCGCGGGTTCACATGCGCCCTGCGCCAGTCTCCGGCAGCGTATTTGTTGGCCTCGGCCCAGGTCGGATAGATGTGAATCGTGCCGAGGATCTTGTTCAGACCCAGCCCGTGCTTCATCGCCAGCACAAATTCGGAGATCAGATCGCCCGCATGTTCCCCCGCGATCGTCACACCCAGAATGCGATCTTTGCCGGGCACGGTCAGAACCTTGACGAACCCGCGCGCCGCGCCATCGGCGATCGCCCGATCCAGATCGTCTATACCATAGCGCGTGACCTCATGCGCAATGCCTTTCTCGGTGGCTTCGGCTTCGGACAGGCCGACGCGGGCGATCTCGGGGTCGGTGAAGGTCGCCCAGGGGATGACCCGATAATCCACCCTGAAGCGCTTGACGGTGCCGAACAGCGCATTGACCGCTGCAAACCAGGCTTGGTGACCGGCGGCATGGGTGAACTGGTAAGGCCCCGTCACATCGCCTGCCGCCAGAATATTGGGGTAGAGCGTTTCGAGGTATTCGTTCGTCTCGACCACGCGGTTTGTCGGGATGCCCAGTTCCTCCAGCCCGAAGCCGGTCAGGCGCGGGCTGCGGCCCACAGCGACGATGATCTCGTCGAAACCGATCCGATGGGTCTGGCCGTCATGCTCGACCTCGACCCATTTCTGCCCGTCCCCGTCCCCGTCCCCGTCCCCCGACCCGCAGCGCAGGGCCTTGTGGCCGGTCAGCACCTGCACGCCGTCACCTTCCAGCGCGGCGCGGACCAGTTCGGAAACCTCTTCATCCTCGCGCATCATGATCCGTGGCGCCATTTCGATCTGGCTGACCTGCGCGCCGAGTCGGGCAAAGGCCTGCGCCAGTTCGCAACCGATCGCTCCGCCCCCCAGCACCACCAGACGGCGGGGCGGGTTGCTGCGATCTTTCATGGCCTGCCACAGGCTGTCCGAGGTCAGGTATCCCACCTCTTCCAGCCCCGGAAGCGGCGGCACAAAAGGACGCGCGCCGGTGGCGATAACAATCGCGCGCGCGGTCAGACGCCGTGTCGTGCCGTCGGTCAGTGCGATCTCGACCGTCCAGGGATCGACGATCCGGGCATGGCCCTGCTGCACATCGACGCCCAGATCGGTGTAGCGTGCGATGCTGTCATGCGGTGCGATCTGGGCGATGACCCGATGCACCCGCGCGATGATCCGGTCAAAGGGGATGGGCGGAATAACGTCCTTCAGCCCGTATTGGCCGGCATGGCGCATCTGATGGGCCAGTTTCGCGCTGCGGATCAGTGCCTTTGACGGCACACAGCCGTAATTCAGGCAATCGCCCCCCATAAGATTGCCCTCGACCAGCGTGACTTTGGCCTTGGTCGCGGCGGCGATATAGCTGGTGACAAGCCCGGCAGCACCCGCGCCGATGACGATCAGGTTGCGGTCGAACCGGGCGGGCTTGCGCCAGCGGGCATAGATCCGGCGTCGCCGGATGGCCCCGATCAGGGGGCGTGCGATCCAGGGAAACACCGCCAACAAGGCGAAAGACGCCAGAAGCCGGGGCGAGACGATGCCAGACAGGCTGTCCAGCGCAGCAATCTGCGTGCCGGCATTCACATAGACCGCCGTACCGGCCAGCATTCCCAACTGGCTGACCCAGTAGAATGTTCGCGCCGGAATGGGTGTCAGCCCCATCAGCAGGTTGACAGCAAAGAACGGAATCACCGGGATCAGCCGCAGCGAGAACAGATAGAACGGCCCGTCGCGACGCAGCCCCTCATCTATCCGGCCAGCGCGTGCGCCCAGTCGTGCCCGCACCCAATCGCGCAACAGATAGCGCGATGCCAGAAAAGCCAGCGTCGCACCGATGGCCGAGGCGAAGGACACGAGCAGCACCCCTTGCCAGAACCCGAACAGCGCCCCGCCGGCCAGCGTCAGCCAGACCGCAATCGGCAGGGAAAGCGCCGTGACGGCGATATAGGCAAGCGCAAACAGCAATCCGAACAGAAACGGATGCGCGGTCTTTGCACCGCCGATGCGGGACAGCGTTTGCCGCAGGGCCTCAAGATCAATCTCTTGCCCCCGCAGCACAACAAGCATCAGGACGACAGGGACCGCGACAAGGGCCAGCAAGATGGGTTTCTTCACGATCCTGTCCTCATGTAGACGGTGTCTGACATGATGTAGACGGTGTCTGACATGGCGTCATGCCAGTCCTGCATATCCATGTCTTCCATCGAGGCATCTTGTTACAGGCGAAATCGCTTTCTTCAGGATGCGGGTCGCTGATCCGCTGTCAGGCACTGGATCGCGGGTCCAGCGTCAGGACAGCGCGGGCGCCTGCGGTTCCGACGGGCTGCAGGATGTCGGCGCTTTGACCTGACCGTGCCCGCTGAATGATGCCGCGCGCGATGGCCGCGACAAGACCGGCGACCACTTCGGGCGGATTGGTGGCATCCTCGGGCCAGCCATCCATGCGCAGCCGATCCGCGATCAATGTCTCAAGCGCCGAAAAACGGCCATCCAGCTCTGCACGGAAGGTGGCATTCGTGGCCGCTACATCGGCCAGAACGCTGGAAATCAGGCAACCGGGCGTCTCGGGATCCGAGGTGCCAAGATGGATCACGCTTTCATAGAATGCGGCGAGATCCTCAGATAACGGCCCCCGTGGACCCAGTGCATCTGTAAGCGGTGCAAGCCGCGTTTTGGCGTAATGCGCCACCGCGGCCAGAAACAGCCCCTCCTTGTCTTTGAAATCGTGATAGAGGCTGGCGCGCGGCATATTCGTCAGCCTGCACAGCCTGTCGACCGATGTTCCTTCATAGCCAAAGGCCCAGAATGCCTTCATCGCGGCCTCAAGCGCAGCGTCCCGGTCGAATCCGCGCGGCCGGCCGCGTGTTTCACCATCCGAAGCAGCATTGCCCACATGTCACCTGTTTCTGAACCATACGTTCTGAAAATAGAAACCCATGCCGTAAAAATCAAATTGCGGAATGTCCGCTCTGGACATGCGATTGCGCGCATCAAGCCGTACTCGGTTTTGTGCAGACGCGCCCGCCCGCCGGGCCCTCCAGACCCAGCAGGCGATCCAGTGACAGCGTGCCAGGCCCTAGCGTGATCAACGCCGGAAGTGCCGATACCCACAGCCCATGCGTCACCCAGGCGCCCGGATAGACAAAAATCTGGATGACAAGCGTTATGCCCAGCAAGCCAAGCGTCGACAGGCGGGTGCCAAGCCCGAGGATCAGAAGGATCGGCAGCACATGTTCGGCCGTGGTCGCCATTATGGCGGCGAAGCTGGAGGGAATGAGCGGCAGCGCATATTCATGCTCGAACAGAAACCAGGTCGACTCCTTGATCGAAAACACGCCCTCGACCTTGGTTCGCCCCGAGGTAAAGAACACCATTGCGGGAAAGACACGCAGCATCAGCCGGACGACATCAAGTGGAATACGGCTCAGAAGGCTGTTCAGTCTGCGGATGTGGGCAAGCATCATTGGGTCTCCTTCAGATCTATGATGGCGCCTGACTGGACAAAGCGCAGCAGGGTGGCTTTGGCGTCATGATCGGCGTCAACCCACTGCGCCGCCTCGGCAGCGGCGGTCAGGGTGGCGCGGGCCCGCAGCGTCTCGATCATGACCGCGTCGCCTTCGCTGATGGCCATGACCTGGATATTGAAGAAAGGGTCGCGCAGCACCAGTGCGAATTCGGGACAGGAGGCCTGGAACGGACATTTGGCGGCGCCCGGTTGATTGCGGTTCCAGATCGTCACCGCCGCATGACGCAGACGCAGGACCTGCACCGAAGGGTGCAATGTCACGATCAGCCGCGCCGCATCCGTGCGCAAAAAGCGATCGGGCGAGATCGGTGTGGCATCCGCCGCGTGATAGGCAACGCCCCGAGCCATCTCGATCCGTGCCACGTCGGCCATATACGGATAGGTTTTCAGCGGCGCGAACCATGCCAGAAAGATCGGGAAACCAGCGCCCCATTCCAGCAGCACCGGCGACCGGGGGCGGTGTTCGGCAATGTAAAGGCGGGCCATCTCTCGAAAAAAGTCGTCGCCAACCAATCTCTGGACGACGGGAAAACGACGTGCCAGCGCGTCAATCAGGCTGACTGTGACGTTGTTACGATAGACGGCAAAGCGGCGTTCGACCTCGGACGGACCCATTGCGGTCACCCGGTGCGGCGATGGGAAGTCATCAGCGGGCAGCGGAATGAAGCCCTCGACACCTTGGTCTATGCAGAGGTGGTCCCAGTATTTTGACCAGATTGCAGCCCATTTAAGGTGGATCTTCGTTTTGTTTCAGGCTGCCATCTTCTCTGGTTCGGTTTTGGTCTCATAGGCCTCGTTCGGGGTCACTATGCCGTGGGTCGAG
>JBKDZR010000107.1:0-16723 GCA_047971485.1 Qingshengfaniella sp. | reverse complement strand
CAAGGACGGGGTCACGATCTTTGTCTCGACCCATTTCATGAACGAAGCCGCGCTTTGTGATCGGATTTCGCTGATGCATGCGGGCAAGGTCCTGATCAGCGACACGGCCGAGGCGATCCGCCTGGGCAAGGGCGCCGAGACACTGGAAGATGCCTTTATCGCCCATCTTGAGGATGCGATTGGCGAAGAACCATCCGCCGCGCCGGCCGCACCCGCCGTCCCGGCCACCCAGTCGGTTCCGGGCCATGCCGCGCGGACGGGGGGGCTGTTCAGCCTGCGTCGCATGCTCAGCTACTCAAAGCTGGAGGCCTTGCAACTGCGCCGCGATCCGATCCGCCTGACGCTGGCGCTGGTCGGCAGTCTGATCCTGATGTTTGTCATGGGCTATGGCATCAATATGGATGTTGAGGATCTCAGCTTTGCCGTGCTGGACCGCGACCAGACCACGACCAGCCGCGGCTACGTGTTGGACATCGCCGGATCGCGCTATTTCGGGGAACAGCCGCCCCTGACCGGCTATGACGATCTGGATGCGCGGATGCATGCCGGATCCCTCAGCCTGGCCATTGAAATCCCGCCCGGCTTCGCCCGCGATGTGGCGCGGGGCCAAGATGTGCAGATCGGTGCGTGGATCGACGGCGCCAACCCGACGCGGGCCGAAACCGTGCGCGGCTATGTGCAGGGGATGCATGGCGATTGGCTTATGCGTATGGCCCGCGAGGTGTACGGCGAGGCGGCCCTGCGCAGCGAGGCCGATCTGGTGACCCGGTTCCGCTATAACCCCGATGTCAAAAGCATCGTGGCCATGGTGCCGGCGGTGATCCCGCTGCTCTTGCTGCTGATCCCGGCGGTGCTGACAACGCTCAGCGTGGTGCGCGAAAAGGAACTGGGATCTATCGTCAATTTCTACGTCACCCCGGTCACACGGCTTGAATTCCTGCTGGGCAAGCAACTGCCCTATGTACTGTTGGCGCTGCTGAATTTCGTGTTGCTGATGGCATTTGCGATCTTCCTGTTCCGTGTGCCCTTCACCGGATCCATGCTGGCCTTCACGCTGGCGGCAGTGCTCTATGTCAGCGCGACCACGGCGATGGGGCTGTTGGTTTCCAGCTTCATGCGGTCTCAGGTGGCGGCCCTGTTCGCCACCGTGATGGTGACGATGATCCCCGGTGCGCAATATTCGGGGCTGATTGATCCGGTCTCGTCGCTTCAGGGGGTGGGTCGGGCCATCGGTGAAATCTATCCGACGACATATTTCATCATCGCTTCGCGTGGGGCGTTTTCCAAGGCGCTGGGCTTTGGCGATTTCGGCGCGGTCTATCTGGCGCTGGCACTGGCCATTCCGGTGATCCTTGGGGTCAGCGCGTTGATGTTGAGGAAACAGGCCAAATGAAGCTGCGCAATGTCTGGCAACTGGGGGTCAAGGAACTGCGCGGGTTGTGGCGGGATCCGATGATGGTGGTGTTGATCATCTATATGTTCACCCTGTCGATCTATACCGAATCCAAGGCCATGCCCGAGACACTGGCCAACGCGGCCATTGCCATCGTCGATGAGGATCGTTCGCAGCTTTCGGGACGGATTGTGGGGGCGTTCAGGCAGCCCTATTTCACGCCGCCGCAGATGATCACCACATCCGAAATGGACAGGCGCATGGATGAGGGGCTGGATACGTTCGCGCTGAACATCCCGCCTGATTTCGAACGCGATGTGCTGGCCGGGCGTAGTCCTGCGATCCAGTTGAATGTCGATGCTACACGGATGAGCCAGGCCTTCACCGGCAGCGGCTATATCCAGCAGATCGTCAGCACCGAGGTGGCCGAGTTCACCGCCGGCCATCGCGCGGCGCAGGTCCTGACAGTCGATCTGGCGCTGCGGGCGCGTTATAATCCGCCGCTGGATCCCGGCTGGTTCGGGGCGATCAACAGTGTCATCAATGCGATCACCATGCTGTCGATTGTCCTGACCGGCGCTGCGCTGATCCGTGAAAAGGAACACGGCACGGTCGAGCACCTTCTGGTCATGCCGGTCAGCGCAGCCGAGATCATGCTGTCCAAGATCTGGTCCATGGGGCTGGTGGTGCTGCTGGCCTCGGGGGTTTCGATCACGGTGGTGGTGCAGATGGCGCTGCAGGTGCCGGTGGAGGGCTCGGTGCCGCTGTTTGTGCTCGCGGCGGCCCTGATGTTGTTTGCAACGACTTCCATGGGGATTTTCCTGGCCACGGTGGCGGGCACGATGCCGCAATTCGGACTGTTGCTGATGCTGGTGTTGCTGCCCCTTCAGGTGTTGTCCGGGGGCATGACCCCGCGGGAAAGCATGCCTGATGTCATCCAGTGGATCATGTCCTTTGCTCCGACAACGCAGTTCGTCATCCTGTCCCAGGGCATTCTGTTCCGGGGGGCTGGGCTGGATGTGGTCTGGCCGCAGATGCTGGCGCTGGCGGGTATTGGGGCGGCGCTGTTCGCCCTGGCCCTGCGCCAGTTCCGACGGTTTTTGCGCTGAGCTCTGGATCCCGGCGATGCCTTGGCCCCGGGGCTTTGCCCGTTTCGGGGGCGCTGATCCCATGGGGCGGGTGCATTGCCGCGCCCTTGTCTGGTCCCTATGGTGCATGCCGGAGGGCCGGGCGATCATCGCCCGGGCTGGAATTTCAGATCCGGTTATTGAAGGGAGAGCAGGATGAAAGCATGGGTGGCCGAGGGGCATGGAACGGCGTTGCAACCGGCGGATCTGCCGGATCGCGCGCCGCAGGGCACAGAGGTTGTCGTCTCGGTTGCGTTCTGTGGGCTGTGCCATTCCGATCTGCATCTGTGGCACGGCACGGTCGACCTGGGGCCGCGCGGCGTTATTGAGCGCCCCTTGCCGCCATCGCCCATCGCATTTGGCCATGAGATCAGCGGCACCGTTGCCCGCGTCGGCCCCGAGGCCAAGGACATCGCCCCGGGTGACAAGGTTGTCGTCTTCCCCTGGATCGGTTGCGGCAAATGTCCGGCCTGTCTGGCGGGACAAGAAAACCTTTGTTCTGGCACGCCGCGCTTTCTGGGCATGCAGGAACATGGCGGCTTCGCCGATGAGGTGACGGTGCCGCACCCGCGCTATCTGGTGCCGCTGGGGGATCTGGATCCAGCACTGGCGGCCACCTATGCCTGTTCCGGGGTCACGGTGCGGTCGGCCATTCGCAAGATCCTGCCGCGCCCGGCCGATGATCCGGTTGTGATCATCGGGGCCGGTGGGCTGGGCCTTCAGGCTGTGGCGGTGCTGAAGGCCCTGGGCCATGACGCGATCGTCGTGACCGATGCCAACCCGGCCAAGGCTGAAACCGTCCAGGCCACAGGTGCCCACTTTGTCGTGACAGGGGCCAAGGGTGATCTGGATGCGGTGCTGGCGGTGACCGGGGACAAGGTCGGCGCGGTTCTCGATTTCGTCAACAACGCGGCCACGGCGACCCTGGGCTTTGATCTGTTGCGCAAGGGCGGCAAGATGGTGCCCGTGGGTCTGCATGGCGGTGAAATGGCCTTGCCGTTGTTCCCCGTCGCGGCCCAGGCGCTGACCATTGAGGGGAACCTGACCGGCACGTTGCAGGACTTCAAGGATGTGCTGCGCATGGCCCGCGAAGGGGCGCTGGCCCCCACGCCCATAGAACGCGTGGCCAAATCCGAGATCAACGACGCCATGGCCCGGTTGGAGGCCGGTGACGTCGCCGGGCGGCTGGTTCTGGAAAGATAAGCCTTGGGCACGGGGCCCAGGGGTCCTGTGCTTCCGGTTGTTTCTCTGTGGGACAGGTTGGGCTGTGCGCCTTCAGCAGGCCAGCCGCCGAAGGACCCGCCTTTCACCCGGGGGCCGGATCAGCCCCCGATCACGCCCTGTTCCAGATAGATGTGCTTGGTTTCCAGAAAGTCATTCAACCCCTCGGGGCCATGCAGCCGCCCCAGGCCGGACTGGCGATAGCCCCCGGTTTCGCCCTCGGCGAACAGCCGGCCATGGCAGTTCAGCCAGACTGTCCCGGTGCGCAGCGCCCGGCTGATCCGGGTGGCGCGGCCCAGATCGTTGGTGTGCAGGCTGGCGGCCAGACCATAGCGGGTGGCGTTGGCCTTGGCGACCGCCTCGGCCTCATCCGCGAAGGTTTCCACTGAGACGATCGGACCGAACAGTTCCTCCTGGACCAGGGCCGAATTCACATCCTCGATGCGAAACAGTGTCGGCGTCAGAAAGGCGCCGGGGCCGCCGGGATGGGCGCCCCTGACCAGCAGATGGCCTTCATCGCCGGCCTGTTCGATCAGCGCGGCCACCCGGGCCTCGTTGGCCTTGTCGATCAGCGCACCCATCTGGCTGCTGGCATCGGTGCCGGGGCCGGTGCGCACGGCGCGAAAGGCGGCGGCCGCGCGATCCTCAAAGGCGGCGCGGATCGGTTCATGGACCAGAAAGCGGGCCGCCGCGACACAGATCTGCCCGGCCATGACCAGTGCGCCGCGGGTCAGTTCGGCAATGGCCTTGTCCAGATCGGCATCGCTGAAGACGATGGCCGGGGCCTTGCCGCCCAGTTCCAGCGACAGCCGTTTCAGGGTGGGCGCGGCGCCGGCCATGATCCGCTTGCCGGTCGCGCTGGAACCGGTGAAGCTGATCACATCGACCCGATCCGAGGCGACCAGGGCCTCGCCCACCTCGACCCCGTTTTCGTTGACCGAGTTTACCACGCCGACGGGCAATGACGGACAGTCGGCCAGGGCGCGCATGACCTCGGCATGGATCAGGGGGGTCTGATGGGCGGGTTTGATCACCACCGTGCAGCCGGCGGCCAGCGCCGGCCCCAGGGAACGCACCAGAAGCGTGACCGGCGCGTTCCACGGCACGATGATCGCGGCGACCCCGGCGGCTTCGCGGGTCATGATCGAGAACTGCCCGGGCGCGGGTTCGAAGCTGCGGCCCAGCACGGTCCGGGCCAGCCCGCCATAATAGCGCGCCTCGGAAATTGCGGCCCGGGTTTCGCCCAGGGCTTCGCCACGCAGCTTGCCATTTTCGGCGACGATCAGATCGGCGATCCGGTCCAGGTTGGCCTCCAGCCGGTCGGCGAATTCGAACAAGACATCGGCGCGCAGCCGGGGCGAGGCCGGCCAAAGCCCCGTTTCAAAGGCGGCATGGGCGGCGGCAACGGCCTGATCGGCCAGCGCCCTGGTGCCCCCCCGATAGTGGCCCAAGATGGTGCCATCGGCGGGGTTGACGCTGTCGCCCAGCGGGCCTTCGGCGATCCAGGCGCCCGCGATATAGTGTTCGGCTGTCTGCATGGTCGTCTCCTCCTTCTTTGCCGGGCGCTCAGTTGCGATCCGAGACCGCGACCTCAACTTCCAGCATGGCCTGGCGGCCCTCGCTGCGGATGATGTGCAGCGCCCTGTCCAGGGCGTCGGGCAGATCGCGGCCATCGCGGACACGTTCGGTATGGGCGCGGCTGGCCTCGGCCACCTTCAGATAGTCGGGGGCGGGTTGCAGCGAGGTCAGGGGCATCACATTGGCCCGGGCGGCCGCGCCGTCGGGATAGCCATCCTTGACCGAGCGGCGCACCGCGTTCCACAATCCGTTATTCTTGACGATGGTCAGCACCGGCAGGCGCAGGGCCTCGGCGATCTGATGGCAGGCGGTGGGGTTGGCGAACATGTAACTGCCATCGCCGACACATGCGGTTACCATCCGATCCCGATCTGCCAGTTGCGCCCCCAGCGCGGCCGGCAGGGCCCAGCCCAGCCCGCCGGAATGGGGGTTGGCAAAGATCTGGTTGGCCCTGCTGGGGCGCATCAGGCCGGGCAGGGCGCCCAGTTCGGAAAAGACCAGCGCGTCCTTGGGCAGGGCCTCGGCCAGGCACAGGCTGAGCCACTCGGCGCTCATCGGGCGGTTGGCGCCGGTGCGGGCGGCAGCGATCAGGTTGTCGCGGCGATTGGCGCTGCGCGCGGTAAGGGTGGCGTGGCGATCGGCGACATCGGTTTGCGGGATCAGCGGGGTCAGGGCCTCCAGCGCCAGGGCGGGGTCTGCGGTAATCGCCAGATCCGTGCGATAACCACGCACCGGCATGCGGCCGAATTGCGGATCGGGGCCGATATGCACGATGCGGGTGCCGGGCCCCGGGGCGTGCAGTTTCTCGATCCATGGCACGTCGGCATCCAGCACGATGACCAGATCGGCCCCGCGCACAGCCGCCGGATCATGGCCGGCAAACATCGGATCGTCCCAGGCCATGACATTGCGAATGGAAAAGGGTTCGGTCACCGCCACGGCAAAGCGATTGGCAAAGCGGGTCAGGGCCGGACCAAGGCGCCCCTGGGGATCGCCGCGCTGGGTGACGATCAGCGGGGATTGTGCCCTGGACAGCCAGTCGGCCAATTGTGCAAGGCCCTGCGGATCGGCCTGTGCCGGGCGGGACGGGGCCTGGGGGTTGGCGGGGATCTCGGCCTCGGCTGGGATCGTTTCGGTCAGGGCCTCGCGTGGCAGGCTCAGGTAGACGGGGCCCTCGGGGGCGCTGCCGGCCAGGGTCGCGGCGCGGGTGACCAGCATTCCGGCCTGTTCGGGATAGCGCAGTTCATAGTGGAATTTCACCACATCGCTGACCAGCCCGGCCTGATCGTACATTTCTTGTCCGTATTGGATCGGGCTGGCGCGGGATCCGGCGCGGCCAACCTCGGTCAGTGGTGTGCGGCCGGACATGACGATGACGGGGACATTGTCGCTGGCCGCGTTCAGCACGCCCATCACCGCATTGGCCAGCCCGACATTCACATGCACCATGACCGCCTGCATCTGCCCGGTGGCCAGGTAATAGCCGTGGGCCATGCCGATCGCGGCGGTTTCATGGGGGATGGTGACGGGCTGGGGCATCGTGTCGGGCGCCAGGGTGGAAAGGGCCTCGATGATCGGAGGGAAATCCGTGCCGGCATTGGCAAACAGATAGTCCACCCCGGCCGCTTTCAGCCCCAACAGTACCGCCTCGGCGCCCGTCCCGGGCCGCAGGTCTTCCGTCATTTTCGTGTCCCCCCGTTTCCTGCTTTGCAAAATGGGCTTGCCTCGGGGATGAAGGCAAGCCTAAATTGGCAAAAGTCTCAAAATATCAAAATATGCATTATGCTGTCATATTGAGACTTTTGCCAAAAGGGAGGAAATCATGCGTCATGTCATGCTGTCCGCGCTGGTCGCGGCAGGGGTTTCGACGGGGGTTTCGGGCGGGATGGCCCAGGCCCAGAACGTGGGAATCGCCACTTCGAACCCGGGGTCGCTGTTTCACAACATCGGTACGGCGGTGGCCAATGCGGCGAACCATGCCGGGCTGAATGCCACGATCCAGCCGGCGACCAGCCCGAACCAGTACATCCCCTTCGTTGCCTCCGGCGGGATTGAATTCGGCGTCGCCAATCTGCAGGAAATCGAATACGCGCTGTCCGGCGCGGAATGGTTCTCGGGTAACCAGAACCCGGATCTGCGCCTGGTGGGGATGATCATGCCCGTGGTCGAGGCGATCTTTGTGCGCGCCGATAGTGACATCACCAGCATTGCCGATCTGAAAGGGCAGCGGATGGTCGATGGCTATACCGCCCAGCAGACGATCCTGCCCCAGCTGGATGCCTTGTATGCCACCGAGGGCATGACCCGCGCCGATATGACGCCGGTCAATGTTGCCAGTGTGGTGGCCGGCGCGGATGCGTTCATGGCGGGCGAGGCGGTGGGGTTCATCTTCGCTCATGGGGCCGGCAAAGTGCGCGAGGCCGATGCCAGTGTCGGCGGCCTGCGGGCCCTGACCGTTGAGCCGACCGAGGAAAACCTGGCCAAGGCCCGCCGTTCCTGGCCCGTGGCCTTCTTCAAGGAACTCAAGGCCGGATCCATGCCGGGTGTGGCCGAAGACGGCTGGTTCTTTGCCTATCCGCAGGCCGTGTTCACCAATGCCAAAGCCTCGGATGAGGCGGTCTATGCCATGGCAAAGGCGATCTATGAGGGCAAGGACCAGATGGTCGAAAGCTTTGCGCCCTTTGGGGCCTTTGTCCCCGCCGACATGGCCAGGACCGACGGCGAGGTGACCTATCATCCCGGTGCAATCCGCTTCTTCCAGGAAGCGGGCATCTGGGCCGACTGAACGATGGGTGCTGAAACGGGGGGGAAGGCCGGTGGCGGTCTTTCCCCAGCCCTCTGGCGGCCGGTCGCGACGGTTCTGGCGGCGGCCCTGACGATCACCGCCCTGCTGTGGGCGGGGAACCTGCCGCGCTATCTGGATCTGTCCTTCTATCCGCAACAGTTCTTCGCCGCGGTTCTGTCGCTGACGCTGGGGCTGGCCTTTCTGACACTGCCCGCCCGGCGTGAAACCCCGCGTGTGGGCCTGCCCTGGTATGACGCGGTTCTGGCCGTTCTGGGGATTGTGGCGGCCGGTTATATCGCGGTGAACTATGCCACGCTGGTCAACATGGTTTTCATGAAGGCGCCCGAGGTCTGGGTGCCGGGGCTGGTGACGGTGCTTTTGCTGCTGGAAACGGTCCGTCGCGCGACGGGCTGGGCGCTGGTTCTGATCATCGCCGCCTTTCTGTTCTACGCCCTGTTCGGCAATCTCTTTCCTGGCCGCCTGGCGGCCCGGCCCCAGGACTTGCAACTGCTGTCGGGCTATATGGCCTTCGATACCAACGGGATCCTGGGCATTCCCATCGGTGTGGCGGCCAGTGTCGTGGTCACCTTCATCCTGTTCGGCAATCTGTTGGCCGTGACCGGGGGCTCGAATTTCTTCACCGATGGCGCAATGCTGGGCATGGGCCGGTTCCGGGGCGGGTCGATGAAGATCGCGGTGCTGGCCTCGGGGCTGTTTGGGTCGATCTCGGGATCGGCCGTGGCCAATGTGGTGGGGACCGGGGTGGTGACCATTCCGATGATCAAGCGTGATGGCTATCCCGCACACAAGGCTGCCGCGATCGAGGCTGTGGCCTCGACCGGCGGGCAGTTGATGCCGCCAGTGATGGGGGCCGCCGCGTTTCTGATGGCCGAGTTCCTGCAGACATCCTATTCGGCGGTGGTCATGGCAGCGCTGGTGCCGGCATTGCTTTATTACATCGCGCTGTTCATTCAGGCCGATCTTGAGGCCGCGCGCATGGGCATTTCCCGGGTTCCGCCCGAGATGATCCCGCCCAAGCGCCAGGTTTGGGGCGGGCTGCATTTCATCATCGCCTTCGCACTGTTGATCTGGGCGTTGTTCTGGTTGCGCTGGCAGCCCGAGCGCGCGGCCCTGCTGGCGGTGGTTTCGGTGGCGGTAACGGCCTTTGCCTTTGGCTATGCCGGGCGCCGGCCATCATTGTCGGAGTTGCTGAAAACCGTGCCGGGGACGGGCTTTGCCGTGGTCGAGATCATTGTCATCTCGGCCGCTTCGGGGCTGGTGATCGGCGTGCTGAACATCACCGGGCTCAGCTTCAACCTGACCTATCTGCTGGTTCAGATCGGTGGGGGCAGCGTGCTGGTCCTGTTGCTGTTGTCAGCGCTGGTCTGCATCGTTCTGGGCATGGGGCTGCCGACGCTGGGGGTTTATGTTCTGCTGGCCGCACTGGTTGCGCCGGCGCTGGTCAAGCTGGGCATTCCGCCGATCGCCGCCCATCTTTATGTGCTGTATTTCGGCATGATGTCGATGATCACCCCGCCCATCGCCCTGGCCGCCTTTGCCGCCGCCGGGATCGCCAAGGCGCCGGCCATGGCCACCAGTTGGGCGGCGATGCGCTTTGGTTGGACGGCCTATGTCATCCCGTTGCTCTTCGTTTTTTCGCCGACGCTGATCCTGATCGGCACACCGGCGGCCATCGCTGTTGCTGTCCTCAGCGCGGTGATCGGGGTCTGGCTGATCTCGGCGGCGCTGGCGGGGTATCTGACCGCTGATCTGACCCCTTCGAAACGCGTACTCTTTGCGGCGTTGGGCCTGGCGGCGCTGATCCCGGCGGGGGCGGTTCCAGGGGGCGCCTATACCGATCTGGTCGGTGTTGGCGGTGGCTTGATCCTGATCGTTTCCGAGGCGATCAGGGCGCGGAACCACAAGGCAAGGGGGTAGTCATGGCCAGCAGTCTCGACCGGGTTCTGGCGGTTCTGGGTGTCTTTAGCGAGGACCGTCTGGAATGGGGCTTTGATGCGCTGATGGCCGAGTTGGGCTACAGCCGCCCCACGCTTTACCGCTATATCCGCACGCTGAAGGAGGCGGGGTTTCTGATCGCCCTGCCCGGGGCCCGTTTTACCCTGGGGCCCAAGGTGGTTGAACTGGACTATCTGATGTGGCGGGCCGATCCGCTGGTCCGGGAAAGCGGCCAGACGCTGGATGGGCTGATCGGGCGCTGGTCCTGCACGGCGCTGCTGGTGCGCTGGTATGGCAAGCGGCTGCTTTGTGTGGCGTCGGCGACGTCCATGGACAACCCGGTCAGCAGCTATCCGCGGGGCAAGCCCATGCCCTTGGCCCGCGGCGCCATTTCCCGGGCAATCCTGGCCTTCCTGCCGCGCCGCCGCCAGATCCCGATGATTGCCGATCACCTGGAGGACCTGCGCGCTATCGGTCTCGGCGATACGGTGGATGAGGTGGCGGATGCGCTGCGCCGGATCAAGCGGCAGGGCTATACCTCGGCCCGGGGCGAGGTGACACCGGGTGTCATCGGCATCGCGGCCCCCGTCTTTCAGGATGGTGCGGATCCGGCCGCTGCCCTGTGCGTCACCCTGCGCGAAACCGACATCGCGCCCGAAGATATCCCCCGCATCGGCACCCAGATCCGCCATGCCGCCGATGAACTGTCTCTGCGCCTGAGCATGCAGGACGGCACATCTGATGCGGCTGGCAGTCAAGGAGAATGACCATGAAAAAGATCGACGCCTTCAACCATATCTGGCCGAAACCGTTCTATGACCGGCTGATCGGCCATATCGGCACGATGACCGATATCACCAAGCGCTCGGGCGATGTGCCGATGATGACGGAACTGGATCGCCGCTTTGAGGTGATGGACATGTTCGGCCCCGATTATCGTCAGATCCTGTCCCTGGCCTCGCCGCCGCTGGAACTGCTGGCCGGGCCGGACAAGGCGCTGGAGCTGTCGCAGGTCGGCTCGGATTCCATGGCCGAGCTGTGCGCGAAATACCCCGATCGCTTCCCGGGGTTTATCGGTACCGCGCCGATGAACTGCCCCGAGCAGGTGATCGCGGAATCCCGCCGCGCGATTGAGGATCTGGGCGCGGTTGGCATGCAGATCTTTACCAATGTGTCTGGCAAGCCGCTGGATCTGGCGGAATTCCTGCCCTTCTTTCAATACATGGCCGCGGCTGGAAAGCCGGTTTGGATGCACCCCGCCCGGGGTGAGAAATTCGCTGATTACGCCACCGAGACCCGTTCCGAATATGAAATCTGGTGGACCTTCGGTTGGCCCTATGAAACCTCGGCGGCCATGGCCCGGTTGGTGTTCGGCGGGATTTTCGACAAATGCCCTGGGCTGAAGGTGATTACCCATCACGCCGGTGGCATGGTGCCTTTCTTTGAGGGGCGCGTCGGGCCCGGCTGGGACCAGATGGGCAAGCGCACCTCGGATCGGGATCTGGCGGCGGTGCGCAAGGCGCTGAAACGCCCGCATCTGGAGTATTTCAAGGAATTCTACGCCGACACGGCCAGTTTCGGGTCTAAAAGTGCGATCCGCCACGCCATGGAATTCTTTGGCGAGGATCAGGTGCTCTTCGCCTCGGATGCCCCTTTCGATCCCGAGGGCGGCCCCATGTACATCCGTGAAACCATCCGCTGCATCGAGGAAATGGACATCACCGATGCGCAGCGCCGCAAGATTTTCCAGGGCAATGCCGAGCGGCTGCTGGGGCGAAGCTTTGACTGACCGCCCGGACGGGCAGGGCAGGCAGAACAAACAGGAAGACTGATGACCAAGACCTATGATTTGCTGATTTCAGGGGGTGGGCCCGTGGGGATGGGGCTGGCGATTGATCTGGCTCAGAGGGGGCACTCGGTTGCCGTTGTGGAAAAATATCCGCAGCCCCAGCCGATCCCCAAGGGCCAGAACCTGACCCAGCGGACGATGGAACACATGATCGCCTGGGGGGTGGAACCGGCGATCCGCGCGGCTGCCCCGATCCCGCCGGAAATGGGCACCGGGGGCATGACCGCCTATGGCCAGTTGCTGGACCGCCCGCATCATGACTGGTTGGTGCGTTCGGCGGTGCGATCTTACTACTACACGGCGAATGAACGTCTGCCCCAATATGCCACCGAGGCGGTCCTGCGTGCCCGTGCCGCCCAGCTTGACGGGATTGATCTCTTCTATGGGTACACGACCGAAGGCATCACCCAGACGGATGAGGGGGTAACCCTGACCGCGCGGGCCCGCGATGGGTGTGCGCCCTTGACGTTGCGGGGCCGCTATCTGGCCGGCTGTGACGGGGCGCGGTCCACCACACGGGAACTGGCCGGCATTTCTGAGACCCGGCGCGATCACGACCGCATGATGGTGCTGCTGGTGTTCCGCGCACCGGAACTGCACGACATGCTGACCCGCTTTCCGGGCAAGTGCTATTTCAACGTGTTGAACAAGGATTTGCAGGGCTATTGGCTGTTCTTCGGGCGGGTCGATACCAACAGCACCTTCTTTTTCCACGCCCCCGTGCCCTATGGCACCACCGCTGAGAACTATGATTTCCACGGCATGGTGCAAAAGGCGGTGGGGGCCGAATTTCCGGTGGAGTTTCAGCATATCGGGTTCTGGGATCTGCGCATCGCCATTGCCGACAGCTATCGTCAGGGCCGGGTGTTCCTGGCCGGGGATGCGGCGCACAGCCATCCGCCCTATGGGGGCTATGGGATCAACACGGGCTTCGAGGATGTTCGAAACCTGTCGTGGAAACTGGCCATGGTTCTGGATGGTCAGGCCCCCGAGGCGCTGTTGGACAGTTATGATGCGGAACGGCGACCGGTCTTTGCCTCAACGGCGGGCGATTTCATCGAAGCTTCAATCCGCAATGACCGTGACTTCCTGAACAGTTTTGCCGATGATGCCACCCCGGCCGAGGTTGAGGCCGGGCTGGGCGCGCGCCGGGCCGATGCCGATGTCGAGGTGGACCGCTTTGAGCCGAACTATGAGGGATCCGGCGTGGTGGATGGCCCGTCGGGAGGGATCTGCACCGCGCTTGGCCATCACATCTGGCAGGCCCGCCCCGGCCACCACCTGCCCCCGCGCCGCGCCGCCGAGGGCTGGAGCGTCGAGGAGAAATTCGGCCCCTGCTTTACCCTGTTTGCCATCGGTGTCCCGGAGGCTGAGGTCACCCGCGCCCGCACGGCCTTGGCCGGTCAGCCCCTGAGGGTGGTGCCGGCCGGTCCGGGCGGCGAGATGGCCCATTACGGGGCACGCTGGGTTCTTGTCCGGCCGGATAACTTCGTCGCCTGGTGCGGGGATGATCTGCCGGAGCGGCCGCTGTCGGTGCTGGACATGGCCCTGGCACGCTGATGGCCTGATGCCGGGGGCCTTGTCCGCCTTTCGGTGGGCCGGGCCTCAGGCCGTGCCTTGGGGCGGAATATCCACGCTTGGCAGCCAGGGCTTGATGTCGATGACCGGCGTGTTGTCGAAGACATCGGTGGCGTCGATGTGGATCACTGGCCCTTCGATGGCGGTGATGCGCACCGTGGATAAGGCCACCGGGTTGGGCCGCATGGGCGAGCGGATGGCAAAGGTGCCGATGGGATCGCCCCGGTGTTTGGGGGTTTGCAGGATCAGATCGCGCCGGCCCCTGTCCATCCAGTAGATCAGGATGATGTGATCGCCCGCCTTCAGCCCTTGAAGTCCCTGTTGATAGGCGGGGTCCAGTTCCACCCGGGCGGCTTCGCCCCGTTCCCGGGCCTGGCGGACATTGCGGGGGCAGTCACCCTTGGCCCAGCCGGATCGGATGCGCCCGATAAAGCGCACCCCGTCATCGGGATGCGCGCCGGGATCGAAGGGCAAGGTGATCTCGCCGGGGCGAAGCTCGGCCATTTCAGGACAGAAGGCCGGCGTGGCGCATGGCGGCGTCGATTGTCTTGCGGGTGCCCTCGGTCAGGGGCAGAAGGGGCAGGCGCACATCCTCGGTGCATTTGCCAAGGCGCGAGAGGGCGTATTTGGCCCCGGCCAGGCCCGGTTCGATGAAGATCGCCTCATGGAGCGGCATCAGACGATCCTGGATGGCCAGCGCGCCGGCGTAATCCCCGGCCAGGGTCAGGTTCTGGAACGCGGCGCAGAGCTGCGGTGCGACATTGGCCGTGACCGAGATGCATCCCGTCCCGCCATGGGCGTTGAACCCCAGCGCCGAGGCATCTTCGCCTGAGACCTGGATGAAATCATGCCCGCAGGTCCGGCGCTGCTGCGAGACCCGGGTGATATCGCCGGTGGCATCCTTGACCCCGATGATCCGTGGCAGTTTCGCCAGCGTGCCCATGGTGTCGGGCTGCATGTCCACCACAGACCGGCCGGGGATGTTGTAGATGATGATCGGCAGTTCACAGCAATCGTGGATCGCGGTGAAATGGGCGATCAGCCCGGCCTGGGTCGGCTTGTTGTAATAGGGGGTTACCACCAGCGCGGCACTGGCCCCGACGCGTTCGGCGTGGCGGATCAGGCGGATGCCTTCCTGGGTGTTGTTGGATCCCGCCCCGGCGATCACGGGTACACGGCCGGCGGCGGCCTTGACCACCTCTTCGATGACCAGTTCGTGTTCTTCATGGGTCAGGGTCGGGCTTTCGCCGGTGGTGCCCACCGGAACCAGCCCGTGGGATCCTTCGCTGATTTGCCATTCGACCAGCGCATGCAGGGTTTTGACATCGACCGCACCGTCCTTGAACGGTGTCACCAGGGCTGGCATGGACCCTTTGATCATGGCGTAACTCCTTGCTGGCGTATCATCGACTCAAACCCGGTATCGGGGTGCGCGGACCCTAGCGATGCGGGGCGGACTTGCCAAGCTGTGGCAGGCCGGTTTGAAGTGTGGTCTGTCGTGGTCATCGAAAGGACGGTCCCGGGACGGGTATCACCCTGTCCCCTGTCCCCCGCCCAGTGCCGCAACGCGCTGTTCCAACCATTCCAGATCAGGGTCGGCGATATCCAGTTCACGCAGGTGCTGGGCCGTGTTGATCAGGTATTCGCTGTTCGGTCCCCGTCCGCCATGGGCCCGAGCGATCACCTCGGCTTGCCGCTCCAGCGCCAGCCCGCCACAATATTGCCGGTGATCGGGGTCGACGACATAGGTGACCGCCTCAACGCTGCGTCCATCGGCCAGGCGCACCGGCAACCAGATCTCATGATAAGCTGATGACACCAGTTCGCGTTCGCGCAACCCGGCCAGGGTATCGGCCCGGGCCGCCTCGGCCACGCCAAAGGCGACCCCCTGACAGCAGGCCGAGTCGTGCCGGTCCAACGCCAGCACGAGGCCGGGGGTGCCTTCACTGCCGCGATGGTGGATCGACCACATGCAAAAGGACCGCCGATAGCCATCCAGTATCGCCAGATCCTGGCTTACGAAGGGAAAGCCCGGGTTCCACAGCAGCGATCCGTAGCCAAAAACCCAAAGGGCCGGTTCCGGCCGGGGCGCGTGTTCGGTCATCTTCTGGTCCTTTCCTTGCAGACCCGGTAAACACCGCCTGCGCGGCGTGCGAAAGGGGGCGACATGAGAATTCTTCTGGCGATCATCGTGATCGCGGCCGCCGGCTGGTCCGGCTACTGGTTCTGGGGCCAGCGCGCGGTTGAAACCGGCCTGACCGAGTGGTTCGAGATCCGCGAGGATGCGGGCTGGATGGTTGATTACACCGATATCGAGACCACCGGTTTCCCCAACCGCTTCGACACGACCATCACCGATCTGGAACTGACCGATCCGAAAACCGGGTTGGGCTGGACCACACCGTTCCTGCAGATCTTTGCGCTCAGCTACAAGCCCCACCATATCATCGCCATCTGGCCGCACACCCAGTCGCTTTTCACCCCGTACCAGACGCTGACCGTGACCAGCACCGACATGCGGGGATCGCTGGTCTTCGTCCCTGGTCCGGCCCTGGCCCTGGATCGGACCACGATCGACCTGGAAACCCTGGGCCTTGTTTCGACCCTGGGTTGGCAAATGTCGGCCGACACCGCGCAACTGTCCCTGCGGCGCACGCCGGCCGTGGCCACTGACAGCTATGACATTGCCTTCGATGCGCGGGAGATGATGTTGCCCCAGCGGATCGGGGCCTCATCCGGGGATCTGGAGATGGGCGATCAACTGGCCACGCTGAGGCTGCGCGCGACAACGGTGTTCGACGCCCCCTGGGATCGCCACGCGATCGAGGAACGGCGCCCCCAGCCCAGCCAGATCCGCATCGACGAGGCCCGCGTGGTCTGGGGGTCGATCGGGCTGCGGATCACCGGCGACATGGTGGTTGACGCCGATGGCCAGCCTACGGGCGCGCTGACCATAAGGGCCGAGAACTGGCGCGACATTTTGCGACTGGCCATCGCAACCGGTGCCTTGCCCCCGCAGATTGAGCCCCTTCTGGACCGGGGGCTGGGCATGATCGCCCGCCCCTCGGACAATGGCGAGACGATTGATGTCAAGCTGGACATGTCCGGCGGGCGGTTTCTGTTGGGCGGGCTGATCCCGCTGGGCCCGACGCCGGTGCTGCGCCTGCGCTAAGCATGTTGCACAAAAGTGGGTACCGGTTTTGTGCTCCTCGACCATGCGGTGTCAAAGACTTAGG
>JBKDZR010000106.1:0-1810 GCA_047971485.1 Qingshengfaniella sp. | reverse complement strand
ACGGGCGCAGCGCCGGGCGGCCCCCCGGCACGGCGATTGCCTGCCACAGCCGCGGACTTATACCAACGGCCCTAAGGATTGACCGCTTGCGACAGGCGGCTTTGCGGACAGAGCGGGCGTTAGACTGCCTGGGCGCGGAACAAGTCCGAAGGACGCCGCGCCATCACTGGGGCGGCCCACCGGTCTGGCGCTCGGCCACCGTTAGCGCAAGGCTCTGGGGTTTTGCTGCCATGGCCACCATAACCCGCGTCGTTCATAGGGCAGATGCGCCAGCCCCCGGTCCGGCGCTGGCGCGGCTGGATCTGCTGATGGCAACGGCCGCTCTGTCCGAAAAGCGGCCTTTCATGCCTGATCGGTGCTTGTGGTTCCCCCCCTCGCTCGCCAGTTGCGGAGGTGTCCGTTGTTTCAGGCCGGGGAAAAGGCGGCGTCGAGGGCGATCTCGACCATGTCGCCAAAGCTGGATTGCCGGTCGCTGGCGGGTAGGGCCTGACCGGTCAGCAAGTGATCCGAGATGGTCAGCACCGCCAGCGCCCGTGCCCCATGGCGCGCCGCCAGGGTGTAAAGTTCAGCGGCCTCCATCTCGACGGCCAGAACCCCATGACGGGTCATCTGTTCGGTCAGGTCCGGGCGTTCGTCATAGAAAATATCCGAGGAATAGATGCCGCCGATATGGGTGGGCACGTCGCGGGCCTCGGCTGCACGGCCAGCGGCACGCAGCAGGCCCCAGTCGGCACAGGGTGCATAGGCGAGATCGCGGAAGATACCCCGTGACGGGGTGGACAGGGTGGAACAGGTCATCGCCAGCACCACGTCGCGCAGGGCCACGGCCGGCTGCATCGCCCCGGCCGATCCGATGCGGATCAAGGTGCGCGCGCCATAATCACGGATGAGTTCGTTGGCATAAATCGAAAGCGATGCCATGCCCATGCCGCTGCCATGGATCGTTACCCGATGGCCGCGCCAGGTGCCGGTAAAGCCCAGCATGCCGCGCACCTCGTTGATGCAGACGGGATTGTCCAGAAAGGTCTCGGCGGCCCATCTGGCCCGGTAGGGATCCCCGGGCAGCAGTACCGTTTCCGCGATTTCACCCGGTTGGGCCCCGATATGAACTGTCATTACCCCTCCGTCGTTGGATGCTGATCCAGAGCAAAGCCCAAAGCGGACCCTGCGGCAAGCGGTGGACGGAGCGGGGAAAGATCACTTTTTCCGCAATGCAGCGTCACGGCCCCTTTCGTTCGGCGTCGGCATGGCTAATGTGGCGCCATGCAGATCTACCTTCCGATTGCCGAAGTTTCCGTGAATGCGTTTCTGGTGCTGGGCCTGGGCGGGATCGTTGGAATCCTGTCGGGGATGTTCGGTGTCGGAGGCGGGTTTCTGTTGACGCCGCTGCTGTTCTTTATCGGCATCCCGCCTGCCGTGGCCGTGGCCACCCAATCCAACCAGATTGTCGCCTCGTCGGTATCGGGGATGCTGGCCCATCTCAGGCGGGGCACCGTCGATTTCAAGATGGGGTTGATGTTGTTGATCGGTGGCCTGATCGGCGCGGTTGTCGGCGTCTGGGTGTTCACGCTGCTGCGGTCCATCGGCCAGGTCGATCTGATGGTGCAGATCTGCTATGTGGTTTTTCTGGGCGTGATTGGCGGCGTGATGCTGATCGAGAGCCTGCGGGCCATGCGCCGCAACAAAAAGGGCGGTCCGCCGCCGAAACGGCGCCGTGTCGGCTGGGTCGATGCGATGCCGTTCAAGATGCGCTTTCGCACATCCGGCCTGTACCAATCGGCGATCCCGGCGGTCATGGTGGGTGCTGGTG
>JBKDZR010000105.1:0-3665 GCA_047971485.1 Qingshengfaniella sp. | reverse complement strand
AGGGCCAGCGCCAGAACCGCGCCCAACAGGGGCAGCCCGGCGTCAAGCGCCTTTTGGGGAGGGGGGGCTTCGCGCGGCATGGCGGCGGCTGTCCTTCTGGCCCGGGCGTGGCTCAGTTGCCGTCCAGCACCGCCTTTGCGGCGGGGTGGTAGGGCAGGCTATAGGGCCGCACCATCGTATCGGCGCTCAGCGCGGTCATGACGGGGTATTTGGCCGCGATCTCGGCCACATTGTCCACAAGGGTACGGGTGATTGCCGTCACCGTCTCATCGGTCAGATCAGCACGTGCGACCAGCACATAATCATAGGCCATGACGATGGTATCGCTGCCGATCCCGACCACCCCGGCGGTGCCCGAAACCGGCAGGGCATAGGCCTCGGGCGCGACGGCCTGCATACGGGCCACCGCCTCGGGCGATGCGTCCAGCGGCAGCCAGGCGATCCCGCCAAGGGCCGCGTCCGCCTCAACCACCTTGCCCGCGCGGAGGGCAAAGAGGGTGGCATCGACCTTGCCGTCTATCAGCGCCGTAACGCCAGCGCCGACACTGGTCACCGGCACGGTCACCACATCCGACGCGGTTAATCCACCATTGGCCAGATAGCCCGCCACATAGGGGGCCAGGCTGGCCTGGGCCGGCAAACCCCAGGCCACACGCTTGCCGCTGAGGTCCGCAATGCTGGTGATGCCACTCTCTGCGGCCACCATCAGCGCCACCGGACTGGGCAGCAGCGGCGCGATAATCCGTAGCTTGTCCTGGGCCATGCCCTCGAACGGACCCTTGCCGCGCACCGCATCGCCCAGATCAGGCGTCACGATGGCAGCCAGATCCAGATCGCCCGTGCCCAGCAGGGGCAGATAGGCCGTGGGGCCGCCAAAGGACTGAACCGTGGCGTTAAAGCCACCGCGTTCGGACAGTTCCTGGGCAATCGCGGCATTCACCCCGTAATTCTGCGATCCCTGCTGACCGGCGCCAAAGCGCAGGTCCTGGGCCACCACACCGGTGGCAAGGGCCGCACCGGTCGCGGCGGCCAAAGCGAATTTCACAATGGTCTTCATGGCTTTTCCCTGTCAGCTTGCGATTGCCCAGACCTGCGGGGTCTTATGCCCCTTTTGCGGTCCGGCCCGGGATCAATCGTCGAGTGGTTTGTAAACAATCGCCTCCATCTCGATCAGAACATTGATCGCCGCGCTGCCCTGTACCGTGGTTCGGGCCAGAACAGCGCCCTCGAAATGCTTCTTGAACACGGCGTTGTAGCGGCCGAAATCACGCATATCTTCCAGATAGGTGGTGACGCGGCATACATCTTGCAGGGTCGCCCCCTCTTCGGCGATCAGCCGTTCGATAGACTTGATCGTGCCCTCTGTCTCGATCTCGATCGAGCCGGTGATCATGTTGCCATCGGCATCCTTGGACACCTGCCCCGAGACATAGATGTAATCCCCCGCCCGAACGGCGGGGTGAAAGGGCAGATTGGGGTTCTTCTTGCCGATCGCGTAATGCTTGGCGGATTTCTTGCTCATCGGGTTGCTCCGCGCGGCGGCCTAAAAGGCACTGGTTTCAATGATGTCGACGCCATTGATCCGGTCGATCAGATAGATCAGCCCGCGGCTGTCGATGGTCACGTCGTTTGAGGATGGCCGCTCGGACCCCGCCGGCGTATCGGGCAGGAAATGCCCCACTTCGACCGGGTTGAACGGATCGGCGATATCGACCAGGCGCAGTCCCTGGGCAAACCAGGCGAAGGGGATAACCGTGCCCGAAAACCGCTCTGACGGCTGGTGGCAGCCGGTCATGGGGTCCTGCGGGCTGCCATCCGTGTCCAGCCCCGGCACCTGCCAGGTCGAGATCGGGATCGGTGTGCGTTCATCGGTGATATCGTAGATCCAGGTAAAGGCCGGCGCCGAAGGGTACAGCTTGGCCACATCCTCATCGGCGACCACCATGATATCGCGGCCCTTGATCGGCGCGGGCATGGGCAGACAGGTATGGGTCGGATGCGGAAAGGCCGCGCTGGTGTTGACCCGCGAAATCAGCTTGGGGTGCGCCATGTCCTCGATATCGAGGATGAACAGCCCCTCATGCCAATAGCTGACATAGAGACGATTTCCCCGGCGCAGCGGATGGTGGCAGCGTGGGGTGACACCGGCCAGCCACTGGCCTTCTTCGCCACCAGCCACGTGCTGCCCAGGCGCCCACCAGCGCCCCACCTCAACCGGGTTCACCGGATCCTTGAGGTCGAGGATCATGACAATGTTGCCCAGATAACCCTCGGCTGTTGGTGAAATATAGGCATAGCGCCCGTCAAAATCGTAGCGGTGCACACCCCGCCCCGCCGTCACCCATTTCGAGATCTGGCGCGGCTCGGCGGGTTTGCTGACATCATAGATCGCCAGTCCCCCACCAAATTCCCAATCGCCATTGGGCCCCAGCTTTTCGTGGTTAACCACCATGATCCCGTCAGATGACACCCGCACCTTGTGCGAATGCCAGCCATCGGGCACGTTGATCCGGGCAATGACTTTGGGATTGCGCGGGTCCGCCACATCGACAATCGTCGTGCCGCTGGGATGGCGCATGTGGCCGATGTAAAGGGTCGTGCCCTCGACCCAGACCTGGCCGCCGCCGGGACAGTCGATATGGCCAAGGTGTTTCGTGTTCCAGGACGCGCCCATCTCAGGACCCCCCTTTCGTCATGTCAGAGATCGTCGTCACAGGTAGCGCACCACATCGCCGGCCGTCGTCTGGCCCCATTTCTTGTACAGGGCCAGTTTCTTCAGCGTCGGCTCATCGCTGGCCACGAACAGATAGACCGGATCGGTATCGGATCCGTTGTGATGTTCGCACCAGGCCCCGCCCGGAACCGCCAGCGTATCGAACTGGTTCCAGTCATAGCGCTGCCCATCGATGATCGAATAGCCCGAGCCCTGGAAGGGCGCGACCAGCAGGCTGGCGGTCTGGCGCAGCGGCAAGGTTTTCTCGCCGGGGCGCAACATCTGGGCAAAGAAGGTGATGGTCTTGAACACAGGTTCACCGCGGGTCGGGTCGATATACTCGACCATCAGCGCCTCATGCGGATCACCATCGATATCCTTGAACCTGTCAAACAGTTCCAGCATCGCCTCCCAGCGATAGACATACATGGGCGAACTCAGCCCGCCGCCGCGCCCGTGATCCACCCAACGCGGCAAAAGCCCGCCCTGACCGTAAATCGCCGCCGAGTAATCCGAGGGGTATTTCGCCGCCTGGACCTTTTTCTTCACCTCAACCCCATCTTCCATCTCGGTATAGTTGTGATCGAAATGGATGGCATTCAGCGTCTCGACCAAGGGCAGGTCCAGCACCGACAGGTTCACCGCCTGCTCATCGCCCACCGTCCCGTGATTGTGCCAGGCATCGTTCGGGGTCAGCACCATGTCGCCGGGCCCAAAGACCACATCTTCACCCTCGACACCGGTGAAGTTGCCCTTGCCGGTCAGGCCAAAGCGGATCGCGCTGGGGCTGTGCTTGTGCGGCGGCATGATTTCATTGGCATCGTTCAGCCGGTACGCCGTGTACATGGTCGAGACCGTCGCCCGCTTCGGGTTCAGTCCGGGATTAACCAAGACCAGAGACCGACGCTCGCTGTCCTCCATGGTGATCAATTCAGCCGATTGGCGCAACAAC
>JBKDZR010000104.1:0-4481 GCA_047971485.1 Qingshengfaniella sp. | reverse complement strand
CCGCGCCAGCGCCGGCCCACCGGTCTGGCGCTCTGGCTGAAGACAGTGCAAAGTCCTCAGGTCGCGCTACCACGGCTGCCATAAATCGCGCCGTTCATATGTTGGGTGCGCCAGCCCCCGGTCCGGCGCTGGCGCGGCTTGCTCTGCTGGGGCAACGGTCAGAAAGGCCTCAAAGCGGCCATTCGCAAAAAGGGAACAGATCACCCGTGCAGGCCCCAGGCAGTGCACAATACCAGATCTCCCAAGCTTAGGCGGCCAAGGCCCCGGCGCTCAGCCACGCCGGACAGCCAGATCCTCGACCCCCAGCACTGCCAGCACCTTGGCGGCAATATCCGGGGCGTTCATACGGGCGCTGGCATACATATCCGCCGGGCTGGCCTGGTCGATGAACGTATCAGGCAGCACCATGGACCGATAACGCAGGCCGTGATCGAACACCCCCTCCTCGGCCAGAAGCTGCGCCACATGGCTGCCGAAGCCGCCAATAGCACCCTCTTCCACCGTGATCAGCGCGCCATGCTCCCGTGCCAGACGCAGGATCAGATCGCGGTCCAGCGGCTTGGCAAAGCGCGCATCAGCAACCGTTGGCATGATCCCCCGGCCGGCCAAGGTTTCGCAGGCGGCCAGAACCTCGGACAGACGCGTCCCGAAACTGAGGATCGCCACACCCGCCCCTTCGCGGACCACCCGGCCCTTGCCGATTTCCAGTGGGACACCGCGCTCTGGCATCTCGACACCCACGCCTTCGCCCCGCGGATAGCGGAAGGCCGAAGGCCGGTCATCAATCGCAGCCGCCGTGGCCACCATATGGACCAGCTCGGCCTCATCGGCGGCGGCCATGACGACGAAATCGGGCAGGTTGGCCAGAAAGGCGATATCGAAACTGCCGGCATGAGTTGGCCCATCGGCCCCCACCAGCCCGGCGCGATCGATGGCAAAGCGCACCGGCAGGCGCTGAATGGCCACGTCATGAACGACCTGATCATAGCCGCGCTGCAGGAAGGTCGAATACATCGCACAGAAGGGCCGCAGCCCCCCCGCCGCCAGAGCCGCCGAAAACGTCACCCCGTGCTGTTCCGCAATACCCACATCGAAACAGCGCGAGGGGTAGCGCTCGGCAAACAGGTTCAGGCCGGTGCCATCGGGCATCGCCGCTGTCACCGCGACGATCCGGTCATCGCGGGCGGCCTCATCCACCAGCGCACGACCGAAGACCGAGGTATAGGAGGGCGCGTTGGACGGCGCCTTCCTTTGTTCACCGGTGACCACATCAAAGCGCGCGCGGGCATGGCCCCGGTCGGCGCTGTCCTCGGCGGGGGCATAGCCCTTGCCCTTGCGGGTGATCGCATGGATCAGCACCGGCCCATCGGCGCGGGTCTTGACCGCACGCAGAACCGGCAGCAAGACCTCCATGTCATGGCCATCAATGGGGCCGACATAGGAAAAGCCCAGTTCCTCGAACAGGGTGCCGCCAACGGTCAGATGCTTGACCAGATCCTTGGCCCGCTTGGCCCCTTCATAGAAGGGCGGCGGCAACAGGCTGACCGCCCCCTTGGCGGCCTTGCGAAATTCCTGAAACGGGGCCCCGGCATACAGCCGCGACAGATAGGCCGACATGGCCCCCGTGGGCGGCGCGATGGACATCTCGTTGTCATTGAGAATGACGATCAGCCGCTTGCCCAGATGGCCCGCGTTGTTCAGCGCCTCATAGGCCATGCCCGCGCTCATGGATCCGTCGCCGATCACCGCGATGGCATCGCCCAACCCCTCAGGCACCTGTCCCCCCAGATCCCGGGCCACGGCGAAGCCCAGTGCCGCCGAAATCGAGGTGGAACTGTGCGCCGCGCCGAACGGATCATAGGGGCTTTCCTCGCGCTTGGTGAAGCCCGACAATCCATCCTTCTGGCGCAGGGTGCGGATGCGATCCCGCCGGCCGGTCAGGATCTTGTGGGGATAGCACTGATGGCTGACATCCCAGATCAGCTTGTCACGCGGCGTGTCGAAAACGGCATGGATGGCAACCGACAATTCCACCACGCCCAGCCCGGCGCCAAGGTGCCCGCCGGTGGTACTGACAGCGCTGATGGTCTCGGCGCGCAGTTCCTCGGCCAGACGGGTCAGATCCCGGTCACTCAGCGCCTTCAGATCAGCAGGGCTGGCGATACGGTCAAGAAGGGGCGTGTGGGGGCGGTCGGTCATGACATGCCTTCGGTCTGGCCCGGCTGGGCTGGCGGATGATGCGACTTACGATCGGCGCGAGATAACGAAACGCGCCGTCTGCCGCAAGGTTTCGGCCTCATCCCCATAAACATCCAGCGCCGAGGCCGCGCGGTCAACCAGATCCGCAGCCCGCGCCCGCGCGCCTTCCAGACCCAGCAACCCGACGAAGGTGGCCTTGCCGGCGGCGGCATCCTTGGCCAGGCGCTTGCCGGCAGCCCGGGGATCACCCTCGACATCGAGAATGTCATCGGCAATCTGAAAAGCCAGACCCAGGGCCTGGGCATACGTGCCCAGGGCGCGCGGATCGGCCCCGGCCAGACGCGCGCCCGCCTCAGCCGACCAGCGGATCAGCGCCCCGGTCTTGTGGCCTTGCAAGGTGGTGATCTGATCCAGTGTCAGGGGCTGGGCGGCGGTTTCGGCGGCAATATCCTGCGCCTGGCCCAACACCATGCCCGCACGCCCCGAGGCGGCGGCCAGACTGGCGATCAGGTCCAGCCGGATCGCTGGATCCGGGGCGCAATCAGGGCGGGACAGCAATTCAAAGGCCAGGGTCTGCAGGGCGTCGCCAACCAGAATCGCCGTGGCCTCATCCCAGCGGATATGCACCGTCGGACGGCCCCGGCGCAGATCGTCGTCATCCATGGCCGGCAAATCGTCATGGACCAGCGAATAGGCGTGCAGGGCCTCAATCGCGGCTGCGGCCCAGACCGACCGGGTCAGGGGCACCCCATGCAACCGCGCGCCCTCGATCACCAGAAACCCGCGCAGGCGCTTGCCGCCCTCAGTGGCATAGGCCATGCCCGCGCTGATCGGACCAGCCGGGCCATCGCGCAAGACATCATCCAGACAGGTCTGGATCGCCGCGCCCGCCTGGGCAAGCGCCTGGTTTACCATGTCAGTTTCCGTCAACCTGCGTCGTGCCCGTAGGGGTGCCCTGCCCATCCAGGGTGATGGCGGCAATCTTTTCCTCGGCGGCCTTCAGCCTGGCCTCGCAATGGGCCTTCAGTTGCGCACCCCGGTCGTACAGCGCGATCGAGTTCTCCAGCGCGACATCACCCGATTCGAGCTGCCTGACCACGGTTTCCAGTTCCCGCATGGCATCCTCGAAGCTCATCTCCTGCACCGGGTTGGTCTTTGTCATCGTCTAGTCCTTGTCTGCGGCCTGCATCAGCGCCGCCACATGTTCGGCGGCACTTTCCCCAAGCGCCTGCAGATCATATCCGCCCTCCAGCGTCGAGACCAGTTTGCCCCCGCAATGACGATCCGCCAATTCGCAAATCCGGTCGGTGATCCAGCCGAAATCCTGGGCTGTCAGTTCCATCTGGGCCAGGGGATCATCGCGATGGGCATCGAAACCGGCGGAAACCAGGATCAACTCGGGCCGGAACGCATCGACCGCAGGCAGAAGCGTGCGCTCAAAGGCCGGGCAATAGATCGCACCATCGGTACCCGGCCGGAAAGGCAGGTTCAGGATCTGGCGATGGGCGCCGCGTTCACCGGGCGCGCCGGACCCGGGATAAAGCGGCATCTGATGGGTTGATGCGAAAAACGCCCGCTCCTCATCCCAGAGCAGATCCTGGGTGCCGTTGCCGTGGTGAACGTCGAAATCAATCACCGCAACGCGGGACAGGCCGCGCACATCCAGGGCATATTTTGCAGCAATGGCGATGGTGCCGTAGATGCAGAACCCCATGGCCGTTTCCCGCTCGGCATGGTGGCCCGGGGGGCGGGTGGCGCAAAACGCATTGCGCGCCGCCCCGTCCAGAACGGCATCCACCCCCTGGATCGCCGCACCCACGGCCAGCTTCGCCGCCCGGACCGAGCCAGACATGACATGGGTATCCCCATCCAGCGCATGCCACCCCTCGGCCGGCACGGCCGCCTGCACCTTATCCAGATAGCGCTGGGGATGGCAGCGCAGCAGATCGGCATCGCTGGCTTCATGGGCCGGCTGGCGGATCAGGGCATCGAATCCCGGATCCGACAGCGCGGCCATCACAGCCGTCAATCGCGCCACCTGTTCGGGATGGCCCGGGGGCGTGACATGGTTCAACCCATCGTCGTGGGAAATCAAAAGCGTGCTCATGGCCAAAGGCTAGTGGCGTGGCCCGGTCATGTCTAGCATTCGGAACAACAGAGCGTGTCCATACCAACGCCCCCGAAGACTGGCCTGTATGGCCTTTGCGAAGGACTGGTTTGAGGCCATTCTATCCCTGCCCCCTCACGGCGCGGAACAAGCCCGGAACGGGCGCCGCGCCATC
>JBKDZR010000103.1:0-25623 GCA_047971485.1 Qingshengfaniella sp. | reverse complement strand
GTGTGCTGACGGCCGTGATGATGCCGGATGGCCATAGCGCCGATAACCTTCGCAAGGTGGCGCTGGAGAATTACGACATCTCGCTGGGCAACGGTCTGTCCAAGGTTGCTGATCGGGTGTTCCGCATCGGGCATCTGGGCGATTTCAACGACCTGACCCTGGCTGCCACCCTCAGCGGGGTGGAGATGGCGCTGCGCAAGGCCGGGGTGCCGCACAAGCCTGGTGGGCTGGATGCAGCGCTGGATTTGCTCGCAGCGCCCGCGCAGATCGCGGCTGAGTAAAGCGGTTTTGGGGGCGCGGGCAGGGCTTGCGCCCCCACGGCTGTATGTATTCTAATGGTAGATGACAGATATATCAGAAGGTGCCATGATAAGCCTTGCCTCTGATCCACAGGTCCGCCCCAAAAGCTGGGCCACCTTGCGCGACGACAAGCGCGCCCGGATGCAGGCCGCCGCCCATGCGGGGTTCAGCCATCTGGTTCCGGCCAATGATGCCGAACGCTTGCTGGCCACGGTGATGCGCCCCCATGATCGGGTGTGCATCGAGGGTAACAACCAGAAACACGCCGATTTTCTGGCCGAATGCCTGGCCGCGCAGGATCCCGAAACTCTGCATGATCTGCATATCGTGCAGTCGAACATCGCGCTGCCCCAGCATCTGGACATCTTTGAGGCGGGCATCGCCCGGCGTCTGGATTTCAGCTATTCGGGGCCGCAGGGGCTGCGCATGGCCCAGTTGATTGCCGATGACAAGATCGAGATCGGGGCGATCCACACCTATCTCGAACTCTACGCCCGCTATTTCATGGATCTGACCCCGCGGGTCAGCCTGATTGCGGTCGAGGCGGCGGATCGTGACGGCAACCTCTATACCGGCGCCAATACCGAGGACACGCCCCCCATCGCCGAGGCCACCGCCTTCAAGAACGGCATCCTCATCGCCCAGGCCAACCGCATCGTGGATCGGCTGCCACGGGTCGATATTCCCGCCGATTGGGTGGATTTCACCGTCCACGCCCCGCGCCCCCATTATATCGAACCGATCTTCACCCGTGATCCGGCGGCTATTTCCGAGATCCAGATCCTCATGGCGATGATGGTCATTCGCGGGATCTATGAACCCTACGGGATCCAGCGGCTCAACCACGGCATCGGGTTCGATACGGCGGCGATTGAGCTGATCCTGCCCACCTATGCCGCCGGGCTGGGGCTGCGCGGCAAGATCTGCAACTACATGTCGGTGAACCCGTGCCCGACGCTGATCCCGGCCATCGAATCCGGGTTCCTGACCTCGATCCATTCCGCCGGGTCCGAGATCGGCATGGAGGGCTATGTCGCTGAGCGCCCGGATATCTTCTTCACCGGACCGGATGGATCGCTGCGCTCGAACCGGGCCTATTGCCAGTTGGCCGGGCATTTCTCGGACCTGTTCATCGGCTCAACCCTGCAGATCGACCCCCAGGGCAATTCCTCAACCGCGACCCATGAGCGCCTGACCGGCTTTGGCGGTGCGCCGAACTTTGGGTGCGACAGCCGGGCGCGGCGTCATGCCTCGCCGGCCTATCTGCAAGCGGCGCGTGAGGAAACCGGGGCCAGCGATCCGGCCCGTGGCCGCAAGCTGGTGGTTCAGACGGTGGAAACCTTCCTCGAGGGGGGGCAACCCGTCTTTACCGAGCGTCTGGATGCCTGGGATATCCAGCACAAGTTCGCCATGGATCTGCCGCCGATCATGATCCACGGTGAGGATGTCACCCATATCGTCACCGAAGAGGGCATCGCCAACCTGTTGCTTTGCCGGGGCGCCAGGGAACGCGAACAGGCGATCCGGGGGGTGGCCGGTTATACCGATGTTGGTCGTGCCCGGGACAGGGACATGGTGGCCCGGCTGCGCGCACGCGGGGCGGTGCGCTATCCGACGGATCTGGGCATTGATCCGCGCCAGGCCACCCGCAGCCTGTTGGCGGCGCGTTCAATCCGTGATCTCGTGGAGTGGTCGGGGGGCCGTTACGATCCGCCAGCCCGGTTCCGCAACTGGTGAGGGGACAATGGAAAAACTGACATTCAGCTTTCCCGGAGGCGCACAATCGGGTGCCGGACACAAGGCGGTGACAGCCGGGGTTGTTGGCTCGGGCCAACTTGAGGTGCTGATCGAGCCACGTGCCCTGGACGGGACCTGCGTCATCCATGTGGAAAGCGGCGCGCCCGGCTTTGGTGCAATCTGGGAAGCGGTGTTGACGGATTTCCAGGCCCGGCGCGGGTTCTCGGATGTCGAGATCAGCATCAATGATGGCGGGGCGACGCCGGCGGTGGTCACGCTGCGGCTGGAACAGGCCGCAGAGGAGTTCCTGGCGTCATGAGCATCGCTGCCCCCTTCCGCCAGAGCCTTCTGGAACTGACCGCCCGCGACCGGATCGCCGCTCTGGTCGATCCCGGCAGCTTTGCCGAAATCCTGCCGCCCTCGGATCGGGTGCGCAGCCCGCATCTGGCGATGCTGGATCTGCCGGCGGCCTTTGATGACGGCGTGATCATCGGCGAGGCCACCCTGGATGGCCGCCCCGTGATGATCGCCGCGCAAGAGGGCCGTTTCATGGGCGGCGCGGTGGGTGAGGTCCATGGTGCCAAGCTGGCTGGCCTGTTCCTGCGCGCGGCTGAGCACCGCCCCGAGGCCGTCATCTTCCTGCCCGACAGCGGCGGTGTTCGCCTGCATGAGGCCAATGCCGGGCTGATCGCGGTGGGTGAATTGCAGCGCGCCATCCTGACGGCCCGCGATGCTGGCGTGCCGACCATCGCCGCCATTGGCTCGGCCAACGGCTGTTTCGGCGGGGTGGCCATTGCCACCCGCTGCTGCGACTGGATCGTCATGAGCGCCGAGGGCCGGCTGTCGGTTTCCGGCCCCGAGGTGATCGAAACGGCCCGCGGGGTCGAGGAATTCGACGCTACCGACCGCCCCCTTGTCTGGCGAACCATGGGCGGACGCCATCGCCTGCTGATCGGTGAGGCGGACCATCTGGTTGAGGATGACACCGCTGCGTTCCGTGCCGCGTTGGTGGACCTGCTGGGTCAAAGCCGACCTTTGGATCTTGATGCCATGCTGGTCGAGCACGCCGAACTGGCCGCGCGCCTGCGCGATTTCGGGGATGCGCCGGATGCCCGCGATATCTGGAAGCGGCTGGGGGCGCCGGATGCGGTGCGGCTGCCGGATCTGTCCCATGAGGATTTTCTTGTGACGATGAGGGGGCCGGGCGCATGAGCGGCGATTTGAATACCCTGCTCGATGCCTGTTTCGCTACTGAGGTGCAGATCCGCAAAGCGGGAGCGGTCTTTTCCGGTGGCGCCCAGCTGGCCGACCGGCCCGTGCTGATCGTCGGCACCACGGATCGGACCGAGATTGGCGCGGATGAGGCCCTGGCCTTGGCCGGTATCGTGCTGGAAGCGGTGAGGGCCGACGCGGGGAAGGCCCCGCGTGATATCCTGTTCATCGTCGACAATTCTGGTCAGCGCCTGGCAAAGCGGGACGAATTGATGGGTAATGCTGGTTATCTGGCGCATTTGTCCAAAGTTTTGCACATGGCGCGGCGCCGAGGCCACCGCATTCTGGCACTGATCCACTCGCTCGCCCTGTCGGGGGGGTATATGGCCACCGGGATGGCGGCCACCGGATCTGTCGCCCTGGGCGAGGCTGAAATCCGGGTGATGCGCTTGGATGCCATGTCAAGAATTACCCGTATCCCTTTGTCAAGATTACAGGATCTTGTTCAGAAGTCCGCCGTCTTTGGCCCCGGGGTGCAGAACTACCATGCCATTGGCGCACTGGATGAGGTCTGGGACCATCCCAGCCCGGCGCGTCTGGAGCAGGCATTCGCCAATTTACCCGACGATGGGGTGGACCGCCGCCGCCAGCAGGGGATGGAACGTGGCGGGCGTGTCATGGCCCATGACGTGACCCAGCGGGTGATCCAGGCATGATCGCCGCGCGCCGCCATGATTTCCTCCGGGTGGATCCGGCGGCGCTGCGTGACGACCCCCGCCTGGCCGATTGGGCCGGGGTGGGGCGGCCCTTCGTTCAGCGGGCCGGGATCGCGCCTGAAGGCATGGTTCTGCTGGGCTGGTGCCCACCGCCGGGGACCGGGCCGCGACGCGTCGGCTTTGCCGCACCCGCCAGCGCGATCCTCGGGCGGCACCGCCCACCGCATCTGGGCGACGCCATCGGCACGGCACCAGAGGCATGGCAGGGTCGGCTGCGACAGATGCTGGCCGAAGGACAGGCCCTGGGGCTGGGGCTCCGGATCTATGGATCCCTGGCCTGGTCCGCGTTTACCGGGCTGCCCTATCTGCGTGAAGGATCCGATCTGGATCTGTTGATCGAGGGCTGGGGACGGGGGGACCCGACCCGTGAAACCGCTTTTCTGACGGGGCTGCAAACCCACATCACCCCGCGGATCGACGGCGAGATCGTGTTGGCAACCGGCGAGGCCATTTCCTGGAGGGAAATGCTGGGCACGACCCCGCAGGTCCTGCTGCGCGGGATGCGCGGGCCGCGTCTGGTCTCCCGCGCGGGTCTGATGGTCGGGGCGGCGGCATGACGGCTTATCCGATCGCCCGCCCCCGGCTCCGGACGGCCAGCTCCGCCACCGGGATCGCCCGTGCCGCATCGCAGGCCCTGCTGGGGGAACTGGCCTGTTATCCCAAACCCGGGCTGGTCAGTTTTGTCGATAATGGTGCCCATGAGGACATGAACGCCGCGACTTTCCTGGCCTCGATTGATGCCCTGCATGGCTATTTCCAGGCGATTGCCGCGGCGGGCGTGGCCCGGGCCGGGTTTGACGCATTGCGCGATCTTGGCCTCCGGGCCGAGCAGGACATGCTGGCGGCCACCGGCGGGGTCAATACCCACCGGGGCGCGATCTTTGCCATCGGCTTTTTGGCTGCGGCGGCCGGGCGGTTGATCGCCATGGGGCAGCGCCCCCGTCCGGCGCGGGTGGCGGCGGCGGTTGGCCTGCTTTGGGGGCGCGAGATCGCTGCCGCACACGGCGATGGGGACAGCCATGGTGCGACGGTGGCCAGCCGCTACGGGGCCGGGGGGGCGCGGGCCCAGGCGGCGGCCGGCTTCCCGGTTCTGCGCCGGGCCGTTCTGCCGGCCATGGCCGCTACCCGTATGCGGGGCGGAGACCCAGACGCCGTGGCGTTGGATGGCTTCTTTGCCAGCCTGGCCACCCTTGAGGATACCAATCTTTTGTATCGTGGGGGGCCGACAGGGCTGGATTGGGCCCGGGCCGAGGCGGCGGCCTGGCGGCGCGCGGGCGGTGCACTGGCCGCTGATGGCAAGGCCCGGGCCATTGCCCTGCATCAGGCCCATACTGCGCGTAACCTTAGCCCGGGCGGCTCGGCGGATATGCTGTCGGCGGCGCTGTTCCTGACCGGGCTGGAGGGCTAGGCGATGGGGCTGGCGGTCATCTTCCCGGGACAGGGCAGCCAGACGGCGGCGATGTTCGCGCCCTTTGCGGGAACGGCGGCAGGGGGGGTGTTGGATCAGGTCCTGCACCTGACCGGTCTGGTGCTGGATCAGCAGGGCCATTTGCCTGCGGAGGCCATCTTTGCCAACCGCCACGCGCAACCCCTGGCCGTGGCCCATGGTGTCGGGCTGTGGACAGTGTTGGCGCCCTTGTTGCCTCGTCCGGCTGCGATCCTGGGGTATAGCGTGGGCGAGATCTCTGCCGCCCATGCTGCCGGTGCGCTCAGCGCCGAGGCCGCCCCGGCCCTGGCCGTTGACCGTGCCGGGCTGATGGATGGGGCCTGCGCCGAGCCGCAGGCGATGCTGGCCCTGCGCGGGCGGCTCGATGGGCTGATGGACAGGGTGGCCGAGGCCGGCGCCTATCCGGCGATCCTGAATGGCCCCGAGCATCTGGTCGTTGCCGGCACCCGGGTGGCGGTGGACCGGCTGACTGCCGGGCTTGGGCAAACGGCCCTGACAGTGCGGCCCCTGCAGGTCAGTGTTGCGTCTCATTGCCCGCTGATGGCCCCGGCCGTGGCCGGTTTGCGGGGGCTTCTGGACAAGATCCTGACCCGCCCCCGAGTGCCGTTCATCGGGGCCTGGAATGCGCGCCGGGCCCTGACCCGCGAGGCCCTGGTGACGGCTCTGGCCGAGCAGATCGCCGCGCCGGTTCGGTGGGCCTCAACCCTTGATGCGGCCATTGAACACGGGGCGCGGGCATTTCTGGAAATCGGACCCGGCGATCAGATGACCCGCATCGTCCGGGATCTTCACCCCCGCATGCCGGCCCGTTCACTGGCCGAATTTCGTAGCCCCGCTGGCGCGGCAGCCTGGGTGGAGAAAGTCTTATGAAGTTTGCGGATCACCGGCCCGCAAGGCGCAGGGATCCAGACGGCGCCGCTGTGCGATGATCCGGGCGACCGGATCGGCCAAAAGGCACGGGGGGAGGAAACTGGGAACAACATGGAGGAGATCCCAATGAAGGAAGCACTGGCACTGATCCGCGCGGGCGCCACCGCCGGACTTCTCGCGACAGCCGCCCTGGCCGTGCCGGCCGCGGCGCAGGACTATCCCTCGAAACCCATCGAGGTGATCCATCAGTTCGGCCCCGGTGGCGGTACCGACAATTTCATTCGCGCCATCGGCCTGCCGTTCGAAGGCATCAGCGGTGTGCAACTGATCCCGCTCTCCATGGCCGGGGGCGCCGGCATGCCGGCGGCCGCCGCCTTTGCGCAGCGCCCGGCCAATGGCCAGACCCTGCAGGCCATCGGCCCCGAAGAGGTGATCAGCCATGTGTTGGGCCGGATCGACCTGACAACCTATCGTCCCATCGCCCGGGTCCAATACGATCAGGGCCTGTTCTATGTGGGCAAGGACAGCACGTTCCAGACCATTGAAGAGGTGATCGACTTTGCTACGGCCAATCCCGGGGAACTGAAGGTCGGTATCGCGGGGGCCGCCGGCTTTGACGCAACGCTGGTCGGGCTGTGGAACACCACCACCGGGGCGACGCTGACGGCGGTGCCATTCAAGGGATCGTCCGAGGCGCTGGCCAGTGCCATGGGCGGGCATACCGATCTGCTGTATGAAGAATATGGGCCTGCGCGCGGTGTCATCGAATCCGGTGAGCTGCGCCCGCTGGTCATCTTCTCGGAAGAGCGCCTGCCCGAACTGCCCGATGTGCCCACCGCGCGGGAACTGGGCCATGACGTGACCCTGGGTCGCTGGCGCGGGATGGCGATGAAGCAGGCCGACGATCCGGCCCATGCCGAGCGCATTGCCGCCTTGCTGGCCGAGGCTGCACAAACCCCGGAATACAAGGAGATCGAGGCCAAAAGTTCGCTTCAGTACCGGTCCGAATTCCTGGGTCCCGACGCCTTCGCCGCCTTCCTTGACGAACAGATCAAGGTCTATTCCGACGTTCTGTCCGAAATCAACATGGCGAACTGAACGACAGGGTCCGGGCCGCGCGCCGGTCCGGATCCGTACATGTCGGGGGGACGGAACAGTCCGGCCCCGGGAACCGTGGGGGCGGTTCTGCCGACCAAGCCAATGAGGGAGAAAAATGACTCGATACATGCTTGATCTGGCGTTCTCGATAGTCCTGCTGGGGGTGTCGATCTTTCTGTGGGGGGCGGCCGGCAAATTTCCGGTCTTTGGTGCCCCCAGTCCGGTGGGGGCGGATTTCTGGCCCCGGCTGATTGCGGCAGGGATTTTCGTGCTGTCGGCGGTGCTGATCGCACAGTCGGTCCTGAGCGGCCGGCCGGCCCGCGACACGGAAACCGACACTGCCCCACAGATCAGCATCGTCCGGCTGGTTCTGTCTGCCATACTGGTGATCGGCTATTTCCTTGCGCTCGGTCATATCGGCTTTCTGATTTCGACGATCGTCTTCCTGGGCTGTGCGATCAACCTGCTGCCCTATGGGAACCGCATGGTGAAACTGATCTTCCCGATCGTCTTTACCGTGGCGATGATCGCGTTCTTTTCCTACGCGCTGTCGCTGCCGCTGCCGCGGGGCACGGGGGTGTTTTATGATCTCAATATCCTGTTCTATTGATCCCGCCCCGCCCGGCTCCATCCCGGTGCGGTCCGCCCGTCCCATCCGTTCTTTCGCAAAAGGATCCGCCCGATGATCGAGGCCTTTTCTCTTGCCATCAACTATATGGTCAGTCATCCGATCAGCTTTGTCTTTCTGATCTTCAGCGTGGTCTGGGGGATTGCCTTTGGATCGGTTCCGGGCCTGACCGGGATTGTCGGCGTGGCGCTGCTGATCCCCTTTACCTTTGTCTTCGACCCGATCGAGGGGCTGTTGTTGCTCAGCGGGGTCTACGTCGGATCGACCTTCGGGGGATCCATCTCGGCGATCCTGTTCAACACGCCGGGCAGTCCCGAGGCTGCCTGTACCGCGCTGGAGGGCTATCCCATGGCCAAGCGCGGCGAGGCCGGCAAGGCCCTGGGGCTGGCCCTGGCCAGTTCGGCCATCGGCGGTATCTTCGGCACCATCGTTCTGGCGCTGATGGCGCCGGCGCTGGCCCGGGTTGCCCTCAGCTTTGGTCCTGCGGAATATTTCGCGCTGGCGGTTCTGGGGATCACGGCGATTGCCTCGATCGGGTCGAAATCCACCACCAAGGGCTTGCTGGCCGGGCTGATGGGGTTGATCCTGGCCACGGTCGGGCTGGATCCGATATCGGGTACGACGCGCTTCACCTTTGGCAATACCATGTTGCTGACCGGGATCAGCTTTGTCCCGGCGATCATCGGCATCTTCGCCTTGGCCGAGGTGTTGCAGCGTTTCAGCGAACCGTTCCGCGAAGGCCATGGTGTTGATGGCAAAGAGAAGGTTTCCACCCAGTTGCCGACGCTGCGGGAATATCTGCAGTTGAAATTCACCCTGCTGCGGTCCTCGATCATCGGTACCATTGTCGGCGCGCTGCCCGGTGTGGGCGCGACCACCGCCTCCTTCATCTCCTACAGCGAGGCCGTGCGCTGGTCCGACAAGTCCAAGAAATTCGGCACCGGCGTGCCCGAGGGGCTGGCGGCACCGGAATCGGCCAACAATGCGGCCGTGGGCGGATCCATGATCCCGCTTCTGGCTCTGGGCATTCCGGGCAGCGCGACTACGGCGGTGATGCTGGGCGGGTTGACCATCCATGGCATCGTGCCGGGCCCCCTAATGATGGTTCAGAACAAGGAACTGGTCTATTCGGTGTTCATCGGCATGTTGCTGGCCAATATCCTGATGCTGGTTTTCGGCCTGCGCGCGGCGCGGCTGTTCGCCAAGGTGCTGGATATGCCCTATGCGCTGGTCGGGCCGGCTATTGTTGTCATGTGCATGACCGGGGTTTACGCGCTGAACAACAACGCTGCCGATATTGCGGTGATGCTGGCCTTTGGCGCCTTCGGTTTTGCGCTGCGTGAACTGGGCTATCCGATCGCGCCGCTGATCATCGGGCTGGTGCTGGGCCCGGTGGCCGAGGAAAGCCTGCGTCAGGGCCTTTTGATTGTCGATTATGATTTCTGGGCGATGGTCAGCCGGCCGATTGCCGGAACGATCCTGACCTTCAGCCTGCTGTCTCTGGGATATGGGTTCTACGGCCAGTTCCAGGCCTGGCGGGCGGAACGTCGGCTGGCCTGAGGCACCCCGGGCTGAAGGACAGCGACCGGACAGGCCTGGGGATGTGTCAGGCCTGTCCATCCGTGGGGATCGGCGGAAAGCCATGGCACACCCCCCGATTGCTTTTTATACCGTCGACAGTCGCGGCGGGTCCCGACATCCCGGTGATCGACGGACACAGCCGCTGGCCAAGCGGAGACGACAATGCCCGACATCTTGCTGCCCCGGCTGACGGTTGCCCTTGAGACGGCGCTGGACCGATACCATGCCCGCAATCCCGGCAGCGCGGCGGCGCTGGCGCGGGCCCGGCGGGTATTGCCTGGCGGAAATACCCGCTCATCGCTTTGGGTCAGCCCGTTCCCGCTGTGCATCGAAAGCGGTGAGGGCTGCCGCATTCGCGATGTCGATGGCCATGTCTATGTCGATCTGTTGGGTGAATTCACCGCGGGCATTTTCGGCCATTCCGCCCCGGTTCTGGCCAAGGCCGTGGCCCTGGCCCATGCGCAGGGCATCAACCTGTCCTCGCATACTCCCTATGAGGTGGACCTGGCCGAGCGGCTGTGCGCGCGGTTCCCGTCGATGGACCGGTTGCGCTTTGCCAATTCCGGGACCGAGGCGAACCTGATGGCCGTGACGGCGGCGCGGCTGGTCACCGGGCGGGACCGGGTTGTGGTGTTCCGGGGCGGCTATCACGGTGGGGTGCTGACCTTCGGGGCCGGTGTGTCGCCTGTCGATGTCCCGTTCGACTATGCCTGCCTGCCCTATAACGATATTGCGGCCAGTCGGGCGGAATTTGCGGCGCGGGGTGGCGACATTGCCTGTGTTCTTGTCGAACCGATGCAAGGGGCAGGGGGCTGTGTGCCCGGCACGCCCGCGTTCCTGTCCGCCCTTGGCCATCTGACTCGGGACCATGGCGCCATCCTGATCTTCGATGAGGTCCAGACCGCACGCATGGCCGCCGGCGGCGCGCAGGCCCGGCTGGGGATCACGTCGGACATGACGACGCTGGGCAAGTTCTTTGGTGGGGGGCTGGCTTTTGGTGCCTTCGGTGGGCGGGCCGAGATCATGGACCGGTTCGATCCGGCGCGGCCCGATGCGCTGCCCCATGCCGGCACGTTCAACAATAACAGCCTGACCATGGCTGCCGGGATTGCCGCCATCGACCATTACTTGACCCCCGAGGCGCTGGATGCCCTCTATCAGCGGGGCGAAGCGTTGCGGGCGACGATGAACACTCTGTTCACCAGCCGGGATATGCCGTTCACCACAACCGGCATGGGGGCAATCATGAACATCCATGCCCGCGCGGGGGCCGGCCCCGAGGTTGATCGCAAGCTCTTGGCCCTGCTGCATCTGGTCATGCAGGAACGCGGTTACTATTTCGCGGCCCGGGGGCTGATGGCGCTGTCTTTCCCCGTGGGCGAGGCGGAGATCGCCGGCTTTCTGGCGGCTTTGGATCAGGGATTGCCGCTGTAGCGGGGCTGTCCCTTTTGCGCCCCTGTCCGTCTTGCGCCCCCGTCTTGCAGCGGTCGTTGCGCACAACCGTGGGCCTATAGCGTTTCGGGAAAAGGATAACTGACCTGAAGCGCTATAGGATAGTGATTTCATGCATTGCTTAACCGAAAAAGCCTATCAGCTTTTCCTCGAAATGCTTTGGATCAGATGGTCAGCCAGACCTGATCGTCAATGCGTTCGGCCATGCCCGGTTCCGGCTGCGGGATCTTGCCGGCAGCGACGCCTTCCATGATCTTGCGGCGCATTGCCTCGATCTCGGCGACATCCTTGTGGGTAGAGACCATCAGAATCTGTCCGGCCGGGCCGCCGAGGCGCACACGCAGCTCGACATCCACACCGGTATAGTCCCTGATCGCCTGAACCCGCTTTTTGGAAAAGGCGGTATTATCGGCCAGATGTCCGGATTTGGGCGTAACAGTCCTTGCGAAAACAGCAGTCATTTAAAGGTTCTCCTCTCTGAACACCTGTCGTTATGACAGGCTGACCCGACAGGCGCGGAGGCGCGCCTCCCTCCTCCGGGCGTTCCCATCCGGCCTTAAAACGACCGGACCGGGGCACTATCGCAACAGATGTCGCATTGCGCTATGTGACGTAAGGTCACGTGCGGTTTTTGCGCGTTCAACAGCCGCTCATGGGGATGTGAACAGGGTTTGGGCCGGGGTCTGATAGGACAGAAGGCGCGGGGACATGGCCCGCCGCCATCAATCGCGCCATTCAGCAGATGAGGACATCATGACGACACAGCCCAGAAAGCACGCCCGCGATTTCGATCAACGGATCCTGGAAATTTTCGATGGCTATGTGCATGGTAAACTGTCCAAGCGCCAGTTCATTGCTCAGGCTGGGCGCTATACCGCCGCCGGGGTGACCGGGGCGATGATCCTCGATCAGTTGCAGCCCAACTATGCCTGGGCCCAGCAGGTTGCCGTCGACGATCCCGCCATTGAGACCCAGACCATTGAATATGACAGCCCCGAGGGCAACGGGACGGTGCGCGGTTTGATGGCCCGGCCTGCCGGGGCGACCGGGCCCTTGCCGGCTGTGTTGGTCATCCACGAGAACCGGGGCCTGAACCCCTATATCGAGGATGTCGTCCGGCGTACGGCCAAGGCCGGATATCTGGCGCTGGGGCCCGATGGGTTGACCTCGCTGGGGGGGTATCCGGGCAATGACGATGATGGACGGGCGATGCAGCAGCAACTGGATGGGGCCCGGTTGATGGCCGATTTCTTTGCCGGCTTCGAATATCTGCGCGATCACGAGGGCAGCACGGGCAAGGTTGGATGTGTCGGCTTTTGCTATGGCGGGGGCGTGTGCAATGCGCTGGCCGTCGCTTATCCGGATCTTGCCGCCTCGGTGCCCTTTTACGGACGCCAGCCGGATGTGGCCGATGTGCCGGCAATCCAGGCGCCTTTGCTGATCCACTATGCCGGGCTGGATGAACGGATCAATGCTGGCTGGGAGGCCTACCGCACGGCGCTTGAGGCCAATGACAAGGACTTTACCGTGCATTTCTACGAGGATGTGAACCACGGTTTTCACAATGACACCACACCCCGCTATGATGCGGCGGCGGCGGAACTGGCCTGGGACCGGACACTGGCCTTTTTCCAGGCGCGGCTGATCTGAGCAGATCGTCGCGGGTTCAGGCAGAGGGTCAGCCCCCAAAGCCAGCCGCGTGTTGACGGGCGGGGGTCCGGTCCCCTGAGGCGCGGCGGCTTTGGACCTTGTGCTTTTCGAACACGCGTTGTCAAAGACTTAGAGCATGTCGTGTGAATACGAATGAACGCGACACGCTGGGACTAAATATCCAGGCGCTTTGCTGCGCGCCGGACCGGCCCGCAGTCTGGCGCTCGGCCACCGTTGGCGCGACTTGTGCTGGTGATGCCGTGGCAAAACGGCGCGCAACGCAGCCCTTGGCGACAGCAGATCAGGCTGCCCCTAATGCGCGCCAGGTCTCATACCAAGGGCCCTAAGGATTGACCGCTTACGACAGGCAGTTTTGCGGACAAAGTTGTCGTTGATCCCACCCCGGCGCGGGACAAGCCCGTAGGGCGCCGCGCCAGCGCCGGACCGGCCCACCGGTCTGGCGCTCGGCCACCGTTAGCGCAATGCTCTGGGGTTTTGCTACCACGGCTGCCATAAACCGCGCTGATCACAGGGTGGGTGCGCCAGCCCCCGGTCCGGCGCTGGCGCGGCTTGGTCTGCGGATGGCTAAGGTCAAAAAGGCCTCAAAGCGGTCATTTCCCAAGGCCATTGATATGATCGGTCCGGTCAGGGCGCCAGGTAGATCGGCGTCCCGTCCGGCACCATGGCGTAGATTTCCTCGATTTCCTCGTTCGTTACAGCAATACAACCCGCGGTCCAGTCCGGACCGTTGGCCTGGCCGACGACAGGCTGACCGTGGATGAAAATATCCCCGCCGGGGCTAGCCCCCAACATCTTGGCGTTTTCCACATCCCGACGATTCGGATAGGAAATCCCGACCGACAGATGGAAGGCACTGTTCGGATTGCGCCGATCAATGCGATACATGCCCTCGGGCGTACGACCGTCACCTTCGATCTGTTTGTGGCCCTCGGGCGCAAAGCCCAGGTCGATATCATAGGCTTTCAGGATGTCGTGCCCATTCAGCAGATAAAGCCTGCGGTTGGACTTGGACACGAAGATCTGTGTCACCTGGGGCCCGTCATAGCCCTGAAATTTGGATTCGCCACAGGCCACAAGCGCAGCCCCGGCGATCACCAGAAGAAGTATCCTTAACAACGCGCGCATTATGAACCTGCTCTGTTTTTTCACGCAGCTTCGACTTTTATGGCGAAACCTCATCGATTCAAGCAAAGACTGCATAAAATTGCGAAGGACACCGCGTTCAGGGCCGCGCGAACAAGGCGACCAACTCGATATGCGGTGACCAGCGAAACTGATCGACCACCTGTGCCTGTTCCAGCCGATAGCCGCCAGCGATCAGCAGCGCCGCGTCCCGGGCGAAGCTTGCCGGATTGCAGGACACGGCTGCGATTCGGGGCACGGCAGACCGGGCCAGTTCGGCCATCTGCGCCACCGCCCCGGCGCGCGGCGGGTCGATGACCACCGCATCAAACCGCGCCAGATCTTCGGGCAACAGCGGTCGGCGGAACAAATCGCGGGTCTCGACATTCAGGGCATGCAGCCCCCCGGCCCCGCGCCATCCGGCGGCAAGGGCCTCGGTCAGGGCGGCGTCGCCTTCAACGGCATGGACCTCGGCCCGGGCGGCAAGGGGCAGAGCAAAGGTGCCGCAGCCGGCGAAAAGATCGGCCACCCGGCGGGCACCCTCCGTCATCCGGAGAACGGCGGCAACCAGCGCCGCCTCGCCCTCGGCCGTGGCCTGCAAGAACCCGCCCGGTGGCGGCGTGACCCCGGCCGGACCCAGCGCAATGACCGGCCGGTCACGCAAGGCAAGAACCTCGCCGTTCCAGCTGAGCCGGGCAAACCGCGCCTGATCCGCCACCCCCGCCAGTTGGCCAAGCAGCACCGCATCGACCGGCTTGCCCCCCTCCACGGCAACATCGGGGCCCTGCGGCGTCTGGGTCACCGTCAGCGCCATCTCCGCCTTGCGCGACCCGCCCACCTGAACCAGCGCTTCCAGCCCCGGCAGGGCCGCGCGCAGACCATCGCTCAGAACCAAGCACTCGGGCACGGCTGTCACCGTGGCCGAACGATGGCCATGAAAGCCAACGACAACCCCTTTTTTGGTCCGCCGGCCATGCAGCACCGCACGCCGCCGCGACCCCGGGGGCGAGGTCAGAACCGGCCCGATATCCACGGCGATGCCCACCCGGGCAAGGGCATCGCGCAGTTGATCACGCTTCCATTCTGCGACGAAGGCGTCATCGGCATGCTGAAGCGCGCACCCCCCGCAGGCCCCGTAATGCCGGCAGGGCGCCGTTACCCGATGCGCCGAGGGTGTCAGGATCCGCGGTGCCGCCATCCGATCGCCCTCGATCGCGCCCTCGACCCGTTCCCCGGGCAGCGCGCGGGCCACATAGACCGGCCCTGATGGGCGGCCATCGCCCCGCGCCTCTGAACGCGGGACAGTATCATGATTATTAGACGCGTCTGAACGCGCGACATCACCGCCACGCGCGTCTGAACGCGCGATATCACTGCCACGCGCGTCTGAACGCGCGATTCCATCCCCGCGCGCGCCAAGACGCGTGATGATCAAAGGGCCAGCCGTCACGGCAGCGGCCGGCATCATTCCGCCGCCTTGATGAACCCGCCGGACTGGCGCCGCCAATAGCGCGCATACAGCCCATCCGCCGCCAGAAGGTCCCCATGCCTGCCCTCTTCGACAATCCGGCCGCCATCCAGCACGATGATCCGGTCCATATGGGCCAGCGTCGACAAACGGTGGGCGATGGCCAGAACGGTCTTGCCCTCCATCACCCGTTCAAGCGCCTCCTGGATCGCGGCCTCAACCTCACTGTCCAAGGCGCTGGTCGCCTCATCCATAACCAGGATCGGCGCATCCTTCAGAATGGCCCGAGCCAGGGCGATCCGCTGACGTTGCCCCCCCGACAACTTGACCCCGCGTTCGCCCAGATGGGCATCATAGCCGCTGCGGCCCATGTGATCGCGCAAGCCCAGGATAAAATCATGGGCCTCGGCCCGCCGGGCCGCCTCGATCATCTCGGCCTCACTGGCATCAGGGCGGCCGTACAGGATGTTCTCCCGGGCCGAGCGGTTGAACATCGCCGTTTCCTGGGTGACCATCCCGATCCGGCGCCGCAGACTTTCCTGGGTGACCTCGCGGATATCCTGCCCGTCAATGGTGATCCGGCCGGTTTCGGGATCGTAAAGCCGCAACAACAGCGCCACCAAAGTGGATTTACCGGCCCCCGAGGCCCCAACGATGCCAACTTTCTCACCGGGCTCGATCACCAGATCAATGTCGGCAACCCCCCCGCTGCGGCCACCATAGGCAAACCCCACCGCATCAAAGCGGATCCGGCCAGCCCGGGGCAGGGGAACGGCCTCGGGGTGGTCCGTCAGTTCATGGCGCGGGGTCAGGGTGCGCATCCCGTCCTCGGCCTCACCGACATGGGCATATATCCCCATCAACGCGAAACTGACCCAACCGGTCATCTGCGCAATCCGGATCGCGACCGTCCCCGCCGCCGCGATATCCCCCGCCGTGGCCTGCCCACCGGCCCACAGCAACAAGGTACCCCCGATCAGCAACACCGGCAGCGTTCCCGAAACCAGCATCAAGCTGAACCGGAACAGGGCCGATATGCGCCCGAAATCCAGTGCCTTGTCGCGAAACCTGGACATGGCGTTCAGCGCGGCGCGGTCCTCGTGTTCATCATGGGCAAACAGCTTGACCGTCTTGATATTGGTCACCGTATCGACAACCTGCCCGGTCACCATCGCCCGCGCCCCGGCCCGCGCCTTGGACCGCGCCCGGATGCGCGGAATGAACCAGCGGATCACCCCCAGATAGCCCAGCAGCCAGATCGCCAGCACCAGCGAAATGCGCCAGTCAATCGAACTGAGCAACAGCACCGAGCCCACCAGAGAGGCCAGCGCAAAGGCCACGACATTGATCATCTCGCTGGTGATCTCGGTCACCGCACGGGCGGTCTGCATCTGCTTTTGCGCAATCCGACCGGCGAAATCATTGTCAAAAAACGTGACCGCATGGCCCAGCGTCCAACGATGCAGCCGCGACAGGACCAGCGGCTGGACATTGGGGCCGACAACGATGGCATTGGCCACGTTCGACAGGCCGAAGATCGTCGGCCGGATCACCAGGAAAAAGGCCAGCGCCCCGACCACAAGCCAGATCTGTTCGGAAAAGAAGTTCTCGGGCCCCGTGCTCAGCGCCGCATCAATGACCCCGCCCAAAACCAGCGCGGTCACCACCTCCAGCGTGCCGGCACTGGCCGACAGGACCGCAGCAAGGATCAGCACCGGAAATGCCCCGGACAGCGCCCAGCGGAAAAAGGCACCCAGCCTGTCCGGCGGGGGGCCATCCGCCGGGTGAAAGGCGGAAATCAGCCGGCTCATGCGATCAATCACGTTCACTGTACGGCCCCGGCAGAATCGACGGCGGCCGCGCGGCGGGACACATGGGAAAAGGGCACATGGAAAAAAACGGTCATGTCCTGCATAAATCCGTGAAATGGTCCTGAATGTCGACCCTGACCAAGGGGCTGGCACGTCACTGACGGCCAAGGCCGGGAACTGCGCGCATCCTTCACCATCGGCCGGTGGATGGCAATCCACCGGGGTGCTTTCTGCGGCATCTGTCCGCGCCAGGCATCAGGCCAGCGCCAGCAGACCATCCCGGGTCAGGGTGAAATCCGACGCGATCCAGGCCCGTTCCAGCCGTCGCAGCGCCTGACCCAAATCCGCACCGGCAAAGCGCGGCATCAGATCGCGGGCCGCAACCGGGAACCGGGCCGCCGCACCTGCGGCAATGGCCTGCTCAAGACCTGCCGGCAACGGTTGGGCAAGGCTTGCCGCCCGCAGCAGGGCCACATCGCGGGCCGCATCCGCCCCATGACGCCAGGCGATTTCGGCCGAACCGGCCGCCGCACCCGACAGATCACGCAGCAGATCCAGACGGCGCGCGGCCACCCGACTAAGACGAAAGCGATCAGCCGGACCCTCTCCGCCCAGCACGGCCAAACGCCGCAGCGGGTCGGGGGCCAGGCCATCCTCAAGCGCGATCAGCGGGGCCAGGGGCGCGGACACTGCGCCGGGCAGAACCCGGGCCAAAATCCCCGCCTGGGCCATGGCGGCCAGCGCCGGCGCCGGATCGACCGCCCCCAGCAGTTTGAGCATCTCTTGGCCGATCCGCTCCGCCGAGACCCGCGCCAGCCCCCCGGCCCCCGCCGCACAGGCGGCCAGGCCCTCGGCATCCAGGCCCCCCGCCGGATCCCCATACCAGGCATGAAACCGAAAGAAGCGCAGGATCCGCAGGTAATCCTCGGCGATCCGGCGATCCGCATCACCGATGAACCGCAACCGCCGCGCCCGCAGATCCGGCAGGCCCCCGACCGGATCGAGAACCCGCCCCTCGGGCGTGGCATAAAGGGCGTTCATGGTAAAATCGCGCCGCGCCGCATCTTCTTCCATATGGGTCGAAAAGACGACCTGGGCGTGGCGGCCATCGGTCACAACATCGCGGCGACAGGTGGTGACCTCATAGCCCCGGCCCCCGGACACAACCGTGATCGTGCCATGCGCGATGCCGGTCGGCACCGCCTTCAGCCCCGCAGCCCCGACAGCGGCGATCACCGCCTCGGGCAGGGCATCCGTGGCGATATCAATATCGCTGACCGGTACCGCCAATAGCGCATTGCGCACACAGCCCCCGACATACAGCGCCCGGTGCCCCGCCTCCTCCAGTGCGGCGGTCACCGCCCGGGTCGCGGGATCTGTCAGCCAAGGTGCCGCAATCCGGGCCACGGAAGACCTGGTCACGGGGCCATCCGGTCAGCCAGGGCACGCAGGATCCGCGCCGTTGCCCCCCAGATATAGTAGGGCCCGAAAGGTACCGCATAATAGCGCCGGCGCTGTCCACCCCACAGCCGCGCCTCGACCCGGTAATTGTCCTCGCACAACAGATGCGACAGGGGCACGCGAAAGACCTCGTCGACCTCACCCGCCTCGGGGCGGGCGGTGAAGTCAACGTCGATCCAGGCGACCACCGGAACCACATCGAACCCTGTCACCGTTTCATGACGCGGCAGACGCCCGATCACCTGAACCGCAGCGGGGGGCAGGCCGATTTCCTCATGGGCCTCGCGCAGGGCCGCCGCTTCGTGGCTGGGATCGCCAGGATCGCACTTGCCCCCGGGAAAGGCGATCTGGCCGGGGTGGTGACGCAGCCGCGAGGACCGCTTGGTCAACAGAACCTGCGGCCCCGTCCCCCCCGGCGTCACCCCCACCAGAACCGCTGCCGCGCGCAGCTTGCGCCCCTCGGGCAGGCGAACCTGGGGGTTGAGATCGAAATCCGACGACGGCCGGCCCACACGCGCGATCGCCCGGCCTAACGCCCCGGCCGTGTCAGACATCACCACCCTCATCCCCGGGATCCCGCGTCGCCTCGAACCCCAGTGTCGCAGGGTCGAATTCGTAATGCGCCCCGCAGAACTGGCAATCGGCCGTCACGATCCCCTCGGCCGTGGTCATGTGGCCAATATCCCGGGCCGAATAGATCGACAGGCTTTGCCGGACCTTGTCGGCACTGCAGGTACAGCCAAAGGCCAACGGCTGGGGATCGTAGACCCTCGGGGTTTCCTCGTGAAACAGCCGCACCAGCAGTTCGGTGGGCTGAACCGTGGGGCCGACCAGTTCCAACGCGTCGATCGTGTCCAGCAACATGTTGGCCCGCGACCAGTTTTCGGCATCGTCCCCGGCCACCAGATCCGCAGCCTCCAGCAATCCCGCCTCGCCCGAGCCACCCCCCGAGACCGAGGGCGACGCCTTGGGCATGTGCTGCAACATCACCCCCCCGGCGCGCCAGCCATCGGGCCGCCCGGGCATCATCGAGCGGCCATAGCTCAGCTCAAACCGGGTCGGCAGCTGTTCGGACTGCGCGAAATAGGTTTCCGCACAGGCGCGCAGCGATCCTCCCGCAATCGGCGTGATCCCCTGATAGGGCGTCGTACCAGCCCCCTGGTCGATCAGAATCGCCAGATATCCTTTGCCGATCTGGGAAAAGGGATCGCCCTCGGGCTGCAGACGCTCGGCATCAAAGCTGGCATAGGCCCGGATCTGCGCCGGTTCGCCCTCGGCCGTCGGCCCGAAGTAATCGGCCGCGATCAGCCGCGCCGGCCCGTCGCCCCGCACCTGAAGCGACAGTTTCCAGCGCAACTTGATGGTCTGGCCGATCAACGCCGTCAGCAACGCGACCTCGGCCACCAGTGCCTCGATCGCCGGGGGATAGTCGTGCTGGGACAAAACCTTGTCCAACACCCCGTCCAGACGCGCCACACGGCCGCGAATGTCACAACGGTCAAGCTGAAAGGGAAGAATCGTGTCATCCCATGCGATTTGCAGTCCCAGTGTCATCGGCTTTCCTTCGGTGGGCAGGTCCGGCATACCGTCTGACAGACTGTGCGGCAACCGGAGCACCAGATGCGCAGATATGGGGATGTTCCTCGTCAGGACAAGACCTATCGGCCCCGGCCCGGCGTCTATGCCGTGCTGCAGCGCGGTTCCGATGTACTGTTGACCCACCAAAACGGGCTACAGGCCGAATTCCAGTTGCCCGGCGGCGGCATCGACCCCGGCGAGCACCCACTGCAAAGCCTGCACCGCGAGGTCTATGAGGAAACCGGCTGGCGCATCGGACCGGCCCGGCGCATCGGTGTACACCGACGTTTCGTCTATATGCCGGAATACGATCTCTGGGCCGAAAAGATCTGCACGATCTATCTGGCCCGCCCCACATGCCGCCTGGGCCCGCCAACCGAGGCCGGGCACAGTGCCGTGTGGATGCCCCTGATACTGGCCGCCGACCTGGTGGCCAGTACCGGCGATGCCGCCGCGCTCCGCCGTTTGGCCGGACAGGGCTGACCCTCAGCCGGTCGGGCCGGTATATTCGACCATCACGGCCGAGATATCGTCAGGATAGCTGTCACCCCCATGATATTGTTCCAGATCCACCATCATCGTTTCCAGCAAATCGATGCCCGCGCGATCCGCATGCCGGGCAAGGATCCGGGCCAGTCCCGCTTCTTCCAGCATGGCATCGTCATCATTGGTACATTCAGTGATTCCATCGGAACACAGGACCAACCGGTCGCCGGGGAACAGGCGGATACAGGTTTCAGACCATGACACGTCTTCCAGCAGACCAACCGGCAAGCCACCGCTGCCAATGGTGACGAACCCGCCATCGGCACGTTGCACCAGCGGATGGGGATGCCCCGCCTGGGTCAGGCGAACCCGGCCGCTGGCCAGATCGATTACCGCCAGGGCGATGGTGAAATAATGATCCGATCCGACGATATGGTGCATCATCTCGTTCAGGCGCGCGACCACCTGATCCGTGGGCAGGGCATGATAGCCTGATCCCCGCCGTTCCAACGCGATGTTATAGTCCGGGTCTGCGGCCGACAGATGCCCCGCCAGACGCGCCGCCAGCATGGCCGAGGTAATACCATGGCCGGACACATCAATGGAATAGACCCCCAATTGCCGGCTGCCCGCACAGAAATGCCCCACCAGATCCCCCCCGACATGACCGCTGGAGCGCAATAACAGCGACATCCGGGCGGCCCCGAAATCGCGGTCGCGGTCGCGGATCAGCGCATCCTGCAATTTGCGCGCCTCCTGAAGATCGCTGTCGATCAGGTCATAAAGCCGCCGCACCTCGGCCAGGGCATCGCCCAGCATGTGGTTTTTCCGCGTCACCTCGCGCTGCATGTCGACGATGCGCTGCCCCGCCTTCAACCGGGCCCGCAATTCGGCGCCGTTCACCGGTTTGGTCAGAAAATCGTCAGCCCCCGATTCCAGGCCAAGAGCAATCTCCGAACGTTCGCTTTTGGACGTCAGAAGGATGAAATAGCCATAGCTTTCCCTATCCATCGCCCGAAACGCGCGGCACAGTTCCAACCCGTTCATGCCCGGCATCACCCAATCGCTGATCACCAGATCGGGTGGGGTCTGATGGCATATCTCAAGCGCCCGGGCACCACTATCCGCTTCGTCCACCCGATAACCGGAGCGGCGCAACAAGGTGCACAGGGTCAGCCGCTGGGCGCGACTGTCATCGACCACCAGAATCCGCGGACCTGGCCCATCCGCAGCGGGTGCGGATGGAACGGCCGTTGCGGTCAGCCCGGGATTTTCTTTGTTTTCAAACGTCACGCATCCGAACCCTCTTGCCCGCCCCCTGATCGCACCTATCCGCTAACTATCTATGAACATTACAATTGTTCAGATTATTGCGGTGACGAGGGCAAATAGGGCCGCTATGGTCGACCATGGATCGGGGCGACTTTGGTGATGCCTGAGGACAAGCACGATGAATATGGATCGTCTGAACGAACTGCGCAGCGAGGTTGGGGCCGATGCCCTGGCCGAGGTACTGGAAGTCTTTCTTGAAGAAACCGACGCGGTGGCACAACGGCTGCGGGATGCGGCACCGGCCGGCGGCATGGCGGCCGAAATGCACATGCTGAAAGGGGCCGCGCTGAACCTGGGTTTCGACGATCTGGCCGCGCTGTGCAGCACGGCGGAACGCGCCGCGGGAACCGGCCCGGTCGATACCAGCCAGGTGCTTGAATGTTATGTGCAATCGCGTGCAGAACTGGTCGCCGCCGCGCCCCAGTTCGGCCTATCCCTGCCCGATCCGGTCAGATAAGCAGCTCGCCCAGCATTTCGTCATTGGTAATGTCGCGGAACGTGAAACCGCGCGCACGCATCCGTTCCGTCAGCCCGGCGAAATTCTCGGCCCGCTCGGTTTCGATCCCCAACAGGACAGACCCAAAGTTGCGGGCCGATTTCTTAAGATACTCGAACCGGGCAATATCATCCTCGGGGCCCAGAAGATTAAGGAAATCGCGCAGCGCGCCAGGGCGCTGGGGCAGGCGCAGGATGAAATACTTCTTCAAACCGGCATAGGTCTGGGCCCGTTCGCGCACTTCGGGCAGGCGTTCAAAATCGAAATTGCCGCCTGAAATAACGCAAACCACCGTCTTGCCCGCGATGTCATCCGCCAGGGGCCCCAGCGCATCGACGGACAGGGCCCCGGCGGGTTCCAGCACCACGCCTTCGATATTCAGCAGGTCGAGCAACGTGACGCAAATCCGGTTTTCCGGGGCGATCAGCACCTTTTCCGGCGGGGTCGCGGCAAGGGCCTGAAAGGGCAGCGCGCCAATCCGGGCCACGCTGGCGCCATCGACGAAATTGTCCACCACATCCAGTGTCACCGGTTCATGGGCCGCCAGCGCCGCCGTCAGGCTGGCACCGCCCGCCGGTTCGACCAGGCGCAGATCGACTGCGGGGGCAACCGCATCCAGAAACCGGCGCGTGCCCGCCGCCAGCCCGCCGCCCCCGACCGGGATCACCAGCATGTCCGGCGCCCGGCCCAGCTGATCGAGGATCTCGACCGTGACACTGGCCTGCCCCTCAATCACATCGGCATCATCGAACGGCGCCAGGAAATGCGCCCCCTCGCTGCGGCAAAACGCCTGCGCCGCCGCCAGGGTTTCATCGAAATAGTCACCGGTCAGCCGGATCTCGACGGTATCGCCACCGAAGGCGCGGGTCTTCATGATCTTTTGCTGCGGCGTGGTGACAGGCATGAAGATGATACCCTTCACCCCGAAATGCCGGCAGGCAAAGGCCACACCCTGGGCATGGTTGCCGGCACTGGCGCAAACGAAGCGGTCCTGATCCGGATTGGCCGCACGCACCTTCTGCATGGCATTGAAAGCGCCCCGGATCTTGTAGGACCGGACCGGCGAGACATCTTCGCGCTTCAGCCAGATATCGGCCCCGAACCGGTCCGAAAGATAGTCGTTACGAAGCAGCGGCGTCGGTTCGAAAACCTCGCGCATGCGGGTGGTGGCAGCTTTGGCCGCAAGATCGAAACCTGTCATGGCTGAGGTTGTGCGCCGCGATCCCGATCTTGGCAAGCCCTATGGCGCAGGCGCTGTCAGTCCACGACCAGGAACTTTTCCAGCGTCGCACGAACCTGATCAGGCATCGGTGCCGATTTCCGGGTTTTCGGATCGAACAGCACATCCACCGTGTCGTAGGTCGCATGCAATTCGCCGGTATCGGCATGGTGCATCCGCAACCGGAAGGCGACGCTTTTGGTTCCGACCCGTGTCACCGCCCCATCAATGACGATCAGATCGCCGCCCTTCAGTTCCTTGATGAAGGTGGTGTTTCCCGTCGCGGCCACGCTGTGCACCCCATGGGTTTCCAGCATCTCCGAATAGGGCAGGCCAATCCGCGTCCAGATGTGATAGACTGCATCGTCAAAAAACGGCGCATAATGGCGCACGTTCATATGGCCAAAGCTGTCGTGGAACCACGGGTGGATCACCCCGCGGTTCAGTTCCATCCATTTGGTCATCATCTCTTCCCTTTCAGTGGTTCAGATCAGCGCAGAAATCCGGCGCACAGCAGCAGCGTAGCCTTCTATCCCAAAGCCGGCCACCACCCCGTCGGCCCGATGCGAGACATAGGAATGGTGGCGAAAGGCTTCGCGCCGGTGAATCTGGCTGATGTGCACCTCGATCACCGGCCCGTCGAAAGTGTTCAGCGCATCAAGCAACGCCACCGAAGTATGGCTGAGCGCAGCCGGATTGATCACGATCCCGGCCGCCTTGTGCCGTGCCTCATGGATCCAGTCGACAAGCTGGCCCTCCCAGTTCGACTGTTTCATCACAATCTCGACCCCCTCGGGACAGGCGGCACGGGCCAGGTCCTCGACATCGGCCAGGGTTTCATGGCCATAGACATCCGGCTGACGCTGACCCAGCAGGTTCAGGTTGGGACCGTTGAGAAGATAGATCGTGCGGGTCATGGGCATCCTTTTCGGTTTGCACGCAATCTGGCGCGGGGGCCGGGCGCTGCCAAGGGGGAATATGGGACAGCCCCCGGACGGGCCTGGGCGGGCCCGGCAAAATGGCCAACCCGCCATCCCCCGCTTGCCCAGACCGCCCCGGCCCTGTAGACCGCCCCGGAAGTGAATTGGAGCCCCTGACATGCCGGACATCGCTGCACCGAAGAAAGTCGTGCTCGCCTATTCGGGCGGGCTGGATACCTCGATCATCCTGAAATGGCTGGCCGAAACCTATGGCTGCGAGGTGGTGACCTTCAGCGCCGATCTCGGGCAGGGCGAGGAGCTGGAGCCGGCGCGGGCCAAGGGCGAATTGATGGGCATCAAGCCCGAACATATCTTCATCGAAGTCGTTCGCGAGGAATTCGTGCGCGATTTCGTCTTCCCGATGTTCCGCGCCAATGCGGTCTATGAGGGGCTCTACCTCCTCGGCACCTCCATCGCCCGGCCGCTGATCTCCAAGCGCCTGGTGGAGATCGCCCAGGAGACCGGCGCCGACGCCATCGCTCACGGCGCCACCGGCAAGGGCAACGATCAGGTCCGCTTCGAGCTCACCGCCTACGCGCTCGACCCCAACATCAAGGTGATCGCGCCCTGGCGCGAATGGGACATGAAGTCCCGCACCGAGCTGATCGACTTTGCCGAGAAGCACCAGATCCCGGTGCCGAAGGACAAGCGCGGCGAGGCGCCGTTCTCGGTCGATGCCAACCTCCTCCACTCCTCGTCGGAGGGTAAGGTGCTCGAGGACCCGTGGGAGGAGCCGCCGCCCTACGTCTTCCAGCGGACCGTCGCGCCCGAGGATGCTCCGGACAAGGACACCTATGTCGAGATCGCGTTCAAGAAGGGCGATCCCATCGCCATCGACGGCGAGGCCCTGAGCCCGGCGGAGATCCTGACCCGGCTCAACGCCCTTGGCCGCGACAAC
>JBKDZR010000102.1:0-3078 GCA_047971485.1 Qingshengfaniella sp. | reverse complement strand
CCCCAAAGCCGCCTGTCGCAAGCGGTCAACCCTTGGGGCCGCTGGTATTATATCGAACGTCGCAATGCGCCCTCCCTGTGGGAGGATCGGGCGCGGCCCAGGCTGGTCGCCCGCGCCAAGCTGGGTGCCGGGCGATGAGGAACAGTTTTCCCGTTGCACCGTTGAAAATGGATCGGGGCAGGGCTTTTCAGCAGCCTGCTAATCGTCTCGGCACACCCGGGCCAGAACGACAACATCGACCCGTGCGGCGCCAGCCTTCAGACAGGCCTGGGCCGAGACCGACAGCGTCGCGCCCGAGGTCATCACGTCATCGACCAGCAGCACTGCGCGTCCCTCGGCCCGGCCCCGGCGGCGGGGATTGGGGCCAATGGCCTCGTCAAGCTGGGCAAAGCGTTCCTCGGCGCTCAACCCGTCCAGTTTCCGCGTCGCATGGGGGCGGATCAGGAAATCGGGGCAACAGGGGCGGTGGATCTGGCGGGCCAGGGCATTGGCCAACAGCGCCGACTGGTTGTAGCGCCGTTTCGCCAGCCGCCGCCAGTGCAGGGGAACCGGCACGACCAGCGTATCGGGCCGGATCAGCGGCGCCGCCCGTGCCGCCATCCATCGGGCCATGCCGGGCACCAGATCGGTGCGGTCGCCATGTTTTAGCCCCAGCACCAGCCGCCGCCCGCCGCGGGCATAGCGGAATACCGCCCGGCCCCGCTGCCACGGGGGCGGACGGTCGCGGCAGGTATCGCAGCGCACGGGTATGCCCGGATCCGGGCCGATCAGCGGTGTGCCGCAACTGTCGCAACACAGCCCGGCCAGAAAGGCGGTGTTGCCCCAGCAATCGGGGCAAAGCCCGCCATCGGACTGGACGAGCACCCCGCAAAGCAGGCATCTGGGGGGAAAGACCAATGCGGCCGCACCGCGCCCTACCCGTAATATGCTGTCGGAAAGCGTCATGCCCCCATCCTTGCCACCTTCTTTGCCGCGTTCATCCCCCCAGGCGCTACCGCGCCTGACCGATCGCGCTGCCCTTGCCCGGCACCGGACCCGCGCGGCCCGCGCACCGGTGGCCTTCCTGCATGATATCGCACGGGCTGATATCGAAGAAAGGCTGGCAGTGGTTAACAGAAGGTTCACGGCACCGGCGCTTTTCGCCGGGCTGCCGGGGCCTTGGCAGGGATTGGCCGGCCAGTCCCCCCAGTCTGACCCCGAAATCCTGCCCCTGGCCGAGGGGGCCCATGACCTGATCATCGACGCGCTGTGCTTGCATTGGACCGACGATCCGGTCGGCCGGCTGATCCAGGCCCGCCGCGCGCTGGCGCCGGACGGGCTGTTCCTTGGGGCTTTGTTCGGGGGACGGACCCTGAACGAATTGCGGGCCGCGCTGGCCACGGCCGAGGCCGAGATCCTTGGCGGCCTGTCGCCCCGCATCGCGCCCATGGCCGAGATTCGCGACCTGGGCGGGCTGCTGCAACGGGCGGGCTTTGCCCTGCCGGTGGCCGACAGTCTGGTGCAAACGGTCAGCTATGCCACGCCGCTGGACCTGATGCGCGACCTGCGCGGCATGGGCGAAACCAATGCCCTGGCCGCCCGGTCGCGCCATTTTCTGCGCCGTGATGTGTTGGCCCGCGCCTGCCAGATCTATGCCGAGACCTATGCCACGCCCGCCGGCCGGATCACCGCCACATTCGAGATCGTCACGCTGACCGGCTGGGCCCCGGCCGCCCATCAGCCCCAGCCGCTGCGCCCGGGCAGCGCCGTGGCCCGGCTGGCCGATGCGCTGGGGGCCGCCGAGCATCCGTTGCCGCCAGACATGCCAGGCAATTGACCTTGGCGCCCGGGGCCTTATCTCGGGGCTGACAGACAGGACGCCGCAACCCGAAAGGATCCGATCGTGGAGACCAGGCCCGCCGATCACCCCGCCGTTCCGCCCAACAGGACCGGCCTGCTGCTGGCCAATCTCGGCACGCCGGACAACACTGATTATTGGTCCATGCGCCGTTACCTCAGTGAATTCCTCTCGGATCGCCGGGTGATCGATTACAGCCCGTGGAAATGGCAGCCCCTGTTGCAGACGGTGATTCTGGCCAAGCGGCCCTTTTCCAGCGGCGCGGCCTATCGCGGGATCTGGAACGAGGCGGCGGATGAAAGCCCGCTTTTGACCATCACCAAGGCCCAGACGGCGGGCATTGCCCAGCGGATGCAGGCGCGTTTTGGCGATCAGGTGGTGGTGGAGTTCTGCATGCGCTATGGCAACCCCTCAACTGCCTCGAAGGTCCGCGCGTTGATCGCGCAGGGGTGCCAGCGGATCCTGTTCTTCCCGCTTTATCCGCAATATGCCGGGGCCACGACCGCCACCGCCAATGATCAGTTCTTTCGCGCCCTGTTTCAGGAACCCTGGCAACCGGCGGTGCGCACCGTGCCGGCCTATTGCGACACGCCGGCCTATATCGAGGCCCTGGCGCAATCGGTGGAACGCACCTATGCGGGGCTGAGCGAACAGCCCGATCTGTTGCTGTGTTCCTATCACGGGATGCCACTGCGGTATCTGCACCAGGGCGATCCCTATCATTGCCAATGCCAAAAGACGACGCGGCTGCTGCGGGAACGTCTGGGCTGGTCCGAGGATCGGATCGCGATCAGCTTTCAGTCGAAATTCGGCCCCGAGGATTGGCTGGAACCGGCCACCGTGGACGAGGTCGCCCGCCTTGCCCGGGCCGGCACCAAGCGGATTGCGGTGATTGCCCCGGCCTTTTCGGCCGATTGCGTGGAAACCCTGGAAGAGATCGAGGAAGAGATCCGCCACAGCTTCATGGCCGCAGGGGGGACCGAGTTCACCTATATCCCCTGCCTGAACGATGACGCGGTGCATCTGGATGCGCTGACCGGCATCGCGGCCGAGAACCTGTCGGGCTGGGTGGGCTGACCGGGATTTCCGGAATGTGATCGCCGTTTTACGGATAACATCCTGGTCCTAGACCCCGCGCAGGATGGCCCCGGCCAGATAAAGTGATCCGCAGATCAGGATCCGGGATCCAGGGGAGGTTTCGGCCAGGTCCCGCAGGGCCGTTGCCGTGTCCGGCGCGGTTC
>JBKDZR010000101.1:0-19706 GCA_047971485.1 Qingshengfaniella sp. | reverse complement strand
CCCTATAGCAGCAGCAAAGGCCCTCTGAACCTGCTCATCGACAGCACCGGCATCAAGGCTGAAGGCGAAGGGGAAGGGGAATGGAACGCGCGCAAGCATGGTGGCGCAAAACGCCGTATCTGGCGCAAGGTGCATATCGGAATTGACGAGGAAACACTGGAGGTCCGAGCAGTCGAGATTACTGGCAGTAACATTGGCGATGCGCCGATGTTGTTGGAACTGCTGGACCAAATCCTGACGGATGAACCGATCGGTTCGGTGACGGCCGATGGGGCGTACGACACGCGCAAGTGCCACGAAGCGATTGCCGCCCGAAGCGCCGCCGCGGTCATCCCGCCAAGGAAAAACGCCAAGCCGTGGAAGTCAACCAGCGCTGGCGCGATCGCACGGAACGAAGCTCTGCGCGCTTCGAAGGATCTGGGACGCGCACTCTGGCGACGATGGAGCGGTTACCACCGCCGGAGCCGTGTCGAGTCAAAGATGAACTGCATCAAACTGCTTGGCCAGTCATTGATGGCTCGGGACTTCAATCGCCAGGTCGCGGAATTGCAGGTCCGCATCGCCGTCCTGAACCGCTACACCGCGCTTGGCATCCCTATCACAGAAGCCGTAGGGTAAATCCGTCCGGAGAAAGGGGGCCGCTGGCCTTTGCTCGATTTATGAAACAAGGCCGCGCTTGCCTCTCAAGATGCGTAAAGCGCCAAACAGTCCGACCGTTCCTGTAGCGAGCGCGCCGCCGCCTTTTATCAGCAGGTCTAGAAGTTGGTCCGCCGCTGTGACGCGGTCTGGGTTCGCGGCGACCATATCCAGAAGGTCGGTGACGAAGCTGACATCCAATAAAAGCAGGGCAACAAAGCTGCCCTTTTCCGAGGCCCTGATTCGCAGTTTGGCTTCTGCGCGATCCTTATTAAGCGCCTGATTGGCAGAAGAAAAAAGTTCTCCAAGCGCGGGAGCGAGATCGGCGACTCAATTTCGCCATTCTCGACTGATGGTCCGTCAAATCCGATTTTGAAAGTGCCACTGCGGCCCCAAACCTTTTTTCTGGCGGTCAGCATACGGGCGAAGCGTTAGCTTGTCATTCCGAATGTTGGACAGTGTGAGCCAACCGAAAACTGCACAGCTCTGCCGTTCGTCTAGGCCGTAGCGAACTTCCGCTTCCCGCCCTTCTTGCCGCACGCTGTGCTGCGTCGACTATCTTGCGATCTCTGCCCAGAAGGACAACTTACGGGCACGGGCTTTCCTCCAGCGCCTGCAGATAGGCGGCGTGTGAAGGCGATGTTTGAGAGGTTGGCTTGGCGTAATGATCAAATTCACAGATCAACATATGGAGAAATTGTCTGCCGGATGCCCTATATGTAGATCTCGGGAAAACTCAGGTGTGTTCTACACATATCAGTGGGTCCAGGACCCCCGCCGGTCGGTGGCGAAGTTCTCGCCGTAGCCGCGCGGTCGGATATTGGGGCGACGGGTGTGGGGATCGGTCACCGTAACCTCCAGCCCCCTTTCAGCCGCATAGGCCAGGGCCGCATCCTTGCTGTCAAAGCTCAGCCGCACCTGGGCCTGCGTATCGGACCCGCCGGTCCAGCCCATCAGCGGATCCAGCGACCGGGGAGTATCCGACGCGAATTCCAGAACCCATGCCCGGGTCTTGGCCGTACCCGAAGACATCGCGGTTTTCGCTGGCCGGAACAGACGTGCTGGCATCGTGACCTCCATCAACTGCGCTTTCCGTTCAAACCCTGATTTCACCCAAAAGGCAACGGGAAGTCATGTTGCAGTTTAACATTCGGCAGATCAAGCCCGCTGTCCAAGGCCGATCACCGCCGCTGGCCCAGCAGCGCCCCGGCAAGCGCCAGCGACAACGCCACCAGCGTCGCCGCGACCGATCCGATGGCGAAAAGAGCAAAGGCAATCGCCGTCCCCTGCCCCGGCATCAGCGCGCCCAGCCCCGGCATCCGGCCCAGCACAACCTGTGCCCCCAGCGTGGCCGCGAACCACAACGCCAGTACCGCCCCCAGGGCCAGCGCCGCACGATGCCCACCTGCCGCACGCCGCGATCCCAGCGCCCGCCGCGCCGCGCGCAAACTGGCGGAAATGTCCATGCCGGCAGCCAGCAGGGCCGGCAGCACCACCAACACCATCACCACCCCAAAACCCAGCCCGTAAACCAGCGTGATCACCGTCGGTTTCAGGAACTGGGCCTGCTGCGAGGTCTCGTACAGTAATGGCCCCAGCCCCAGGATGGTGGTCAGCGTGGTCAAAAGAACCGGCCGCAAGCGATCGCAAACCGCATCGATGATCGCCGGCACCAGCCCCCGGCTGCGGGCATAGTCATCGACGGTGGTGATCAGAACGATGCTGTCATTGATGATGATCCCGGTCATGCCCATCAGCCCGACAAGGGTGAACATGGTCATGGGCACATCCCAGACATAATGCCCCCAGATCGTTCCCACCAGACCGAAGGGAATGATCGCCATGATGGCCAGGGGCCGGGCCCAACTGGCAAAAATCCATGCCAGGGTCAGATATATCCCGAGAAGACACAGGATAAAGCCGGTCGAGGCAGCGGCCAGGAATTCCTCTTCTTCCAGCGCCAACCCGCCCAGTTCCCAGTTGACCTGATACTCGGCCTCGATCCGCGGCAGGATATCTTGCTCAATTTCCTGGATGATTATCGAAGATCTTGCCGGATCATCCTGATTTATGTCCCCCGTAACCGAGATGGTCCGCAATCCATTCTGCCGCCGGATGGTCGAGAAACCGGGCTGGCGTTCGAAGGTGACCAGATCGGCCAGCGGCACATACCCGCCATCGGGGGACCGGATCAGAACCCGATCGAGGAAATCGGCGGTCTTCTCGCTGTCGGGCACTTCGACCCGAATACTGCCACTGCGGGGACCGGCCGCGAAACTGGCCGCCTCGATCCCGTTCAGGCGCTGGCGCAGGACGCGGCCGATATCGGCAATGTCAAACCCCAGTGCCCGGGCCTGGGCGGTCAGATCAAGGCGCAGTTCCTCCTTGTCCCAGGCCATGCTGTCCTCAACGGCCGACACCTCGGGAAAGACGGCCACGGCACGTTTCAGCGCCTCAGCCGCCTCTTTCAGGCGCTGGGTTCCGGCCCCATAGAGACGGACATCCAGGGCATTGCCCCCCGGCCCGGACCGCCACCCCCGGAAGCTGACGGTTTCGGCCAAGGGCAGGATCTGCATTTCCTCTTGCACGGCGGCGACGAAATCGAAGGAGGAATAAGGCCGCAGATCCGGATCGATCAGTTCAATGGCAATGGATCCCAGCAGGTCGGGATCCTTGGTCGCACTGCCGGACAGGCCCGATCCCGTGCCCCCCCCGATCTGGGTCAGGACATAAGCCAGCGGGTTCAGGCCATGGGCCGCCTCATAGCGGGCGGCGACGGCCTCGGTCGCGCGTTGCAATTCGCGCATCTGATCGGCGCTGTCGGCCCGCGTGGCCCCTGGCGCCATGGCAAAGTTGCCACTGATCGAGGGTTGCTCGGGGCTGTTGAAGAACTGCCAGCGCACCTGCCCGGAGATATAGAGCACCGCCTGCGTGGCCAGCACCGCCACCGCCGCCGCCAGCACCGGATAGCGCGCCCGGATCACCAGCGCGATAAAAGGGCGAAACAGCACCCGGCGAAACCAGCGAAAGCCCCGGTTCACCACCCGCGAGGGGGCATCATACCAATGGGCCCGGGCACTGTGGGCCAGGGCATGGGCCATGTGATTGGGCAGGATCAGGAAACACTCGACCATAGATGCCGCCAGCACCGCGATCACCGTCACCGGCACATCCCGGATCATCTGGCCCATGTTTCCATCTATGGTGGCCACCCCCCAAAAGGCGATGATCGTGGTAATCGTGGCAGTAAAAACCGGCAGCGCCATGCGCCGCGCCGCGCGTTCCGCCGCCGTCACCGGCGCCTCGCCCAGATGGCGGGCGCGCCAATCGGCATGTTCACCCACCACAATGGCATCATCAACGACAATCCCCAGGGTGATGATCAGCCCGAACAGCGAGATCATGTTCAGCGACAGACCCATGGCATACATGGCCGCCACCGCCGTCAGCATCGCCACAGGAATGCCCGCCGCCACCCACAGCGCGGTGCGCGCGTTCAGGAACAGAAACAGCAGCACCACCACCATGGCCAGCCCCTGGGCACCATTGGCCAACAACAGGCGCAACCGGGCACTGATGCTTTCGGATCGGGTGCGGATCAGGTCGATGCTGACCTCTGGCGGCAGGCCCGCCATAGCCTGGGCGGCGACCTCTTCGACCACGCCTTGCAGGCTGATCGCATCGCCCCCCGCCGCCCGGTCCACCCGGATCGACAGCGCCGGTCGGTCGCCCACGAAATAGGCAATATGACGGTCCACACCCCCCGGCGCAATCCGCGCGATGTCGCCGACGCTCAGGACCGTCCCGTCGGGAAAGGTGCGCAGCGCGATCGCCGCGATATCCTCGGGGGCGCGGCGGGCGCTGCCGCTGCGCAGGCGGGCATTGGCCGCATCGATTTCCCCAGCCGGACGGGTATCGGCCTCATTCGCGATGACCTGGGCGATTTCGGCCAGGGACACGTCATGACGGATCAGCGCCGCTGTCGGGACCTCGACCGTCGTCAGTGGATCGGCAATCCCGCGCACAGTGGTGCGGGTCACCCCCGCCTCGAACAGACGCTGGAGGAAATCATCGGCGAAACGGGCCAGTTGATCGACACTGACCGCGCCGCTGATCACCACATCGGTCACCCGGTCGCGCCAGGCCCGCTGGCTGATTTCCGGGGTATCCGCGTCCTCGGGCAAGTCCGAAACACCGTTCACAGCGGTTTCAACATCGGCCTGGGCGCGCGACATGTCCCAGCCCGGTTCGAATTGCAGGCTGATCTGGGCGCGGCCATCCTGGGCCTGAGCCTCGGTTTCGCTGACCCCGTCAACCGCCTGCAAGGCGGGCATGAGCGGACCGACGATGCCCTCATCCACGTCTTCGGGTCCGGCGCCTTCCCAGGTCACCGTCACGCGGATCGCCTCGAACACGACATCGGGGAAATACTGAGTGCGCATCTGAGGGGCCGCCACCAGCCCCAAAACCATCAGCACCACCAGCAACAGGTTGGCCGCCGTGCGATGGCGCACGAAATACGCGATCACGCCGCCCGCCGAAGCCGCCATCCGGTCTTTGCCTGGCCCCGCCACCGGTCAGATCCCCATCCGCGCTTCAAGCTGGCGAACCAGCGCGGCGGGCACCGGATCCTGGGCCAGGATACTCAGCATCCGGATCCGCGCCTGATCGCTGAAAACCGCGCTGCCCTCGACATGGCCGATCAGCAGGGCTCGCCGTTCGGGGCCAAGCACCAGCATCTCTTCCTCGGCCGGAGCTGCGGCAGCCTGTGGATCCGGACCGGGGCGCAGGGCCCGGACCTTCAGCCCCGCCCCCAGCAGCGGGGTGCGTTCCGCCACGACCACGCGCCCCTCAAGATCAGGGGCCTGCACCAGAACCTCATCGCCCTGACGCCGCAGCAACAGGACCGCAACCTCAGCAAGCCGCATCTCGGCATCCGGCACCAGCACCATATCGCCCGCCCCCAGCGCCCGCGCCGGCAAGCGCGCGACATTGGCCAGGGCCGGTTCACTGATCCGTACAGTCACCACATCCCCGGGCCGAAAGCCCACGGCACCATCAAGCCGCGCAAAGACCAGCCGGCCGGTCTGACCCGTGCCAACCGTCGCACTTTCCCGTTCGATCCGTCCCGTCGCGGTCAATTGATGGCCGCCGGCGTCGATCACAACGCCAACCGGCGCGTCGATCAGCCGGCCCATCCCATCCAGAAGGCGCGCATATTGGGCCGTGGACAAGCGGAACGCCACCTCAAGCGCCCCCGGATCGACAAGCTGGGCCAGCGCCTCATTGCGGCTGACCAGCCCACCCTCGACCACGGTCACATCGGACAGGACACCGTCGAAACCGGCGCGTAGCTCCGTCTCGTCCAGAACGCGCGTCGCTTCGGTCAGGGCAATGCGGGCCCGGGCCAGGGTTGTTTCAGCCGCCGCGATCCGGGTGGCTGCCTGGGCCTGGGCCTGACGCCGCGAGACCACCGCCTGACGTGCCTGCGCCGCCGCCAGGGCGGCCGTTTCCACCGCAGCGGGACTGCCAACCCCCCGGTCCTGAAGATCGTTCTGTCGGCTCAGCGCCTGGGCGCGCAGATCCGCCTGTTCCCCGGCAACGGCCAGATCGTCGGCGGCCAGATCCGCATGGGCCCGGGCATCCGCCAGATCGGCCTCGGCCTCATCCAGATCGGCGCGGGCAACGGCCAGGGCCGCCGCCGCCTCAGCCGGATCAATGCGCAGCAAAAGCGCCCCGGCCGCCACCTGCCCGCCATCCTCGAAATCGGGGGACAGATCCAGCACGCGCCCCTGGGCGGCGGCACGCAATTCCAGCGTGCGTCGCGACCGGATCTCACCAAAGGTTTCCAGGACCGGAATGGCCGATCCTGCCGCCACGGGCACCAGATTGACGGCAGTCACGATCTCACGCGCGGGGCGTGCCGGACGCTCATCGGCCAGCATGTCCCCCACAGCCACCCAGACGGCCTGTGCAGCCCAAACCAACCCGCCCAGGGTCAGGGCCAGCAAACACACCCCCGTCAGACTGCGGCGCAGAAAATGCATGATCGTCCATCCACTCCGTTTCCCTGACGCAGGCCTGCGGGCGCCATCCCCTATTCTACGCAGGAAAGAAGGCTTTCCGTCTCAAATTTTTGTAGGGCGGGCCAAACCGGTCAGGGGCAGTTGCCGGGCCGGACCCCCAACCTATAGCGTTTCGAGAAAAGACTGGATCGCATGAAGCGCTATAGGGTTTTGATCTTGCGCATTTCTTAACCCCCAAAAGCCCATCACCTTTTTCTCAAGATGCTTTATTTGCGACGCAGATGTTCATCCAGGCGGGGCAGAATTTCCACAAAATTGCACGGCTTGTGGCGATAATCGAACTGGGCTTTCAGAATCTCGTCCCAGGCATCGCGACAGGCACCGGGACTGCCGGGCAAGGCAAACAAATAGGTGCCGTTGCGCACGCCGCCCGTGGCCCGACTTTGCACTGCCGAGGTCCCGATCTTCTGCATGGACACGATGGTAAAGACCGTGCCGAAAGCGTCGATTTCCTTTTCATAGACATCGCGATGGGCCTCAACCGTCACATCGCGACCGGTCAGGCCCGTGCCGCCGGTGGACAGGATCACGTCGATCTCGGGCGCGTCGCACCAGTCACGCAGCTGTTGCGCGATGGCCGCGCGTTCATCGCGCAGCAGGGCCCGGGCGGCCAGGATATGGCCCGCGCTTTCCAGTCGTTCGACCAGGACAGCGCCAGATCGGTCCTCTTCCATGCTGCGACTGTCGCTGACAGTCAGGACCGCGACGCGCACCGGCAGGAAGCCCCGGCTTTCGTCAATCCGGCTCATGCGCGTTTTCCTTTCACGTCAGATCAAGACAGCCGCGCAAGGCCAGCAGATCGGCCCAGGCCTGACGCTTGGCCGCCGGGTTGCGCAGCAGATAGGCGGGATGGAACATGGGCAGGCAGGGCCGGCCGCCAACATCCACCCAGCGGCCACGCAGCCGGGTGATGCCCTTTTCGTCGAACAGACCCTGACAGGCGACATTGCCCATGGCCACCAGGAAGTCAGGTTCAGCCAAGGCGATGTGGCGTTCTATGAACGGCCGCATCATGGCGATTTCCTCGGGCGTCGGCGTGCGGTTCTGGGGCGGGCGCCAGGGCAGGATGTTCGAGATATAGACAGCACTGTCGCGATCCGGCGCCTGACGCGACAGGCCGACCGCCGCCAGCATCCGGTCCAGCAACTGCCCGGCCCGCCCGACAAAGGGCTTGCCCTGGCGATCCTCATCCCGGCCCGGGGCCTCGCCGACGATCATCACCCGCGCCCCGGCCAACCCATCCGAGAAGACACAATTGGTCGCCCCGCGTTTCAGCGCACAGCCATCGAACGCGGCAATGGCAGCCTGCAGTTCCTCCAGGGTCGTGGCAGCGGCAGCGCTCTGGCCGGCCTCCAGCGCGGGGTCCCTTTCGGCCACTTTCGCCGGGGCGGGCGCGGAAGAGGCCGGGGGCGGCGCCCCCCGGACAGGACGCGCAGGCACGGTAGACGGCGATGCAACAGGCAGGGCGAACCGATCCACCGGCTGCTCGGCCATGGGCACATCGGCCCCCAGCTCGGCCTGCCAGGCGATCAGATCCATCAGCGCCCGCGCCTGGGCCAACCTGTCGGGACTCACGTTCATGGCACGCAGTCTAGCCCCCGGCGGGTGCCACCACAATCGCTGTCGGCTGTCAGGCGCATTTGGCTGTCCGTCAGGTATTACGCCTACGGTGAACGCTACTGGACACGAACCGGCGGAGACGATCTGTTCGCCGCGCCGGTCCCCCTGCCCGCCTCCGGCCTTCTGCTGGCGTTCGGCCTGGTCCCTCTGGCCATCAGATCGGCACGCAAACGCCTGTCTGGCCACCCCATGCCGTCGTAAAGCTCATCATATGCGGCAAATGGGGGCGCCCGTTCCCCATTTGCCCATTTGCCCATGGCCCCACATCCGGTGCTGGCCGTCGACACAATCCTCATTGGTTGACACGCCGCCATGTGCCGTTCGCTGACCGCAATTGACAGCGGGGGACAGGTGCGCGGCAGCCATGCACCGCATGAATGCAGCCTCATTGACCACAGTCTTTCACCCCGCAGGGAAAGGGCGGCCCCCAAGCCAGCGCCCTGCACACCGCCATCACACCTTGTCCGGCCCCGGCCACATTCCTATAAGAGCATGCGCAGGAACAGCGGGGATCCCATGACATTCGCCCATCGTCACCTTCTGGGAATTGAGCCCCTCTCCCCCACCGATATCCTGGCCCTGATCGACCGCGCCGAGACCTATGTCGGCTTCAACCGTCAAGCCAACAAGCGATCCGACGCGCTGGCCGGGCTGACCCAGATCAACATGTTCTTCGAAAACTCGACCCGCACCCAGGCCAGTTTCGAACTGGCCGGCAAGCGGCTGGGGGCCGATGTGATGAACATGTCCATGCAGGCCAGTTCCATCAAGAAGGGCGAGACGCTGATCGACACGGCGCTGACGCTGAACGCCATGCACCCCGATCTGCTGGTTGTCCGCCACCCCCATTCCGGTGCCGTGGATCTGCTGGCGCAAAAGGTGAACTGCGCGGTGCTGAACGCCGGTGACGGGCGCCATGAACACCCCACCCAGGCGCTGCTGGATGCCCTGACCATCCGCCGCGCCAAGGGCCGCTTGCACCGGCTGACCGTGGCAATCTGCGGCGATATCGCCCACAGCCGGGTAGCCCGCTCAAACATCCTGCTGCTGCACAAGATGGAAAACCGCGTGCGCCTGATCGGACCACCAACGCTGATGCCCGCAGGCGTTGCCGATTGGGGGGTCGAGGTGACGGATAACATGACCGAGGGGCTGAAGGGCGTTGATGTGGTGATGATGCTGCGCCTGCAAAAGGAGCGTATGGATGGTGGCTTCATCCCTTCGGAACGGGAATATTATCACCGTTTCGGGCTGGATGCAGAAAAGCTGGCCAATGCGCGACCCGACGCCATCGTCATGCATCCCGGCCCGATGAACCGCGGGGTGGAAATCGACGGCACCCTGGCCGATGACATCAACCGCTCGGTCATCCAGGATCAGGTGGAAATGGGCGTGGCCGTGCGCATGGCCGCGATGGAGCTGCTGGCCGGCACCCAGCGTGCCCATCTGGCCACCGGCGCGGCATGAGCGTCATCGACCCCCGGGTTCCAGCCAATGAACACGGGGTGCTGCGGCTTTATACGCTGGATCTGGGCACCACCGCCGGGCGGGCCTTTTATGACCAGCTGGAAACCGGGGGGCCGGCTGCGGATCGCGCAGCGGCCGAGGCTCTTGGGGCCGACAGCGCCGATGCCCATTGGCTGGGGCTGGTCGCAATCAAGGATCTGGAAAACGTCGGGCTGAGGGCCTATCTGCAGCAAGGCTACGATATCCCCGAGGATCAGCTGGATCGGGCGCAGTCGGTGCTCGACCACGCCACGGGCTATGTTCTGGCCGTCCCGTCGCGGGCCTTTGGCGGTGTGGCGCAATTGCTTTCCCCAGCCTTCGAGATGAAGCCCCTGGCCCAGTTCACCACGGATGAAGCCCCGGATCCCGCCCTGATCCTGGATCCCGCCGATGCGGCGGATCCCGGCCCCTCGCCCCACACCCAGCCGCCCGCCCCGGGCCCTGTCCCCGCCCGACAACGCGGGCTGGGTGGCCGGATCATCCTGGTGATCCTGGTGGTCGCGGCCCTGCTGATCATCGGGATTACACAGCTCTGACCCCGGCCAAGGGGGGTACGGTTTGACATCCCACAGCGTCCTGGCCGCGTGGGACAGGGCCGAACACGGACCAACGCACATCACAGTCCCCCCAGACTTCAAACCGGGCCCCGGATCCCCCGATGGCTTGACCCGGACGCAGCTTGTCGCCAACAGATGGGCCAGCGCCGCGAAAGAAAGAACCGCCCATGCAGACCGACACCGCGACAGCCCCGGCCCATGCCCGCCCCCAGACACGTCAACTGTTCCGCAACGCCCGGCTGATCGACCCCGAGGCTGGCACCGACAGCCCCGGCGATCTGATCGTCACGGGCGACCGGATCGCCGAGCACGCCGCCCCGGGCAGTGTCGCGCCGGACAGTTTCGCCCCTGACGCGATCACCGAATGCGCCGGCCATTGCCTGGCCCCCGGCATCATCGACTGGGGCGTCAAGGTCGGCGAACCCGGCGAACGGCACAAGGAAAGCTTCCGCTCTGCCGGGCTGGCGGCTGCGGCCGGCGGCGTGACCACCATCGTTACCCGCCCCGATACCGCCCCGCCCATCGACAATCCCGAGGCACTGGAATTCGTCATCCGCCGGGCGGCCCAGGTATCGCCCGTGCGCATCGCGCCCATGGCCACCCTGACCCGGGCCCGGGCGGGCCGCGAAATGACCGAGATCGGCTTTCTGTTGGATGCCGGCGCCGTGGCCTTCACCGATGGCGACAACGTGACCCAGGACACCCGCATCCTGTCGCGCTGTCTGACCTATGCCCGGGGGTTGGGCGCGCTGGTCATGGGCCACCCGCAGGATCCCGGCCTCAGCCGGGGTGCGGCGGTGACCTCGGGCAAGTTCGCATCGCTGCGGGGCCTGCCCGCCGTCTCGCCCCTGGCGGAACGCATCGGGCTGGAACGCGACCTGGCCCTGGTTGAGATGACCGGCGTGCGCTATCATGCCGATCAGATCACCGCCGCCCGCGCCCTGCCGCCGCTGGAACGGGCCAGGGCCAACGGGCTGGATGTGACGGCGGGGATCTCGATCCACCACCTGACGCTGAACGAATTCGACGTGGGCGACTATCGCACCTTCTTCAAGGTCAAGCCGCCCCTGCGTGCCGAGGACGACCGGATCGCCGCCATTGAGGCCGTCGCCACAGGCCTGATCGACGTGATCTGTTCAATGCACACACCCCAGGACGAGGAATCCAAGCGCCTGCCCTACGAAGAGGCCGCCAGCGGTGCCGTCGGGCTGGAAACCCTGCTGCCGGCAGCGCTGCGCCTGTACCATGGCAACCACCTGAGCCTGCCCCAGCTGTTCCGCGCCATGGCCCTGAACCCGGCCCGGCGCCTCGGCCTGGCCTCTGGGCGCCTGTCACCGGACACCCCTGCCGATCTGGTCCTGTTCGATGCCGATGCGCCGTTCGTTCTGGATCGCTTTCAGTTGCACTCGAAATCCAAGAACACCCCGTTTGACGGCCAGCGCCTGCAGGGCCGGGTGCGCGGCACCTGGGTGGGCGGTCAGCGGGTCTTCGGATGATCCCGGCGCTTACCACCCCCGCCCTGCCGATGATGGTGGCAGCCGTGCTGGCCTATGGGCTGGGCTCGGTATCCTTTGGGCTGGTCATGGCCCGGCTCTTTGGGCTGGGGGATCTGCGCAAGATCGGATCGGGCAATATCGGCGCCACCAATGTCCTGCGCACCGGCAACAAGCCGGCCGCTGCCCTGACCCTGATCCTGGATGCCGCCAAGGGCGGGATCGCGGTGCTGATCGCCCGCGCCACCCTGGGCGAGGATGCAGCACAACTGGCAGGCCTGGCCGCTTTTCTGGGCCATTGCTTTCCGATCTGGCTGGGCTTTCGCGGCGGCAAGGGCGTGGCCACGTGCCTGGGCGTAATCCTGGCCCTGTCGCCGCTGCTGGGGGCAACGGTCTGCGCCACCTGGTTGGCCGTGGCAGGCCTGACGCGCTATTCGTCGCTGGCCGCGCTGCTGGCCGCGCTGCTCAGCCCGGTCTGGGCCTCATTTCTGGGGCGCGGCGAGATGGTGCTGGTCTGCGTCGGTCTGGCTGCCCTGATCGTGATCCGCCATCGTGCAAACATCCAGCGGCTGCTGACCGGGACCGAACCCAAGATCGGCCAGAAATCCTGAAGAATCAGGGACGGTCGGCCAGCTTCTCCATCGCCTCGGCCGTACGGCGCGTGTTGTCGTGGATCCCCAGGACCAGATAGGCGATGCCGGCCCCAAGCACGATATTCACCACCCCGAAAACCAGAAAACCCAGTCCGGGAAGGAACCCGCCATTGGACCCGAACATCATGGCCACGGCCCCCAGCACAACGGCAAGCAGCATGACCACAACGATAAGGCCCACCAGTTTCTCAAAAGACCCGATAATCAAATCACGCATCACATCACCTCTTGATTGGAAATCATCATCCGTCCCGATACGGCGTCACAGTCAATAGCTGTAATCACCGTAGATCCGGCCAAGATCCCCGTTCCAGTCGCCCCTGTAGCGGGCAAGCAATTCGTCGGCCGGCACCTGCCCGGATTCGACGCTTTCCTGTAGCGCATTCAGGAAATGGGTTTCATCGGGGATCAGTCCACCGGCCCCGGGCATGGCGCGGGCGCTCAGCCCGGCATGGGCAATGGCCAGAACCTCGCGGGCCAGATCGCGCATCGAACGGCCACCGACCTCGGCCTGCAAACCGTCCACCGAGGCGGCGACACGCCAGGCATCCCGCGTTTCGGCATCCCAGTCCTTGGCCAGATCCCAGGCCGCATCCAGCGCGCCCTCATCATAGCACAGTCCCACCCAGAAGGCAGGCAGCGCGCACAGCCGCCGCCACGGCCCGCCATCGGCCCCGCGCATCTCGATGAACTTCTTGATCCGCGCCTCGGGGAAGATCGTCGTCAGGTGATCGGCCCAATCGCTCAACGTCGGGATCTCACCGGGCAGCGCGGGCAATTGACCCTTCAGGAAATCACGGAAGGACTGGCCAAGCGCGTTGATGTACTTGCCATCGCGATAGACAAAGTACATCGGCACATCGAGGGCGTAATCCACCCAGCGCTCAAACCCCATGCCGTCTTCGAAAACGAAGGGCAGCATGCCGGTGCGGGCCGGATCCAGATCGCGCCAGATCCGTGCGCGCCAGGATTTGAAGCCATTCACCTTGCCCTCGAAGAAGGGCGAGTTGGCAAACAGCGCCGTGGCCACGGGCTGCAGGGCCAGGGCCACGCGCAGCTTCTTGACCATATCGGCCTCGGATCCGAAATCGAGAGTCACCTGCACGGTGCAGGTCCGGTACATCATCTGCAGGCCAAGATTGCCGACGGTCTGCATGTAATCGGTCATCAGACGATAGCGCCCCTTGGGCATCATCGGCATCTGATCATGGGTCCAGATCGGCGCGGCACCCAGGCCGATGAAGCGCGCCCCGATACGATCGGCCACGTCCTGAACCTCGCGCAGATGCTGGTTCACCTCATCGCAGGTCTCATGGATGGAATTCAGCGGCGCGCCGGACAGTTCCAGTTGCCCGCCCGGTTCCAGACTGACATTGGCCGCCCCCTTGGTCAGGCCGATGATCTTGCCGGCCTCTTCCACCGGCGCCCAGCCGAACCCGTCACGCAGCCCTTCCAGCATGGCACGGATCGAGCGCGGCCCCTCATAGGGCAGGGGCAGCAGGCTGTCCTTGCAATAGCCGAATTTCTCATGCTCGGTGCCGATGCGCCAGTCGGCACGGGGTTTGCAGCCCGAGGCCAGATAGTCGGCCAGTTGCCGCGGATCTTCGATGGGCCCGCCGCCGGATTGGGGAATGGACATGCCGCGTCGCTCCGCTGTCGTTCGTACAATTCGCTTCGTGCCGCCCGTCCTGCGGCGATTTGGGCCGGAATGTCAACCAAACCTGTCGGGACCGACCTCCCAGCCGGCCCGTCGACAGGCCCCGGGAACACCCGGCAGCAGATGCCATTACCACAAGGGCACCGGGCCTGGCACCATTGTCAGGTTTGTCTACGCCATGATCACATCCGCCCTGTTTGACAAGCGGCCCCGTCGATCCCTGCACTGAGGGACACACCTGATCCTTGAGGCATCAGCACACTGGGGCGGATGTGCTGTGTGCAGGCCACGCCCTTTCTGCCATTGATCTGGTTGCAACGTCTCAAGCCCTCCGGGGGGAAGGGCCTTGGGCGGAACAGGTCTTGCGGTTACGGCATGGCAGCCCCGCCTGTTTTACCCCGCTTTTCCGTCACGGCCCCCATCTGCCTTGGCGAAAGCCCTTACCCTGTCACCTGCACGGACCCACGCCGCCACAGCACCAACGGCTCAGTCGGCGGGCTGTCCAGTGCGGCCAGCAGCGCGCCCATGTTCAGGCCGGGCAGTTGTTCAAAGACATCGAACAGATCCTCGGCGTTTTTCGCAGTGACCGGGATCATCACCGGCGGACCCAAGTCATGTTCCAGCCGCCAATGCAGGGGGTGACCGTTCGGGGACAGGCTGAGCACCCGCAGCGCATCGCGGGCCACTATACCCCCGGTCAAGGGCCCCATATAGCTGATCTGTCCCTCGGTCACCCGAACCACGCCAGGCCCCTCCCCCGGGCGGCGGAACCGGGCGCGCTGGATCCCGCCCAGGGCCAGGATTCCCCCACCGCCAAACGCGACCCAGCCCAATCCGGCCAGCAAACCGCGCGGCCCCAACCCGACCCAAAGGCCCAGCCCGGCCAGACCCACCCCGATCAGGGTTTCCCGCCAGCGCCAGATGGCAGCCGAAACTTCGGGGCGGATAAAGGCCACGGCCTAGCCCCAATCGCCCAGGGCGGCCTGCCACAGGGTCAGCGCGGCCACTGCAGCGGTATCCGCCCGCAGGATCCGCGGCCCCAGTGCCACGGCGTGGGCAGCCGGCATGGCCGCCAGGCGGGCGCGCTCCTCCCCGGAAAAACCGCCTTCAGGCCCGATGAGGATTGCCCAGGGCCCCGGCAGATCAGGCAGCCCCGCGCCCTGCCCGGCCAATCCCTCATCGCAGAACATCAGCTGACGGTCACCGGGCCAGGTGGCCAGCAGATCGGACAGCTTCACGATCTCTTCGACCGGGGGCACAAAGGTGCCGCCGCATTGCTCGGCCGCCTCGACGGCATGGGCCTGCAACCGGTCGCGGCGGATCCGTTCGGCATTGGTGAAGGCGGTCTGTACCGGGCAAATCCGCGCCACCCCCATCTCGGCGGCCTTCTCGACGATGAAATCCGTGCGTGCCTTCTTGATCGGGGCGAACAGCAACCACAGATCCGGAGGATCCTGCTGGGTCCGGGTCCGGGTCTCAACCAGAACTTCACCGCCCCGCTTGCCCGCCAGGACCACCCGTGCCAGCCATTCACCCGAGCGTCCATCGAAGACCAGAACACCATCCCCGGGTCCCAGCCGCATGACATTGAACAGGTAATGGGCCTGATCGCGCGATAAGGGCACGGATTGCCCCGCCGAAAGCGGATGGTCTAGAAAGAGGCGGATCTTCGGGACGACAGACTGGGACATGGGGAAGTGATATGACCGAGACGACGACAAGACCAGAGGGTCAGGTGGCCGATGCGGTTGCCGGCAACTGGGTGGACCGTCTCGCACCGCCCTACGCCCGGCCCTATCTGCGCCTCAGCCGCGCCGACCGGCCCATCGGCACCTGGTTGCTGCTGCTGCCCTGCTGGTGGGGGGTGCTGTTGTCGGCGGCCTCTGGTGACGGACTGGGCTGGCATGGGCTGTGGATCATCCTGGGCTGTGCGCTGGGGGCCTTTCTGATGCGGGGTGCGGGCTGTACCTGGAACGACTATACCGACCGCGAATTCGACGCCCAGGTCGCGCGGACCCGATCCCGCCCCATCCCGTCGGGTCAGGTAACCCCGGAACAGGCACTGGTCTGGATGGTCGCCCAGGCGCTGGTGGCCTTTTTCATCCTGCTCAGCTTCAACAGCAATGCGATCCTGCTGGGGCTGGCCTCGCTGATCCTGGTCTGCGTCTACCCGTTCGCCAAGCGCTTTACCTGGTGGCCGCAACTGTTCCTCGGGCTGGCCTTCAACTGGGGCGCGCTGCTGGCCTGGACAGCCCATGACGGGGGCCTGGGCTGGCCGGCGGTGCTGCTGTATCTGGGGGGAATCTGCTGGACGATCTTCTATGATACGATCTACGCCCATCAGGACACCGAGGATGACGCCCTGATCGGGGTCAAGTCCACCGCGCGCCTGTTCGGACAGCACACCGGGCGCTGGCTGGTGGTGTTCGGCGCCGGCGCGGTGGCCTTTATCGCCGCCGCGCTCTGGGCCGCCTTCGGCACCCAGGGGCCACGCCTGCCCGCCGCCCTGGCCCTGATTGGACTGGCCGGTTTCGGGACCCATCTGGTCTGGCAACTTGGGCGTCTGGACACCACCGACAGCGCCCTGTGCATGCGCCTGTTCCGATCCAATCGCGATGCCGGCCTGATTATCGTCGTCGCGCTGATGCTGGCCACGGCTCCGTGATCGGGGCACGATTGCACATCGCCACGCCAAGGCCTAAGCAGACACGCACAGCCCCAGCCACGCAGACCTGCCCCGGCGTGTTTGGGTGTGCAGAATTTTATCCGAAAGCCGGTCGTCCCTTTTCGGACATCCAGCTGCAAGGGACACCGTTCGGACAACGACAGAAGGACCGGCCCAGATGCGACCAGCCGCGGTAAGCCTGCTTAGATACGCGCTTGTCCCGCTCGCTGCGATCGGATCGCTCGGGCTGGCCTGGGGTGCCGCCGACAAGATCGAGGCACAGACCGAAACCACCCTGAAACAAACCATGGCCGCCGCCGGCCATGACTGGGTGCAGGTCACCGCCGACGGAATGGTGGCCACCCTGTCGGGCACCGCCCCAGATGAGGTTGCCCGCTTTCACGCCATCACCACGGCCGGCGACCGGCTGGACCCCGCCAATATCGTCGACGCGATCGAGGTCCTTCCCGAACAGCCGGTGGATTTGCCTGATTACCGGCTGGAAATCCTGCGTCGGGGAACCGGTGTCATGATCCACGGCCTTGTGCCCGATGGCCCGGACGGTCGGCGGGCGCTGGCCCGGGCGGTCGCCGATCATATCCCCGGCGCCGCCCCCTCGGACCTGATGACCGCCACGGCCCATCCCGCCCCCGAGGGCTGGGCGGCAGCCGTGGCACTGGGACTGAAAGCGGTCTCGGGGCTGGCGGATGCCCGGATCACCATCACCCCCGGGCAGGTCACGGTCGAAGGCCTGGCCGACAGCCAATCCGCCGCCCAGCTTCTGTCGCGGACCCTGACGGCCACGGCCGAGAAAGACGCCATCGCACTCAGCATGGATGTCAAACAACCACGCCCGCTGATTTCGCCCTTCATCGTACGGTTCCGCATCGGACCCGAAGGCAGCGGCTTTGACGCCTGTTCCGCCGAAACGGTGCCCCAGCGCGACCGGATCCTGGCCGCCGGACGCCGGGCCGGGGCCACGCCCCAGCCAGACGCGTGCACCATCGGGTTGGGCGCCCCGGATCCCGACTGGACCCAGGCCGCCATCACCGCCATCGACGCCTTGACCGATCTGGGCGCAGGCAGTGTGACCATCAGCGACCTGAGCGTGGTTCTGGTTGCCGGCCAGGGCATCCCCCCCACAGCCCTGTCGGAAACGGGCACTGCGTTGGAAAACGCCCTGCCCGATCTTTTCCGGGTTACCTTGATGGGCGCCACCAGCGACGGAACCGACCCGAACACGGCGGCACCCCCCGCTGAGAGCACCGAGATCGTCTTTACCGCGACCCGCAGCCCCGAGGGGCTGACGCAGCTGCGCGGCCCGCTTGGCGACCGATCCGGCCGCGCGCTGGTCGAAAGCTATGCCGCCGCGCTGTATGGCACCGACACCCATACGGCCTTGCGCCAGCAACCCGACTTGCCCAATGGCTGGCTGCTGCGCGTGCTGGGTGGGTTGGAGGCCTTCAATCTGGTCGATACCGGCAACCTGCGCGTCACCCCCGGCGCCGTTGAAATCCGCGGCACCTCGGGGATTGAGGATATCCAGACGCAAGTCGCCAACAGCCTGGACCGGTCTTTGGGCACCTCGGCCTTCTACAGCGTCGAGATCACCCACGAAGAGATCGCCCCCGACACCCCGCAAGGACCAAGCCCCCGGGCCTGCATCGCCCAGGTGAACGCCATTCTGGCAGAAACCAAGATCACCTTCGCGCCAGGCTCGACCGAACTGGACGGGGCAGCCCAGCGGATCGTCAGCCAGATCGCCGAGGTGCTGCGCACCTGCCCCGGCGCGGCCATCGAAATCGGCGGGCACACCGACAGCCAGGGCCGGGCCGAGATGAACCAGTCCCTCAGCCAGCAACGCGCCGATGCGGTGTTCAACGCCCTTCTGGCGCGTCGGGTGCTGATCTCCGAGATGAGCGCCAAGGGCTATGGCGAGGAACAGCCCATCGCCGATAACGGGACCGAGGCCGGGCGCGAAGCAAACCGGCGCATCGCCTTTACCCTGCTGGATGACCCCGAGGCCGGGCAGGACGCGACGGATACCCCTGACGCAGACGCAGACGCAGACGCAGACGCAGACGCAGACGCCGAAACCGAGACCGAGACCGAGACCGAGACCGAGACCGAGACCGAGACCGAGACCGGATCAGACACCGCCCCGGATGCGGACAACACCCCCCAAACATCCCCGGACACCGCAGGATCCCAGAATGAACAGAACTGAATTGATCGGATTTCTTGCCTTGGCCCTGTTCGGTGCTTTTCTGGTCGGCTTTGCCCTGCACTGGCTGATCATGCGCCTGTCGCGCGTGTCCCATGCGGAACTGGGCGAACTGGACCAGATGGCCGAGGCCCTCCATGATGCCGAAGAAGCCCGGGATCACGCCATCGCCGAACGCAACGCCAGTGAGACGCGGCTGAACAGCCAACTGGTCCAAAGCCAGGCCGAACTGCGCGGCGCCATGGAAGGGCTGCGCGATGCCCGCGCCGAGGCCGAGGAACTGCGCGCCTATCTGTCGGAACAAAATCTGCCCCGGGGCTAAAGCGTGTCGCGTTCATTCGTAGTCACACGACACGCTTCAAGTCTTTGACACCGCATGGGCGAGAAGCACAAAACCGGTACCCCCTTTTGTGCAACATGCTCTCATACCAACGGCCCTAAAGATTGACGCGTTCGCAATCGTCGGCTTTGCGGGCGAAGCTGTCGTCCCCCCCCCTTTGGCGCGGAACAAGCCCGTAGGGCGCCGCGCCAGCGCCGGACCGGCCCGTGGTCTGGCGCTTGGCTGATGTTTGCGCGAAGTTCTGGGGTCACGCTACCACGGCTGCCATA
>JBKDZR010000100.1:0-9589 GCA_047971485.1 Qingshengfaniella sp. | reverse complement strand
CCGCCTCGGCCGCTGCCGCCCGGATCGCCTTGGACTTGTTGACCGATTCCTGCCATTCGGCCTCGGGGTCGCTGTCATAGACAACACCGCCCCCGGCCTGCATGTACAGGACCTGATCCTTCAGGACGGCCGTACGCAGGGCGATACACATGTCCATATCGCCATTGGCCGCGAAATAGCCGACGCCGCCCCCATAAATGCCGCGCTTTTCCGGCTCCAACTCGTCGATGATCTCCATTGCCCGGACCTTGGGCGCACCAGACACCGTGCCCGCAGGCAGACCGGCCAGCAGCGCCGACAGCGCGTCGTGATCGTCCGACAACTCGCCCACTACATTGGAAACGATATGCATGACGTGGCTGTAGCGCTCGATGATGAACTGTTCGGTCGGCCGTACCGTACCGATCTTTGAAACCCGGCCGGTATCATTGCGCCCCAGATCCAGCAGCATCAGGTGCTCGGCCCGTTCCTTGGCATCGGCCAGCAGATCGGCCTCCAGTGCCTTGTCCTCGGCAGGGGTGGCCCCGCGCGGACGTGTCCCGGCAATGGGGCGGATCGTTACTTCCTTGCCGAAGACCCGGACCAGGATTTCCGGGCTGGCCCCGATCACCTGAAAGCCGCCGAAATTGAAGTAGAACATGAAAGGTGACGGATTGGTGCGCCGCAACGAGCGATAAAGCGCAAAGGGTGGCAGCGTGAAAGGCTGGCGCCAGCGCTGCGCCGGGACGACCTGAAAGATGTCGCCGGCACGGATGTAATCCTTGGCCTTCTCGACCGCAGCCATATAGGCACCCTTGGTGAAGTTGCTCACCGGATCGGGATCGGGGCCGGGGTCGCCCAGATCGCGGCTTTCGCCCACGGCGGGGCGTTCCAGGTCGCGGACCGCATCCATGACCCGCTCGGCCGCCTGGGCATAGGCAGCACGCGCTGACAGACCGGCTCCGGCCCAGGCTGGTGAAACGACCGTGACCTCGCCCTTCACCCCGTCCAGCACCGCAACCACCGAGGGCCGCATCAGAACCGCATCGGGCAGACCCAGCGGATCGGGATTGACGCCGGGCAGATGTTCGACCAGCCGGATCATGTCATAGCCGAGATAGCCGAACAGCCCGGCGGAGATCGCCGGCAGCCCGACGGGCATGTCGATCCGGCTTTCGGCGATCAGGGCGCGCAGGCTGTCCAGGGCCGGCTGGGGATCGGGGGCAAAGCTGTCGCGGTCGAACCGGGCCTGGCGATTGAGTTCGGCCTTTTCGCCACGGCAACGCCAGATCAGATCGGGTTTCAGGCCGACCACGGAATACCGCCCGCGAATTTCACCGCCGGTCACACTTTCCAGGATGAATGTATCCTCGCGCGCGGCGGCAAGCTTCAGCATCAGGGACACCGGCGTGTCGAGATCGGCGGCCAGGGTGGCATAGACCACCTGACTTTGCCCGGCCTCATAGGCGGCGGCGAAATCGTCGTAGGAAGGAACCAGTTTCATCGTGTCACGGCAGTTGCGTATGAACCGCGTTCAGCGCGGCATCGTTGGTGGTGATTCCGTCGGTGGCCTCGACCGAACGGGCGACCCCGGTCAGGACATCTTCGGCCATGCCACGTGCGGCCTGGGCGGTGACGGTGTCGCGGATGCGGGCGGCCTCATCCCCGGTCAGGTCGGGATCGGTCACGGCGGTCAACTGGATCAGGACCGGCCCATCGGGGGTCTCGACCAGTTGCAAGGCGCCGGGGGCCATGGCGAAGGCGGCCTCAAGCACCGGTGCGGGCAGGTCGCGCGGCGGGGCGTTGCGGCTGAATGCGTCATACACTGCAACGTCCAGCCCGAGATCGGCCAGGGCGGTGCCGGTTTCGATCTCGGTGATCAGGGCCTCGGCACGCCGGATCAGTGCCGCGTTGCGTTTGTCGCGGGCCGCGCCCTCGGTGGCCTGGACGCGCACCGCATCAAGCGGTTGCAGCGCGGCAGGGATGTCCCTGTCCAGGCGCAGCGCAAAGATGCCACCATTGTCCAGATGTCCGATTTCGGGAAAATCATCGGCGGTGACGGCCGCCGCGGCATTGGCGAAGGCGGCAAAGCCCGCCGGGCCCTCGGTGGTGGTTGCCGACCAGTCCAGGGTGCCCAGTTCCATGTCGCTTTCCTGGGCCAGGTCCTCCAGCGTCGCGCCCGCGGCCAGCATGTCGTCAAGCGTGACATAATTGTCATTGATCAGCCCGCGGGCCTGATTCTGCGCCAGATCGGTGTGGATCCCATCACGTGCCGCTTCGAAGGGGGTTTCAGTGGCCGAGAGAATGGCATTGACCCGATAAAGCGCGGGTCCGACCGATGAGGGCAATGGCCCGGCCACACCGGGGTCGCCAAGGGCGAACACCTCCAGCCCGGCCTCACCGAGATCCCTCTGGGTGACGATCCCCATATCGACATCGTTTTCCGTCAGGCCGCGATCGGCCAGAAAATCATCGAAACTGCGCGTGCCGGCGGCAATGGCATCGGCCGCCTCTTGGGCCGCGGCGGTATCGGCAAACCCCAGGCGATCGACCATGCGCCGCTCGGGCTGGGAAAATTCGGTGTGACGGGCCTCATAGGCGGCGCGCAGATCGGCCTCGGGGATTTCGATGGTCGGGGCCAGCATCTCGGGGGTCAGCCAGACATAGGTGATGGCCTTGCGGGCGGGCAGGGTAAAGGCCTCGGGGGTTGCATCGTAGTAAGCGGCGATTTCCTCTTCCGAGGGGGGGGACAGCGGTTCGGCCAGAACGGACACATCCAGCGCGACGACCGAGGCACTGCGGGTCTGCGCCAGATAACGATAGACCGCATCGCCAAAGGCCGGCCCCGGCGACAGGCCACCGATCAGCGCGACCTGCAACAGGTTGCGGGCCAGTTCGGCGCGGATCTGATCCTCGAACTGGGCCGGGGTCATGCCGTTGCGGTCCAGCATGAAGCTGTAGGCCTGGCGATCAAACTGGCCGTCGGGGCCGGAAAAGGCGGGGATGGCGCTGATCTGCTGGCCGACCTCGGCGTCGCCCACGCTCAGCCCGGCGGTACGGGCGGCTTCGTCCAGAGCGGCCTGGCCCAGCATCCGCTGCAAGACCTGACGGTCCAGCCCCATGGCCTGGGCCTGGGTCATGGTGACCGTCTGGCCCATGGTCTGCGACAATTGCTGCAACTCGACCTGAAGCGCGCGGCCATATTCCTCAATCCCGACCTCGGTCTTGCCGACCGTGGCGACCGAGCGCACCGTGCCGCCGAAATTCGTCACGCCGAATCCGGCCAACCCGAACATGAGAAGGATCAGGATGATCCAGACAAAGGTGTTCGATGCCTTCTTGGCGGCCTGTTTTGCCATGATCGTTCCGCTTCCTGCCTTGTCTTTGACCGGGTCTCTGCCGGGGTCTAGCCTCTGGCGGCGATGGCGGCAATGGTTCCCGGATATCCGGGCCGCGTGGGATCAGCGGCCGCGAAAGGGTTCCACATATTGCAGCGCCATATCCCAAGGGAAAAAGATCCACGTATCCTGACTGACGCCGGTGATGAACGTGTCCACCAGCTGTTCGCCCTGGGGCTTGGCATAAACGGTAGCGAAATGGGCCTTGGGATACATCTGGCGCACCAGTTCCAGGGTCCGGCCGGTATCGACCAGATCGTCGATTACCAGCATGCCCTCGCCATCGCCCATGAACGCGTCATCGGGCTTGTTCAGGATCTCGGGCTCGGTCCGGGACTGATGCTGATAGCTTTTCACTGAAATCGTATCGACGGCGCGGATGTCCAATTCGCGCGCGACGATCATCGCCGGGGCCATGCCGCCCCGGGTGATGGCCACGATCCCCCGCCAGGCGCCCTGCATCGGGCCCTTGCCGTCCAGCCGCCACGCCAGCGCCCGGGAATCGCGGTGGATCTGATCCCAGCTGATGTGGAACCCTTTTTCATGTGGCAGTTTTTCCGACATTCGGCCCCCCTTGGCCCGAAAGGCCCCCGGATCCACAGAACACCCGGGTTGGGCTGTCCGCATCCCGGGGGTCCGGTTGATCAGCTGTTGGTCTTGGCAGTGGTGATGTCCGGCGCGTCCACGGCCTTCATGCCCACCACGTGATAGCCGGCATCCACATGCAACACCTCGCCCGTGGTGGCGGATCCCAGATCCGACAGCAGATAGAGCGCCGATTTCCCGACCTCTTCCTGGGTGACGGTGCGGCGCAGGGGCGCGTTATATTCGTTCCACTTCAGGATATAGCGGAAATCGCCGATGCCTGAGGCCGCCAGCGTCTTGATCGTGCCCGCCGAGATCGCGTTGACCCGAATGCCATCCTTGCCCAGATCTTCGGCCAGATAACGTACGCTGGCCTCCAACGCGGCCTTTGCAACGCCCATCACGTTATAATGTGGCATCACTTTTTCGGCGCCGTAATAGGTCAGGGTCAGGCAGGATCCGCCCTCGGTCATCAGTTTTTCGGCGCGTTGGCACACGGCGGTGAAGGAATAGACCGAGATATCCATCGAGACACGGAAATTATCGGGGCTGGTGTCGACATAACGGCCGCGCAATTCGCCCTTGTCCGAAAAGCCGATGGCATGGACAACGAAATCCAGCCGGCCCCAGCGGGCCTCGATTTGGGCAAAGAGCGCGTCCAGAGACGCCGGATCCGACACATCGCATTCGATCAGCAAGTCCGAACCGAGCTGCTCGGCCAGCGGCACCACCCGTTTCTTCAGCGCTTCGCCCTGATAGGAAAAGGCCAGTTCGGCCCCATGTTCGGCGCAGACCTTTGCGATTCCCCAGGCAATCGACTTGTCATTGGCCAATCCCATGATCAACCCGCGTTTGCCTTGCATGAGTTCTGTTGACATTCGCGTCTCTCCGGGCACCATGGTTTATGCGTCGTTTAGGCCATTGTCTCCGGCGCTTCAAGAACGTGCGTTTCGGGATCTGATCTTCCGGTGGTTTCGGTGCCGGAAGGTGGCATGCCGTGGATCGGGACCCCGCCATGGGCGCGGCCCCTGGGTAGGGAATGAAGGAATGGACATGTCGGACAGGACGGGTATCTTTGCCGGCACCGATCCGTTCGTCCTGGCCCGGACATGGCTGGCCGAGGCGGCGGCGGTCGAACCCAATGATCCCACGGCCATGGCCCTGGCGACGGTGGATTGTGGCGGGCTGCCCAATGTGCGGATGGTGCTGCTCAAGGATATCGAAGAAGACGGGTTCACTTTCTTCACCAACTACGAAAGTACCAAGGCACGGGAAATTGAACATGCGGGAACGGCGGCCTTTGTGTTGCACTGGAAATCCCTGCGCCGGCAGGTGCGGGCCCGCGGGGCGGTGGAACGGATCGCGGCGGCACGGTCGGATGCCTATTTCAAAAGCCGTTCCCCCGAAAGCCGGCTGGGCGCCTGTGCGTCCCAACAGTCACGGCCGCTGAATTCTCGTAAGGCGCTTGAAGATAAGCTTGCCGAAATGCGTTTGAAGTGGGACGATAACCCACCTCGTCCAAGTTATTGGGGGGGATACAAGCTGCGCCCGCAGGCCATGGAGTTCTGGGCTGATGGTCCGCACCGACTGCATGATCGGTTTCTGTGGACACGAAGCGATCCTCACGAAACCTGGCGCGTTATCCGACTTAATCCTTAATCCCGGTTTGTGCGCAAAGCTGTCATACGTTAAGACGATAAATGTGGACTATATAAGCAATACACCCGTATTGGACTTTTTCAGGCGCGATTTATGGCAAGAACTGCTGAGTGATGATTGCTGATCCTATGGAACCCGAAGACGCTGAAATTCTGCATGGGCAGGTGAAATGGTTTGATCCTGGAAAGGGATTCGGCTTTGTCGTTGCCGATTCCGGGGGCAGCGACATTCTTTTGCATGCGAATGTGCTGCGTAATTTCGGCCAAAGCTCGGTCACGGACGGGGCGCGCGTCGAGGTGGTGGTGCTGGACACGCCACGTGGCCGACAAGCGGTTGAGGTCAAGCGGATCGACCCGCCTTTGGCCGATTATGTCGAGGGGCCCGAGGGTGTGATCGACGACGCCGGGTTGCGGGCGGCCGGGCCGCTCAGCGCGGCGCGGGTCAAGTGGTTTGACAAGGCCAAGGGCTTTGGTTTTGCCAATGCCTTCGGGCGGGCCGAGGACATCTTTATCCATATCGAGGTTCTGCGCAGATCCGGTCTGGCCGATCTGCAACCGGGTGAGGCCGTGTGCCTGCGCATCACCGAGGGCAAGCGCGGTCTGATGGCGGCGGTCGTGACCTCCTGGGAACTGGCCTTGCGCGAAGAGGGCGATCCCGAGGACATTGTCGTGCCGGGGCAGGATGATCCGGTTGACGCGTTTTCGAAGCAGGCCGGTGACGGAGATCCCGAATCGTGATGCGGGCTGTCGCGCTTGTTCTGCTGTTGTTCAGCGCCCCGGCGTCCCAGGCGGCGGATTGTGTGCCGGATCGGGCCGATTTGCGCGGATCCTGGGGCCATGCGCGGTTCACGGTTGAACTGGCCCTGACCGATGCGGAACGAGCGCAAGGCTTGATGCACCGCACCAGTTTGCCCCGGCAGGCAGGCATGTTGTTCGTCTATGAACGGCCTCAGCGGGCAAGTTTCTGGATGCGGAACACATTGATTCCCCTGGACATGATTTTCCTTGATGCCACCGGAACCGTGACGCGGGTGCATGAAAATGCCGTGCCACTGGACGAAACGGCGATTGATGGCGGGCGCGATGTGCTGGCAGTTCTGGAACTGAACGGTGGTCTTGCCGCGCAGTTTGGGATCAATGAGGGCAGCGTGCTGCGCCATCCGATGTTGCCCCAGGACCGGGCGGTTTGGGCCTGTGTGGAAGATTAGGCTTTTCAACCGCCGCCGGGACCAGTAAACCGCCCCTCGGTCGGGGCGTGGCGCAGTCTGGTAGCGCACCTGTTTTGGGTACAGGGGGTCGTGAGTTCGAATCTCGCCGCCCCGACCAGGTTTTCAGGACATTGATCATCAGGGCAGGCGTGCTTTGGATGCCTGGGGCCGAGGTCGAAGGGGACCGCGCCTCAAATGGCCGCATACGGCGATCGCAGGCTGGCCCGCAGAGGGGGCTTTGGGATGCGCCGTCCGGAAACGTTCTGTTGCTCTGTGACCAACCGATGAGAATCGCACAACGCCATGGGGCTGTCCTGAGGTGCCAAACGGGTAACCATCATGGTTTTGTTAATCCTCTGTTTACACCCTGTTAACGCTTCGAGTCGTCGGCCTGTTCGGGCAGAATCGGGTCACTGGGTCAATAGAAAAGAGTCACTTTTCCACCACCATATTTAGACAAAATCTGTTGACCTGCTACCACCACCTGCGGTTACTTGTGGCTGTCCGGCGCTGACCCACCACATATGGTGGCGCCGATATCTGAAACACGGGACAAGTCGACACCGGTCGCCAGCAGGCGGCGGGCAGGCCTTGTCCGCAACATCTTGGTGGCGCTGGCCGGTTTGTCGGTCGGGTCATTGACAGCAGACAGGGCGCGCGTGCGATGAGAATCGAAAGAAACTTCACCTCCGAGAAAACTGGCGCTTATGGGGCGCTGGCCTTCACCACCACCGCGTCGGAAATCCGCAATCCCGATGGGACCATCGTCTTCCGCCTGGACGATATCGAAGTGCCCGACAGCTGGAGCCAGGTGGCCTCGGATGTGCTGGCGCAGAAATATTTCCGCAAGGCCGGTGTCGCGGCCAAGCTGAAAAAGGTCCGCGAAAAAGGCGTGCCCGAATTCCTCTGGCGTTCGGTCCCCGATCAGGCAGCGCTGGACAAACTGCCCGAAGCAGAGCGTTTCAGCGGTGAAACCTCGGCCCGGCAGGTCTTTGACCGGCTGGCCGGTGCCTGGGCCTATTGGGGCTGGAAAGGCGGTTATTTCACCGCCGAATCCGATGCCCGCGCTTATTACGACGAGATGCGCTATATGCTGGCCACCCAGCGCGCGGCGCCCAACAGCCCGCAATGGTTCAACACCGGTCTGCACTGGGCCTATGGCATCGACGGGCCCAGCCAGGGGCATTTCTACGTCGATTACAAGACTGGCAAGCTGACCAAATCGGCGTCGGCCTATGAACATCCCCAACCCCATGCCTGTTTCATTCAATCGGTCGCCGACGATCTGGTGAATGAGGGCGGCATCATGGACCTGTGGGTGCGTGAGGCGCGGCTGTTCAAATACGGATCGGGCACGGGGACCAACTTTTCCTCGCTGCGCGCCGAAGGGGAACATCTGTCGGGCGGGGGCAAGTCCTCTGGTCTGATGGGGTTCCTGAAGATCGGTGACCGTGCCGCCGGCGCGATCAAGTCGGGGGGCACCACGCGGCGGGCGGCCAAGATGGTCATCGTCGATGCCGATCACCCCGATATCGAGGAATTTGTCGACTGGAAGGTGATCGAGGAGCAAAAGGTCGCCAGCCTGGTTGCCGGATCGAAGATGCATGAGGAAAAGCTGAATGCCATCTTCGCAGCGGTGGGCGATCATGACGGCTTCGGCCCCGAAGCGGCGGATCCGGCCCAGAACCCGGCGCTGAAATCGGCCATTCGTGGCGCCAAGAAGGCGGCGATCCCCGAGACTTATATCAAGCGGGTGCTGGATTACGCGCGCCAGGGCTATACCTCGATCGAGTTTCCGACCTATGACACCGATTGGGACAGCGATGCCTATTCCTCGGTTTCAGGGCAGAACTCGAACAACTCGGTCCGGGTGACGGATGCCTTCCTTCAGGCGGTCCGGGACGATGCGGATTGGGAACTGATCCGCCGGACCGATGGCAAGACCGCCAAGACGATCAAGGCCCGCGATTTGTGGGAAAAGATCGGTCATGCCGCCTGGGCCTGTGCCGATCCGGGGATCCAGTTCCATGACACGGTCAATGCCTGGCACACCTGCCCCGAGGATGGGGCAATCCGCGGCTCCAACCCGTGTTCGGAATACATGTTCCTTGATGACACGGCGTGTAACCTGGCCTCGATGAACCTGCTGACCTTCCTCAAGGATGGCACGTTTCAGGCTGAGGATTACATCCACGCCACCCGTCTGTGGACGCTGACGCTGGAAGTCTCGGTGATGATGGCGCAGTTCCCGTCCAAGGAAATCGCGCAGCGCAGCTATGATTACCGTACGCTGGGCCTGGGCTATGCCAATGTCGGCGGTCTGCTGATGAACATGGGCTATTCCTATGACTCGGATGAGGGCCGCGCGATCTGTGGGGCGCTGAGTGCGATCATGACCGGTGTCGCCTATGCCACCTCGGCCGAAATGGCGGGCGAGTTGGGCAGCTTCCCCGGTTATGCGGCCAATGCCGAACACATGCTGCGTGTCATCCGCAATCACCGCACCGCTGCCCATGGCAAGGCCAAGGGCTACGAGGATCTGGCCGTCAAGCCGGTGCCGCTGGACCACAAGAACTGCACCGATCCGTCACTGGTCGCCCTGGCCATGCAATCCTGGGATGAGGCCCTGCGCCTTGGTGAACAGCACGGGTATCGCAACGCCCAGGCCACGGTGATCGCGCCCACCGGCACCATCGGGCTGGTGATGGATTGTGACACCACCGGGATCGAGCCGGATTTCGCCTTGGTCAAGTTCAAGAAA
>JBKDZR010000099.1:0-13449 GCA_047971485.1 Qingshengfaniella sp. | reverse complement strand
TCTCGATACTGCTGGCGATGACGCCGAGGGTGGCAAAGAACATGGCGTGGCGGTCGCGTGGGATGACCTGGGTGCTGATCGGTTCCGGGGTCAGGCCCATCTGCTTGCAGACATGATCCTCAACCGCCGGGTCGATATTGGCGAAGGTGCCGACCGCGCCGGAAATGGCGCCGGTGGCGATCTCGGCCCGGGCGCGGGCCAGGCGATCGCGGTTGCGGTCCATTTCCGCGTAGAAGCGCGCGAAGGTCAGGCCCATTGTGGTCGGTTCAGCGTGGATCCCGTGGGAGCGGCCAATGCGCACCGTATCCTTGTGCTCATAGGCGCGCCGTTTCAGCGCGGCCAGCAGCCCGTCCATGTCCGCCAGCAAGATATCGGCGGCGCGGGTCAGTTGCACGTTCAGCGTGGTGTCCAGCACATCCGAGGATGTCATCCCCTGGTGCACGAAACGCGCCTCATCCGCGCCGACGATTTCCGACAGATGGGTCAGAAAGGCGATGACGTCATGCTTGGTGACGGCCTCGATCTCGTCGATCCGGGCGACGTTGAATTCCACGTCCTTGGCCTTCCACACGGCTTCGGCATTGGCCTTGGGGATCACACCCAGATCGGCCATGGCATCGCAGGCATGGGCCTCGATCTCGTACCAGATGCGGAACTTGGTTTCCGGCGACCAGATGGCGACCATGTCGGGGCGGGAATAACGAGGGATCATCTTGGGCCTTTCATGACGGATTGCCCCGGTCCTAGCCAATGCGGGCGGGCCGGGCAAGGCGGGCTGGGACGAACAGGGGATCAGGTGAAAACAAAAAGGCCCGGGACAGACCCGGGCCATCTGGTTTGCGGCGTACGCCGGTCAGCGCTTTTCGACATCCACATAGTCACGGGTCGGCGCGCCGGTATAAACCTGCCGCGGACGGCCGATCTTCTGTTCCGGATCGACCAGCATTTCCTTCCACTGCGATACCCAGCCGACGGTCCGCGATACGGCGAAGATCGGGGTGAACATCGAGGTTGGGAAGCCCATCGCCTCAAGGATGATCCCCGAATAGAAATCGACATTGGGGAACAGCTTTTTATCGGCGAAATACGGATCGGCCAGGGCCTGGGCTTCCAGTTCCTTGGCGACCTGGAGGATCGGGTTGTTTTCGACCCCCAGCAGATCCAGAACTTCATCGGCGGATTGCTTCATCACCGTCGCGCGCGGGTCGAAGTTCTTGTAGACCCGGTGGCCAAAGCCCATCAGGCGGAACGGATCGTTCTTGTCCTTGGCGCGGGCGATGAATTCGGGGATGCGATCGGGGGTGCCGATTTCCTTCAGCATTTCCAGACAGGCCTGGTTGGCGCCACCATGGGCCGGCCCCCACAGACAGGCAATGCCGGCCGCGATACAGGCAAACGGGTTCGCCCCCGAGGAAGACGCCAGCCGCACGGTCGAGGTCGAGGCGTTCTGTTCGTGATCGGCGTGCAGCATGAAGATGCGGTCCATGGCACGGCTGAGGATCGGATCGACCTCGTAATCCTCGGCAGGCACGGAAAAGCACATGCGCAGGAAGTTCGAGGCATAGTCCAGATCGTTGCGCGGATACACGAAGGGCTGGCCGACGTGATACTTGAATGCCCAGGCCGCAATGGTCGGCATCTTGGCAACCAGACGGATCGTGGCGACCTCGCGCTGCCAAGGATCGGAGATATCGGTCGAATCGTGGTAAAAGGCCGACATCGCCCCCACTACGCCAACCATCACCGCCATCGGATGGGCATCGCGCCGGAACCCGCGGAAGAAATTCTGCATCTGTTCATGCAGCATGGTGTGGCGGGTGATCCGGGTTTCGAAATCTTCCAATTCGCTGGCGGTGGGCAACTCGCCATAAAGCAGCAGATAGCACAGTTCGAGATAATGAGATTTCGCGGCCAACTGGTCGATCGGATAGCCGCGATGCAGCAATTCACCCTTGTCGCCGTCGATAAAGGTGATCGTCGATTGGCACGCCGCCGTAGAGGTGAAGCCGGGGTCGTAGGTGAACAGATCACCCTGACTGTACAGCTTGGTGATATCGATCGCGTCGGGGCCCATGGTGGGCGAGCGTACCGGCAGGTCCAGCGTCTTGCCGTTGAAGGTCAGGGTCGCCGTCTTGGATTGCGACGATTGTTTCGTATCAGCCATTTATCGTTTTCTCCTGTCTTCCGCGCGGTGCCGGCGCAGACCGGTAGCCCTGATTATCCAGCCTTAGCCTGTACAATCCGTCAACCGGCCGATTGTTTCATCCCGGCCGATGACGAGCATCATGTCGAAGACACTGGGCGTTGCCGTTCGTCCGGCCAGCGCCGCCCGCAAGGGTTGCGCAACTTTGCCCATCTTTGTCCCCATCGCCGCTGCGACCGAGCTTACAGTCGCTTCCAGCGCGTCACGTGTCCAGCTAACAGTTTGCAGTTGCGGCGTCAATTCGAGCAATAGCTCAAGTGCTGCGGGATCCAGCGCCTTGGCCGCCTTTTCATCGGGAAGAATGGGGCGTTTCGTCAAAACGAAATGTGCTTTTTCAAGGAGTTCCGGTATGGTCTTCGCGCGCTCTTTCAGGCAGGGCATGGCGGCAAGCATCCCGCGATGTTGATCGGTGTCAAAGGCTGGGGCGCCGGTGGCCGCCAGGAAGGCCTCGATCTCTTGCAGCAACGCAGCATCGTCGCTCATGGCGATGTGCTGACCGGACACATGGTCCAGCTTCTTGAAGTCCAGGCGCGCGGGCGAGCGACCAATCCCGTCCAGATCGAACCATTCCAGCGCCTGGGCAGTGGTAAAGACCTCGTCATCGCCATGGCTCCAGCCCAGCCGGGTCAGGTAATTGCGCATGCCTTCAATCGCATAGCCCATGGTGCGGTATTCGCCGATACCGACTGCCCCATGGCGCTTGGACAGTTTCTTGCCATCGGGGCCGTGGATCAGCGGGATATGGGCCCAGACCGGTTCGTACCAATCCATGGCGTGATAAATCTGGGCCTGGCGCGCCGCATTGGCCAGATGATCGTCGCCCCGGATCACATGGGTCACGCCCATGTCATGGTCATCGACAACCACCGCCAGCATGTAGGTCGGCGTTCCGTCCGAGCGCAGCAGAACCATGTCGTCCAACTGATCGTTGCGGAACGTCACCGGACCCTGCACCTGATCGTCGACTATCGTTTCGCCGGTGCGCGGGGCCTTGAGACGGATGACAAAGGGCGCATCGGGGTGGGCGGCCGGATCGGCATCGCGCCAGGGCGACAAGAACAAGGTGGACCGGCCCTCGGCGCGCGCGGTTTCACGAAAAGCGGTGATTTCTTCGGGGGTGGCAAAGCATTTATAGGCGTGCCCCTTTGCCAACATGGCTTGCGCGATCTCGGCATGGCGGGCGGCGCCGTCGAATTGGCTGATCGCCTCGCCGTCATGATCCAGGCGCAGCCAGGCCAGCCCGTCGAGGATCGCGCGGGTTGCTTCGGGGGTCGAGCGGGCCCTGTCCGTATCTTCGATCCGCAGCAGGAACTTGCCACCACGCGCCCGGGCATAGAGCCAGTTGAACAGCGCGGTGCGCGCCCCGCCGATATGCAGAAATCCGGTCGGTGAGGGGGCGAAACGGGTGACAACCCCGGTTTCTGCGCGATCTGGCATGATGATAGTCTCCGTCATTTATCCCCTCCCTTACCGGCTGGGTCAGCGGTGTCAAATCTGCGCCATGCTCAGGATCACAGGAAAGGGAAGCGTAAGGTTAACGCGCGTTAACTATCTTGAAACCTTCCCGGCGCAGGATCGTTACGCAACTCAGCGGGATGCCGGGCGTCGGATGCGGCCAGATCTTGTCATCGGCCGTCTTCTCGACGGTCAGCGCGGGCACCTGATCCTGTGGGTGCCGGTCTGTCTCGGCGCCGGGATCGGGGGGTACTTCCTGTTGCCGGTCGAACCAGGGGCATTGGCCTGTGCCGCAGTTGCCTGTGTGGCCTGCCTGGGCCTGATCCTGCATCGCTGGTGCCCGGAAAGCCTGGCCCCGCTTCTGACGGCCATCGTGTTGGCTTCGTCAGGCTTTGGGCTGGCTGTGGTGCGGGCAAATCTGGTGGCGGCCCCGGTGCTGGAGTTTCGCTATTACGGCCCGGTCGAAGGGCGGATCATCGAATTGGACAGATCCCAAAGCGATGCCAAAAGAATAACTCTGGATCAATTGGTTCTGAAGCAAACCTCACCAAACCGAACCCCTGAAAAGGTACGGATTTCCCTGCATGGTGAAGATCCCCCGATTGACCTGACCCCAGGTTTGCGCGTGATTGTCACCGCCCATTTGTCGCCACCACCACGGGCGTCAGAGCCGGGGGGCTTCGATTTCCGACGTCTGGCCTGGTTTGAACGGTTGGGCGCGGTCGGCTATGCCCGGACGCCGGTTCTTGCGCTGGCCGAGCCGGAACGCCAGGGTCTGGATGTGCGGATCTATGCGCTGCGCATGGCCCTGTCAGCGGCAGTGCAGGCGCAGCTTGATGGGCAGACAGGGGCGTTTGCCGCTGCGGTGACCACGGGGGATCGTTCGGCCCTGTCGCGTCAGACGCTGGACATCATGCGCGACACCAACCTGGCCCATCTGCTGGCCATCTCGGGCTTGCATGTCGGGCTGTTGGTGGGGGTGGTGTTTCTGGCGGTCCGCACGGGTTTGGCCCTGATCCCGGCACTGGCCCTGCGGGTGAATGCGCGCAAGATTGGCGCGGGCGTAGCGCTGGCGGCGGCGGCGGTCTATCTGGGATTGTCGGGGGCGCCGGTCTCTACGCAGCGGGCGTTTCTGATGGCGGCCGTGATGCTCTGTGCGGTGATGATCGACCAGCGCGCCCTGACATTGCGGGCAGTGGCACTGGCGGCTGTTCTGATCCTGCTGCTTCAGCCAGATGCGCTTTTGGGTGCCGGTTTCCAAATGTCTTTCGCGGCGACGACGGCTTTGGTCTGGGTATTTTCCGGACTGCGCGATGAACGGGTCCCACGATTGCCTGGCTGGGCGCGACCGGTGATGGCGCTGGTGCTGTCTTCGGCGGTGGCGGGGTTGGCGACGGCGCCGTTTGGTGCGGCGCATTTCAATCGTAGCGCCACTTATGGGCTGATCGCCAACCTGATGTCCGTGCCGGCCATGGGAAGTATCGTGGTTCCGGCTGCGGTTGCGGCGGTTTGTCTGGCGCCGTTTGGTTTGCATCCCCTGGCGCTGCGGGTGATGGGCTGGGGAATTGACTGGATCCTGACTGTGGCCGAATGGTTTGCCACGCGTGAGGCGGCGGTGCGCCACGTGTCGGCACCGCCACCCGAGGTATTGCCGATGATGATTGTCGGCGGGCTGTTCGTCATTCTTTGGCAAGGACGGGCGCGTTGGCTGGGGGGGGTGCCGATGGTGGGGGCCTTGGTGTTGTGGTCCGTTGCGGATCGGCCCTCTGTTCTGATTGCGGAAAGCGGTGGGCTGGTTGGGGTCATGACAGCCGAGGGGCGGGCCTTGAACAAGCCCAAAGGCGATGGCTATGCAGCCCTTGCTTGGTTGGAAGATGACGGAGATGGCGCAGATCAGGCCCTGGCCGCCGCGCGTTCAAGCCCGGCCTTTCCCGGACCCGCTGTCGTGCAATTGCCGACCCGCGCGATGCGGGATTTGACCGTCTGTCCGGAGGCGGCCTTGATCGTCACGCCTTTGCAGGATCCGCCGCAACTGGGGTGTGACATCGTCACTGCACGGGATCTGTCCCGAACAGGGGCACTGGCGCTGATCCCGACTGGATCAGGCATAGAGGTCAGGTCTGTAGCAAACCAATCCGGTCTGCGCTTCTGGACATCCCCTGATGTGCGCAGATGGGCGGATGGACGTGGGACACGTCCATCCCTGCCGGAAGGGGAGGATGTTGTGGCTGACATTGCACGTCGGCTGAATGATCCGGGCGTGCGTCTGGCCGGCGGGGGTCAGTAGGTCCGGATCAGACCGACCAGTTTGCCCCGCACCTCGACATGTTCTGCCGGCAAAACACGGGTTTCATAGGCGGAATTCGCAGCTTCCAGCGCGATCATGTTGCCCCGGCGACGAAAACGTTTCAACGTACCTTCGTTGCCTTCGACGATAGCCACGACGATTTCCCCATTCTCGGCATCAGAGCCTTCGCGAATGACAACGACATCGCCATCGTTGATACCCGCGTCGATCATGGAATCGCCGCGCACCTCCAGGGCATAATGTTCACCCGCACCCGACAGCATGCGCGACGGTACGGTGATATTGTTGTCTCCGGTTTCCAGCGCTTCGATCGGCAGGCCTGCGGCGATCCGGCCGATGATGGTCAACTGCGCGAAACCGCTGCCGACAGAGGCCTGAGGAGATGCGGCTTTGCCTTCGCCTTCGATCACCCGTGGCTGAAAGCCGCGGTTTTCAAGCGCCTCGGGCAGTTTCACAATCTCGATGGCACGGGCCTTATGGGCCAGCCGCCGGATAAAGCCGCGCTCTTCCAGCGCCGTGATCAAACGATGGATCCCCGATTTGGACCGCAGATCCAAGGCTTCCTTCATTTCATCGAAGGAGGGTGGCACACCGTCCCGCTGCAATCTGTCATTGATCAACTGCAAGAGATCGAGCTGTTTCTTTGTCAGCATGCGCTTGCGTCCGTTTTTGCCTCGTTTCCCGTTCGTTCTACATAGGTTCCCTGTTTGTGTCAATAAAATGCTTCAAATCGGAACAATTTCGATAGATTCGCCCGTTTTCCGAGCTCGATCCCCGGGGGGGCGAACGATCAGGGCGTCGGCTTGGGAGAGAATATTTTGCAGGCTGCTGTCCTGTCGATCAAAGGCGCGAACCGTCCCGTCCGCTTCGGTCCGGGCGCGCATGTAATGTTCACGCGGTCCGTTTGCGGAAAGCGGGTGCGCCAAGCGCGCGGGGTGCCGTGGGGCTGCAACAGCGGGCAGGGACATCATGGCCCGCAGGGCTGGAAGGATGAATATAGATCCACAAACCATTGTGGAAACCGGATTTCCCGGAAGGCCAATCAAGGGAATTCCCGCGTGGCGACCGGCCATCAGCGGTTTCCCGGGCCGCATGGCAACCTTGTAGAATTGACGCTCCAGGCCCAGCTCTTCGGCGGCGTTTGCGATCAGGTCATGGTCGCCGACAGAAGCCCCGCCGCTGGTCACGATCAGATCGGCCCCGCGGGCAAGGGCCAGCCCATCACGCAGGGCGGCCACGGTATCGCGGGCGATGGGCAGGATCCGGGCCGATGCGCCTTCGGCCTCGACCAGCGCGGCCAGACCGATGCCGTTCGACGAGACGATCTGATCGGGACCGGGGGTCTCGCCCGGAGCGACCAGTTCATCCCCGGTCCCGAGTATGGCGACTACGGGACGACGGGCAACGCGCAGGTTGTTGACATTCATCGAGGCCAGAAGGCTGATATCGGCAGGCCGCAACCGCCGCCCCGCAACCAGCCGGGTTCCGGCGCGAAAATCGCCCCCCGCTGGACGAATATAGGCTTGTGTATCAGGCGCTTCACCGATCCTGATCTGGGGGCCATCGCGGATCACGTCTTCCTGGATGACAATCCGGTCGGCGCCAGCGGGCACCGGCGCGCCGGTAAAGATGCGGACGGCCTGGCCGGGGCCGACAGGTCCGGAGAAACGATGACCGGCGGCGGCCTCGCCGATCACCGTCAGCCGGGCGCCGGGGGCGACATCGGTATCGCGCACGGCGTAGCCGTCCATGGCCGAGGAGGGAAAAGGGGGCTGATCGCGGGTTGCAACGGCGTCTTCTGTCAGTACCCGGCCACATGCCTGGCGCAATGTGACGGTTTCCGAAGGGAGGGGCGTGATCAGTTCAAAGATCGCCGTCAGCGCTTGATCGACGGAAATCACGCTTGGGCCTCATAGCGGCCCGAGGCACCACCTTCTTTAAGGTAAAGCTGTATCCCACCGATCTTCATGGATTTCTCAACGGCTTTGACCATATCGTAGATGGTCAAGGCAGCGGTGGAAACGGCGGTCAGCGCCTCCATCTCTACCCCGGTCTGGCCCGTGGTCTTGACCGTCGCGGTGATGCGGATACCGGGCAGGTCTGGATCGGGGTCCAGATCAATCGCCACCTTGGTGATGGGCAGCGGATGGCAAAGCGGGATCAGATCGGCAGTCCGTTTGGTCCCCATGATCCCGGCCAGTCGGGCAACCCCGAGCACGTCACCCTTCTTTGCCTGGCCTGATTCAATAAGATCAAGGGTTTCCGTTGACATCTTTATCCAGCCTTTGGCCACGGCGAGCCGCGTGGTGACCGGCTTGCCCGAGACATCGACCATGTGGGCATCGCCCTTGGTATCGAAATGCGTGAACTGGGCCATCACAGGCCTCCGGCTTGCAGCGGATCGGACAAAAGCCGTTCCGTGGCCTGACGCACGTCCTGATGGCGCATCAAGCTTTCGCCGATCAGAAAGCTGCGTACGCCATAGCGCGCAAGATCGGCCAGGTCCTCGGGGCTGGACAGACCCGATTCAGCGACCACGCAGCGATCTGTCGGCACCAGCCGGGCCAGGCGCCGGCTCACATCAAGCGAAGTTACGAAACTCCGCAAATCGCGATTGTTGATGCCGATCAACTGCGATTTGAGCCGTGTGGCCCGGTCCAGTTCCGCCTCGTCATGCACCTCGACCAGCACATCCATGCCCCAGCCAATGGCCGCATCCTCCAATTCGGCGGCCTGGGCATCCTCGACACTGGCCATGATGATCAGAATGCAGTCTGCCCCCAAGGCGCGGGCCTCGGCGACCTGATAAGGATCGTAGATGAAATCCTTGCGCAGGGCAGGCAGGGAGGTGGCCTCGCGCGCTTGGGTCAGATAGGCGTCGGCCCCCTGGAACGAGGGCGTGTCGGTCAGTACCGACAGACAGGCGGCGCCGCCCTGTTCATAGGCGCGGGCCAGAGTGGCGGGGTCGAAATCGGCGCGGATCAACCCCTTGGACGGGCTGGCTTTCTTGACCTCGGCGATCAGCCCATAGCCTTGGGTCGAGGCCCGGTGCAGGGCATCGGCAAAACCGCGCGGGCGCGAGGCGCCACGGGCCAGGGCTTCGACCTCGTGCAGGGGGTGGCTGGCCTTGCGGTCGGCCACTTCGTCCAGCTTGTAAGCCTTGATCTTGTCGAGAATGGTAGGGGTCATGCCGTTGCCTCTGAACTGAGCCGTGCCAATGCCGTCACCTTTTCCCGCGCCCGGCCACTGTCAATCGCCTCGCGGGCCAGGGCGGCGCCGTCGCGCAAATCGGGGGCCCGACCGGCGATCACCAGGGCGGCGGCGGCATTCAGGCAAACCGCATCACGATAAGCCCCGGGCGCGCCATCCAGCAATGCCCGCAGCGCGCTGGCGTTCTGCGCAGGTGTGCCGCCCAGGATATCCTCGAATGGGTGAACGGGCAGGCCGGCCTCTTCGGGGTGAAGGGTCCGGTCCTCGACCTTGCCGTTCTCAAGCGCGGCGATATGGGTTTCGCCGGAAATGGCGATCTCATCGGTGCCATCGCTGCCGTGGACGATCCAGGCCCGATCGCTGCCCAGCAGGTTCAGGGTCTCAGCCATGGGACGGATCAGATCACGGGAATAGGCCCCGGTCAGCTGGCGACGGACCCCGGCGGGGTTGGTCAGCGGCCCGAGAATGTTGAAGATCGTGCGGGTCCCCAGTTCCGTCCGGGTTGGCATCACGTGTTTCATTGCGGGGTGGTGCATGGGCGCCATCATGAAGGCAATGCCGGCCTGGGCCAGCACATGTTCCACCGTCTTGGGGCCGATCATCACATTGACCCCCATCTGCGACAGCGCGTCCGCTGCCCCGGATTTCGAGCTGAGATTGCGGTTGCCGTGCTTGGCCACGGGCACACCGGCCCCGGCGACAACCAGCGCCGTGGCGGTGGAAATGTTCAGCGTCCCCTTGCCGTCGCCGCCAGTGCCGACAATGTCCATGGCATCGGCGGGGGCCTTTACCACATGGCAGCGTGCGCGCATGACCGAGGCGGCGGCGGCGTATTCCTCAACCGTTTCGCCCCGGGTGCGCAGGGCCATCAGGAGGCCGCCGATCTGGCTGGGGGTGGCATCGCCCTGAAACAGGATCTCGAAGGCGCGTTCCGCCTCGGCCCGGGTCAGGGGGCGCTCGGCGGCGGCCCCGATCAGGGGTTTCAACTGGTCGCTCATGCGGGCACCCGGGTGTTGTCGAGAAAGGTCTTGAGCATCGCGTGGCCATGTTCCGAGGCGATGCTTTCGGGGTGAAACTGCACCCCTTCGATGGGCAACTCACGGTGGCGCAGACCCATGATCGTACCATCGTTCAGCCAGGCCGTGACCTCCAGCGCCGGGGGCAGGGTGTCGCGCTCCACCACCAGCGAATGATAGCGTGTTGCGTTCAGCGGTGAGGGAAGCCCTGCAAAGACGCCTTGGCCTGCGTGTTCGATCTGGCCCAGCTTGCCGTGGACGATTTCATGACAGCGCACCACCTTGCCCCCAAAGGCCTGACCGATGGTCTGATGGCCCAGGCAGACACCCAGCAGCGGAATGCCGGCTTCGGCCGCAGCCAGAGTCAGGGGCAGGCAGATGCCGGCCTGATCCGGATCGCAGGGGCCCGGGGACAGGATGATCGCCTGGGGGCGCAGGGCCAGGGCCTGGTCCACATCCAGCGCATCATTGCGCCAGACAGACGTTTCCGCGCCCAACTCGCCAAGGTAATGGACAAGATTGTCGGTGAAACTGTCGTAATTATCGATCAGGAGCAGCATGGGACGGCTTGCGGACCTCTCGGGCAGGATAACGCGGGTGCGCGAACATGTTCAGGTCCGGGCCGGGTGGTCAAGACCCCGGCGACAGGCTACCAGAGGGCCGGGGACCGAAACCGGGCAGACGGACGGCGACAGGCATGGGGGCCGGGCAAGGGCATTGAAGACAGAGCGGAAGGGCAAACCGTCGGGTGTGGCGGAGACAGAGGACACGGCGCCGGTCCATGGCGCGCATGCCCTGCGCCGCGGGCTGTGGCAAGGCGCCGCGGCGGGGACGCTGGTCAGCGCGCTGATCGTGCTGGCCGTAGCGTTGTCCCGTCCTGCCCCCGAAGAGGGGGGAGTGGCGGGACCCGGTTTGCAGCCGGCCGCTCTGGTCGCCGAACGCGATGGCCCCGCCCCGGCTTGGCAGAGCCCGCCGGTCCTGCCGCCCGAAACGCGCGGATCCGATCCCATTTCCTTGGCGGACCGGGGGGACAGTGCCCCCCCACGCCGAGCGGCCATGCTGTCGGATCTGGGGATGGGGGCGGATCTTGCGGTGGTTCTGCCGGCGCCGCCAGCGCCACTGGCCCCGGCCATGGGCCGTCTTCCTGTCCTGTTTCCGGATCCGACAGGGACCAGGGGGGGCGCCCCGGTTCCGGCCAGTCCCGGCCAGCCCCCCGCGCGTTCCCGTCAGGCTCAGGGGCAAGACATGCCGACTGCGCCACAGGGGAATCCGGGGCCGGTTGCCCTGATCCCGCCGCCGGTCCCGCCTGTGGTTTCCGGCCCGGATCTGTCCGACCTGCCCCCGCCGTCGGCTGAACCCGGGGTCATGTCTGCCCTGCAAGCCGAGGATCCCCCTCTGGATCGCAGTCCGGATCCGGCTGGACCGGTGGCGGCGGGCCTTCCGGCTGCAGGGCCGGTGGCGCCGGCCGTGCCGTCGTTGCCGGTGCCTCCCGGTCAACACCCGGTGGTCTTTTTGCTGACCGCCAGCGGACCAGAGGACAGCAAGGCCTGGGCGGCCGCAACCTTGGGCGATCCGCAGTTGCCGCGCGGCGCAGATCTGCCCCTCGATCTGTCCGCCGTCCGGCCCGTAACCGGCGGTGCCGGGGCCATCCTGATCGAGGCCCCCCTGACAGCAGAGACGGAACAGGACCTGCTGGATCGCTTGATTGGTACGGATTGGGGCGTTTTGGTCGGGCAGGGTGCGGATCATGGGATGGTTGCACGGGCCCGTGCGCGCGGTTTGCGGGCAGCGTCGGTCTACCGGACCATCGCCACCCCGGATGTCGCAGCCCAAAGCATCGCCGCTGCCGCGCGGCGGGCCGGGCGCGACGGGCAGGCGGTGATGCTGGTCACACCAGCGGCGGCCCCGGCGGTCAGCACGGTACTGCGTGCCCCGGATGCGCCCGTGGCCGGACCGCTGACACGCGCCTTTCGCTGACCTGGCCGTCCCGCCGGTTTCGGGTGAAAGGCCGCCCGACGAAGCGCCATGGTGCCCCGACCAATGGCGTTGGCGACTGACGGTTTTTTCCTTGTGGATGGTGGCCTTGCACCCTTGTTGCCGTGGTGTGCGGCACGCGCCCTTGTTTCGGGCGGGGTGTCGGAAACGGGGGATGGCATCGCGGCGCCCTGTTGGCGGAGAACAAGGCCCATCGGGCCGCCGTGCCTGAAGGGGCGGCCCTCCGGCACGGCGATTGGTTGGGACCCGCGCACACCTCGGATGCCGCCCATCCCGGCGCTGTGCGACTGTTCCGGCGGCGGGAAATGCCCACCACCGGCACGCCCTTGCGGAAATCCTGCCTAGCTGTTGGACCCGGATACAAACCGGCCGGCCTCGGCAGCGGCGGCCTGGATTGCCTTGGACTTGTTCACGGATTCCTGCCACTCGGCTTCGGGGTCGCTGTCATAGACCACCCCGCCGCCCGCCTGCATGTACAGAACCTGATCCTTCAGCAGGGCCGTGCGCAGGGCGATGCACATGTCCATATCGCCATTGGCGGCGAAATATCCAACACCGCCCCCATAGATGCCGCGTTTTTCTGGTTCCAACTCATCAATGATTTCCATCGCGCGGACTTTGGGCGCGCCAGAAACCGTGCCCGCCGGCAAACCGGCCAACAGTGCCGACAGAGCGTCATGATCATCCGAGAGTTCACCCACCACGTTCGAGACGATATGCATGACGTGGCTGTAGCGCTCGATGATGAATTGCTCGGTCGGACGTACCGTGCCGATCTTTGAAACCCGCCCGGTGTCGTTGCGCCCCAGATCCAGCAGCATCAGATGCTCGGCCCGTTCTTTGGGATCGGCCAAAAGGTCGGCTTCCAGGGCCTTGTCCTCTTCGGGGGTGGCCCCGCGCGGCCGGGTGCCGGCGATGGGACGGATTGTTACCTCTTTGCCGAAGACACGTACCAGGATCTCGGGGCTGACACCGATCACCTGGAAACCACCGAAGTTGAAGTAGAACATGAAGGGTGACGGGTTGGTGCGCCGCAGCGACCGATACAGCGCGAAGGGCGGCAACGCGAAGGGCTGGGACCAGCGCTGTGCGGGCACCACCTGAAAGATATCGCCGGCGCGGATGTAATCCTGGGCCTTCCGGACGGCGGCCATGTAACCTTCTTTGGTGAAGTTGCTCACCGGATCCGGATCGGGACCGGGATCCCCCAGATCGCGGCTGTCACGGGTGGCCGGACGTTCCAGATCCCGGATGGCATCCAT